>JAEZLD010000089.1 GCA_023415335.1 Bacillota bacterium | reverse complement strand
GATGGACAGATGGGAGACTATATCCCAACTGATGAGGAGCTTGAGAAGAGCTTTGCCAGGCTGCCAAAGGTGGAGCTGTAGGAAAGAAAAAAGTGAAAAATATGTTTTGCACTCCTGCTATAATTATGTAGCAGGAGTTCTTATTATGAGTACAACAAGGTTTATGGGGTCCACAAGCAATCTTTGATTTTGCTATGGGTGAGTTTGTTTGTTATTATATAGAAGCTCTTGTAAAGAAATTAATGGGTATAATTACAAATATTGTGAAATTATATGCTTTATAATATAATTATGTTGATAGAAAACAGTGTATTTGTTAATGGTTAAAATTATACTGCAAAAGAAGGGTTAAAGAATTCATACACTTTAAGCAGGGCTAAATATGAATATTTTAATTATGAAATGATTTGTTCATAAAAGAAAGCATCTGCCATGGCAGGTGCTTTCTAATAGTATTGAAATTATAAGTCACTTTTAAACTATTATTTTTAAAAATGCTTGTAATAAAATGAATTCCCAAACAGTCATATAAGCAGAGTACCAAAGAAAGGAAGTTGTACATGCATACGGTAAATGATGATGCATTTGGACCAGTCTACCGAGAAAACGCTAAATTGGTTTATCGTTATTTAATCAGCATTGGATGCCCAACACGGGATGTGGAAGACATACTTCAGGAAACGTTTGTGAAGGCACTTATAAATATCGATTCTTACAGGGGAGAAAGCAAAATTTCAGTGTGGCTATGTCAGATAGCAAAGAACGTCTGGTTTGATCAACTGAAAAAGTGGAAACGAAATGCAACATTACCGTTCATGGAGGAAGGTATTCAAGACAGCTATTTATGTGATTGGGTGGATTTGATTGAACAGCTTGTTGAACCCTATAGATCGGTTTTCATGAAAAAGGCTTTAGGCGACTGCTCCTATTCCAGCTTAGCATATGAATATGGTAAAAGTGAAAATTGGGTGCGAGTGACTTTCTACAGGGCGAGGGTACAACTTCAAAAAATGCTTAATGAAAAGGGGGATGAATAATGAATAATAATTGTGATGTTGTTACAGATTTGCTTCCACTGTATTTGGATGATGTCTGCAGTGAGTCCAGCCGTAAGTGCGTAGAAGACCATATCCAGGAATGTGAGAAATGCAGGAATCTGCTTCAGGAGTTAAAAACTGACTTGCCTAAGAAGTCAGTGAATATTCCAAGGGAAGATGATGTATTAAAACATACCGCCTGGCAAATGAACAAGCGTGCAATTGGATGTGCAGTTGGTATCACATCAATCGTGCTTTACTGGCTGATTTATCTATGGGAGGAGGGTTTGTCTAGCCAGGGAAATTATTCTTACTTTTCTTATGGGTTCCATGAAGGATATTCAGTTGGGCTTATACTGGTACCTTTGCTGACAATAGTTTGGTTTATAACTGTGCTTGTAAAGATGATCAATAGGAGAACCTGGCGAAAAAATTTTATACTTGTAGTAGTATTGGCATTGCTTCTGCATTTACAAGGCGGGTATATGTATAAGCAATCTCATGTTTGGAGTTCAAGTGTCTGGTCGGAAGTGGTGGGCATTCCAGATGAATACCATATTGAAATAAAATATAGAAATGAAATTGTTACTTTAAAAACTATCCCAATTGTAACCACTTTACTCAGAACTGATGGAACAATATATTGCTTTGATTATGAATGTGATATACGAACACCGGATCAGGGTAAATTGAATTTGATTACAAATTCTCCGGTGATTAAACAAGATATTAATAAATAGGCTATGAAAACAACAAGGCTTCCGGGACCCACCAGCACAATTGAAGATTGCTGAGGGGGTCCTGGTTTTTTATTTATGTAAATACTAATTTTTTTCCTTACTATGTTTATGCATTATCCTAGTGGGAATAATCTACCTAGGAAAGCGGGGTAATGCTATGATATGCAAGATTAATTCCATAGGCCTCATTGGAATAGAGGGCTATACTATTGAAATAGAGGTGGATATACAGAAGGGTCTTCCCAATTTTAATATGGTTGGACTTCCTGATGCTGTGGTGAAGGAGTCCAAGGAAAGGGTAAGGACAGCTATAAAAAACTCAGGCTTTGAGTTTCCTGTGGATAAGATAACAGTGAATTTTGCCCCTGCAGATATAAAAAAGGAAGGTACCCATATGGACCTGGCCATAGCTATAGGTATACTGGTGTGCAGCGGCAATATTGAGCATAAGAGTGTTATGGGCGGTATCTTTATAGGAGAGCTGTCCTTAAATGGGGAGATCAGGGAGGTCAGGGGCATATTGCCTATGATAATAGAGGCTCAGAGGCTGGGCTACAACAGTATATTCATACCTCATGAGAACCTGGGGGAGGCTGCATTTGTAAAGGACTGCGATGTGTATACTGTTTCAACTCTGGGGGAATTGGTGGATTTTTTCGCCGGTGTGGCTCCTTTAGAAAAAGCAGTCTCATCAGCCAGACAGGAGGAACCTACCCTCCAAAGTGATGTGGATTTCAGTGAAATAAAGGGTCAGAGAGCTGCCAGAAGGGCAGCAGAGATTGCTGCCTCAGGTTTTCATAACCTGCTGATGATTGGTCCTCCGGGAGGGGGAAAGACAATGCTTGCACAAAGACTGACCACTATACTTCCTCAGCTTACATTTGACCAGGGACTTGATACAACAAAGATATACAGCATAGCAGGTATGCTTAAGAATAACAACAGGATTATAATGGCTCCTCCCTTCCGCAGTCCTCATCACTCCTCAAGTACGGCATCAATTATAGGAGGAGGCAGCGTTCCTATGCCTGGGGAGGTATCCCTGGCCCATAACGGAGTTCTGTTTTTAGATGAGCTACCTGAGTTCAGGAGGGATATACTGGAGGCATTAAGACAGCCTCTGGAGGATGGTGAGGTAAGCATATCAAGGGTTAAGGGGAGATATAAATACCCATCAAGATTTTTAATGGTTGCCAGCATGAACCCTTGTCCCTGTGGATATTATGGATATCAGCTTAAACAGTGCAGGTGTAGCGAGAACCAGATAAGGGCATACTTAAACAGGGTGTCGGGACCGCTACTAGACCGAATAGATATACATATAAACATAGACCCGGTGAAATATGAGGAGATAAACAGTGATCAGACGGAAGAGGGCTCAGAGGAAATAAAGAAAAGGGTGGAGAGGGTTAAAGCAGTGCAGCTTGAAAGGTTTAAAAATGAGGGAATACTGTTCAACTCCCAGATGAAGCAGAGGCATATTAAAAGATACTGTCCAATGACAATAAAGGCTGAGGCATTAATTGAGAGTGCATTTAAGTCCATGACCCTAAGCACCAGAGCTTACGGAAAGATACTTAAGGTGGCAAGGACTATTGCAGACATGGACAGTGAGGAGAAAATTGGGGAGAAGCAGGTGGCAGAGGCAATACAGTACCGTGTACTTGACCGTAAATATTGGGCTTGATTTGGAAGTGAAGAATTGCAGAAAAATAATAAAAATAATAAGTATAATAATTTTAATTAATATAATAAGTGATATTATCATAACTGATAAAGTGGGGAAGAACTATGGATGAGCTTTTATATAAACTTTGGTTTATTGGACTAAGGATTAAAACGGCTTTAAAGCTGGAAGTTCTGGAATCTGGAATAACACCCTATATGCTGTACCACATGGATGAGGGGGATTGTGTTTCCCTTGGAGCAAGCCTTCTTGAGGTACAGGAAATAAAAAACTCACAAAATATGAAGACATGGGAGAGTGCCTGTGAATATATTAATAAGGAAGAAATAAAAACCATACTATATAATGATGAAGAGTATCCTGAGCAGCTGAAAAACATATATGACCCTCCACCAGCACTCTTTGTAAAGGGAGAAATTCCTGACTTTGAAAGCTGCCTGGCTGTAGTAGGAGCCAGAAGGGCTTCTGACTATGGAAAATCTGCAGCATATAAGCTTTCAATGGAGATGGCTGTAAGGGGAATTACGGTTGTAAGCGGTCTCGCCAGAGGAATCGATTCAAGTGCCCACAGGGGATGTTTAGATGGTGAAGGAAGTACCATTGCGATAATGGGAAGCGGTTTTAAAAATATATATCCTCCACAGAACAGAAAGTTGTTTGAGGAAATATGCTCCAAGGGTTGTGTTATAACAGAGTATCTACCTGATATCCCTCCTTATGCAGGCAATTTTCCTAGGAGGAACAGGATTATTAGCGGAATATCAAAGGGAGTTATAATTATTGAGGCGGGTGAAAAAAGCGGATCACTTATAACAGCTAAGCTGGCACTTGAACAGGGAAGGGATGTTTTTGCTGTTCCCGGAAACATATTCAGCCCATCGAGCCAGGGTACAAACAGTCTCATAAAGGATGGTGCTAAGCCCGTTACATGTGTAGGGGATATATTGGAGGAGTATGGTATACTTCCGATTGCAGCAAGAAGAGTGCAGGTGGATGAGAGTGAAAGACCAATATTTGAGGCATTAAAAGCAGGAGCAGTTACACTGGAGGGCTTATGTTCCATGCATCCTGAGCTTAAGGTGGAGGATATGCTTGCCCTGTTAAGCACCCTTGAATGTAAAGGAGCTATCAGAAGGGTGTACGGGGGATATTATATATGCTAAGCTTGATTTATTAGAAATTTCTGTTATAATACAATCTGTTATTAAATTTCGAAAACTAGTGGAGGTGTTCGCGATGGGACAGTCCCTTATAATAGTAGAGTCTCCGGCTAAGGCCAAGACAATAGGAAAATTTCTTGGAAAAAACTATAAGGTGGAAGCATCCATGGGACATGTCAGGGACTTGCCTAAAAGCCAGATGGGTGTCAATGTAGAGGACAATTATGAGCCCAAATACATAACCATAAGGGGAAAAGGACAGCTTCTTGATACAATCAGAAAGGAAGCAAGGAAGGCAGACAGGGTTCTGCTGGCAACCGACCCGGACCGTGAGGGAGAGGCTATATCCTGGCATTTATCACATATTCTTGGGCTTGAAGAGAAGGATAAATGCAGGGTTGAATTCCATGAGATAACTAAAGGTGCTATTAAGGATGCCCTGAAGCATCCTAGGACTATAGATATGAATGTTGTAGATGCACAGCAGGCCAGAAGAGTCCTTGACAGGCTGGTGGGCTATCAGATAAGCCCGCTTCTGTGGCACAAAATAAAGTGGGGTTTAAGTGCAGGAAGGGTTCAATCCGTTGCAGTTAAGCTCATATGTGACAGAGAAAAGGAAATATCTGAATTTATTCCAAAGGAATACTGGTCATTGGTGGCGAAGCTCAAGGCAGGAGCCAAGACGATTGATGCAAAGCTTTTCAGCGTATCTGGAGAAAAGCCTGTGATGGATGACGAATCACAGGTGAATTCCATAATTGATGAGCTCAATAAAGAAGAGTATGTAGTTGGAAGCGTAAAGAAGCAGGAAAGGAAGAAAAGCCCTTACCCTCCCTTTACAACCAGCACACTTCAGCAGGAGGCATATAAAAAGCTTAATTTTACAACAAAGAAAACCATGTCGGTAGCCCAACAGCTCTATGAGGGTATAGAACTGAAAAAAGGGGGAACTGTTGGTTTAATAACCTACATGAGGACAGATTCAGTGAGGATATCAGAGGAAGCACAAGACAGTGCTGCCCAATATATAAAGGAAAGCTATGGCCAGGAGTACCTGCCAGAAAGCAGAAGAACCTATAAGACAAAGAAGAACATACAGGATGCCCATGAGGCTATCAGACCAACCTATACAGATAAAAGCCCTGAGAGCATTAAGGAATCCCTGACTGGTGACCAGTATAAGCTTTATAATCTTATATGGTCGCGTTTTATTGCCAGTCAAATGTCAGATGCTGTTTATGATACAGTTACTGTAGATATAAATGCAGGACGATACGTTTTCAGATCTAGTGGAAGTACCATAAAGCATATGGGCTTCCTTAAGGTGTATTCAATAGAGGAGGATAATGAAAACGGCAGGCTGCCTGAGCTTCAGGAGGGGGAAAAGCTTCCTCTTAGGGAGCTTGAGAAAGCCCAGCACTTTACACAGCCTCCAGCAAGATACACTGAAGCCAGCCTTGTTAAAGCACTTGAGGAAAACGGAATAGGGCGTCCAAGTACCTATGCTCCTATAATAAGCACCATAACAGACAGAGGCTATGTTTTAAGGGAAAAGAAAAACCTGATACCAACTGAGCTGGGTACGGTGGTAACGGACCTGCTTAAGGAATACTTTAAGAGCATACTTGATATTGATTTTACAGCTGATATTGAAAACAAGCTTGATAGAATAGAAGAAGGAGATGCTGACTGGAAGGGAGTCATTGATGAGTTTTACAAACCCTTCAGCCAGCTGCTTAAAGTAGCGGAGGAGAGCATAGAAAAAATAAATATTGAGGAGCCTGTAGAGGAAACTGATATTGTATGTGATAAATGCGGCAGCAACATGGTAATCAAAAAGGGAAGATTCGGAAGGTTCCTGGCATGTCCTAAATATCCTGAATGCAAGAATACTAAACCACTTGTGGAGGAGCTGGATGTAGACTGCCCTAAATGTGGCAAGAACATAGTAGTAAGAAAGTCCAAAAAGGGAAGAATATTCTATGGATGCAGTGGATATCCACAGTGTAATTTCGTAAGCTGGGATAAGCCTACAAATGATAAATGCCCGGATTGCGGAAGCATGCTTGTAGAAAAGCTCTCTAAAGGAAATAAGATACTAAAATGTAGCAATGAACAGTGCAACTATAAAAACGAAGGGGATAAGTAAGAAATGAAAGTTAAGGTAATTGGAGCAGGGCTTGCAGGCAGCGAGGCAGCCTTTCAGCTGGCTGAAAGGGGTATCTCTGTAGAGCTGTATGAGATGAGGCCGGTAAAAAGTACTCCCGCACACCATACAGATAAGTTTGCAGAGTTGGTTTGCAGTAATTCATTAAGGAGCAACCAGCTGGAGAATGCTGTTGGCCTTCTTAAGGAGGAACTTAGGAGGCTTAATTCACTAATAATGAAATGTGCAGATGAGCATGCAGTTCCTGCAGGAGGAGCGCTGGCTGTGGACCGGGAGGGCTTCTCTGAGTGTATAACATCAGCAATATTAAAACATCCTAATATTCATGTAATAAGGGATGAGGTTACACATATAGACAGTGATGAGCATACAATTATAGCAACAGGACCACTTACCTCTGAAGAGCTTTCAAGAGAAATAGGTAAATTGACAGGATGTGAATACCTATATTTCTATGATGCGGCTGCACCAATAGTTACATATGATTCCATAAACAAAGATGTTGCTTTTAAGGCTTCAAGATATGATAAGGGTGAGGCAGATTATTATAACTGCCCTATGAATAAGGAGGAGTACGAGGCTTTCTGGAAGGAGCTTGTTAATGCAGATATGGCAGAGATGAAGTCCTTCGAAAAGGAAGTTGTTTTTGAGGGCTGTATGCCTGTAGAGAAAATGGCTGAGCGTGGAATAGATACTCTACTTTATGGGCCGCTTAAGCCTGTTGGTTTAAAGGACCCACGAACAGGAGTTCATCCACATGCTGTTGTACAGCTACGTCAGGACAACTCAGACGGAACACTCTATAATATTGTAGGTTTTCAGACCCATCTTAAATGGGGTGAACAGAAAAGGGTATTCAGCATGATACCAGGACTAGAAAAGGCTGAGTTTGTAAGATATGGTGTTATGCACAGGAATACATACATAAACTCTACAAAGCTGCTTAAGCCCACACTTCAGATGAAGAAATACCCTAAGGTTATGGTAGCAGGACAGGTATCTGGGGTGGAAGGGTATATTGAGTCTGCATCTATGGGAATGCTTGCAGGCATAAACATGGAGAGAATTATTAATGGAAAAGAGCCTCTTGTTTTTCCTAAGGAGACGGCAATAGGTTCTTTGGCCAGCTATATATCAGATGAAACGGTTTCAAACTTCCAGCCTATGAATATTAATTTTGGACTTATACCAGCGTTAGGGGAAAGAATAAGGGACAAGAGGCTTAAGAATAGAAAAATATCAGAAAGAGCCCTTGAAGCCTTAGGAGAGTTTATGGAGATTAATAAAATTAACATTGAATAAAATTTGGCTCTGTGATATATTTTAATTGTTTGAATATTTCAAACAATTAAAATAATTGCGGCAGGTGGGGGAAGGTGTAAGTATGTTTAAAGCAACCACCATAGTGGCAGTCAGAAAGAATGGTAAGGTAGCCATTGCTGGTGATGGCCAGGTTACGTTTGGAGAAAATACAATAATTAAAAGTACTGCAAATAAAATAAGAAAGATTTACAGCAATCAGGTGCTGATGGGTTTCGCAGGCTCTGTGGCAGATGCATTTACTCTGTCTGAGAGGTTTGAGGAGAAGCTGCAGCAGCATGGGGGCAACATAAAAAAGGCAGCAATAGACCTTACTGAGCTGTGGAGAAATGACAAAATGCTCAGGAAGCTTGAAGCACTCATGATAGTAGCAGATAAGGAAAATCTTCTTATACTTTCAGGTGGAGGAGAGATAATAGAACCGGATGATGGGATAGCTGCCATTGGCTCAGGAGGGATGTATGCTCTTGCAGCTGCCCGTGCCATGTACAGATATACGGATATGGATTCACAGGATATAGTAAGAAATGCACTTACAATTGCTTCTGAAATCTGTATTTACACCAACAGCAATATTAACGTTGAGTGTTTATAAGGCCATAGGGGGAATGCGTTATGGATTATTTGACTCCAAAACAAATAGTAGGTGAGCTTGACAGGTATGTTATAGGTCAGGAGCAGGCTAAAAAAATGGTGGCCATATCCCTTAGAAACAGGTACAGGAGGAGACTGGTAAGCGATGACATGAGGGATGACATAATGCCTAAGAACATACTGATGATTGGCCCTACAGGTGTGGGAAAAACTGAAATAGCAAGAAGGCTTGCAAAGCTGGTAAGTGCCCCCTTCATTAAGGTTGAAGCAACAAAGTTTAGTGAAACCGGATATGTGGGAAGGGATGTAGACTCCATAATAAGAGACCTTGTGGATGAATCTGTGAGACTGGTAAGGGAAGAGAAGATTGAAAGGGTAAGACTCCGTGCCCATGAACTGGCAATAGAAAGGATAATAGAAATACTGGTTCCTGATAAAAGAAAGAAGGAATCTCCACAGAATCCTCTTGTTATGTTCTTCAACTTTCAGAACCAGGAGGAAACTGGTGAGGAGGAGATGGACCAGTCCCTTTTGCCAGAGAGAGAGCAGCTTAGGGAGCAGCTTAAACAGGGATTAATAGATGATTTGGTTATAGAGGTAGAGATGGAGGATAATTCCTCTTCTCCATTTGAGATAATTGCTGGAGGAGGTATGGAAGAGGTAAACCTGAATCTCCAGGATGTTTTAGGAAACATGTTTCCTAAAAAGAAAAAACTGAAAAAGGTTACTGTAAAGGAAGCCCTGAGGATATTTGAACAGGAGGAAGCCTCACACCTTATAGACATGGATGATGTATATGAGGAGGCTAAGAGACGGGCTGAAGAGGATGGAATAATATTTATTGATGAAATAGATAAAATTGCAGGCAGGGGAAGCACCAATGGCCCAGACGTTTCAAGGGAAGGGGTACAGAGGGATATCCTTCCTATAGTAGAAGGAAGTACTGTTAATACTAAATATGGACCAGTAAAGACAGACTATATGCTTTTTATAGCTGCAGGTGCCTTCCATGTAGCAAAGGTTACTGATCTTATACCGGAGCTACAGGGAAGATTCCCGGTAAGGGTTGAGCTCAAGAGCCTTTCCAAAGAGGATTTTATACAGATACTTCTTAAGCCTAAAAACGCTCTTACAAAGCAGTATATTGAGCTTTTAAAATCAGATAATGTGGAACTTGAATTTACAGATGACGGTATTGAAGCTATAGCAGAAGCGGCTTATGAAATGAACCTTCAAAACGAGGATATAGGTGCAAGAAGACTCCATACAGTTATTGAACAGGTGCTTATGGAAGCTTCCTTTGAAGCACCAAGTACAGATATGATGAGGGTTGTAATAAATAAGGATTATGTTCATAGAAATACAGAAGGCGTGTTTAATGCAAGGGACACAAGAAAATACATCATTTAAAAAATAACTAAAGGAGAGTTGAAATGGGATCTTTATTAGAAAAAACCAGAATGCTAAACAAGATACTCCAGAAATCGGCTACAGAAACAGTTATATTTACTGATATCTGTCAGCTTCTTAGCAAGGTAATGGAGTGTAATGTATATGTGGCAAGCAGGAAAGGCAAGGTGCTGGGCTATGGTCTTTTAGATAACAGTGAATGCGATGAGCTTAAAAGCAGCGTAATAGAACAGCAGAGGTTTCCAGAGGAATATAATAACAAGCTGCTAAAGATTGAGGAAACAAGGGCAAACCTCACAACTGACGGAGAGTGTGTGTTCAACAATAAAGAAGAGTGCATGCATAAAGGAAAGACAACTACAATAATACCTATTATAGGAAACCGTGAAAGGCTGGGCACACTTATAATTGCCAGGTATAAATCAGAGTTTACAGATGATGATCTGGTTTTGGGTGAATACAGTGCTGCTATAGTTGGAATGGAAATCATAAGGTCCAAGCAGGATGAAATCGAAGAGGATGCAAGAAAGAGAGCTGTACTCCAGTTAGCAATAGGAACGCTTTCTTACTCGGAGCTTGAGGCAGTGGAGCATATATTTGAGGAACTGGATGGAAATGAAGGACTACTGGTTGCAAGTAAGATTGCAGATAAGGTAGGAATAACCCGGTCTGTAATTGTTAATGCCCTTAGAAAGTTTGAAAGTGCCGGAGTAATAGAGTCCAGATCACTTGGAATGAAGGGTACTTATATAAGGGTCCTTAATGATAAGCTGCTGGATGAGCTTAGAAAATACAAGGGCTAAAAAATAAAAAAAGATAAATAATAAATAATAAATAATGACTGTTGCCTGATAGAATATTGTATGATATACTATCAGAGGTAATAAATACACACGTCATACAATTCAAAAAGAGGTGCTCAGTAAGAGCTCTTTGAGAAAATGAATATGACGGAGGAAAAAAACCAGGAGGTGCTTTATGTCAGTTATATCAATGAAACAATTACTTGAGGCGGGAGTTCATTTTGGTCATCAGACCAGAAGGTGGAACCCTAAGATGGCTCAGTACATCTTTACAGAGAGAAACGGAATCTATATTATAGATCTCCAGAAAACTGTAAAGAAAATGGAAGAGGCTTATGACTTCGTAAAGGGCGAGGCTGTAGAAAATAAGGAAATACTCTTTGTTGGAACTAAAAAGCAGGCTCAGGACTCAGTGAAGGAAGAAGCAGCAAGGTGTGGAATGCACTATGTTAACGAAAGATGGCTTGGTGGAATGCTTACAAATTTCAAGACCATCAGAACAAGAATAGAAAGACTTTTCGAAATAGAAAAGATGGAAGAGGATGGAACATTTGAACTTCTTCCTAAAAAAGAGGTTATAAAGCTCAGACATGAGAGAGAAAAGCTTGAAAGGAATCTGGGCGGAATAAAGAACATGACAAAGCTTCCAGATATGCTTTTCGTAGTTGACCCAAGAAAAGAAAAGAATGCAGTTGCTGAAGCTAAAATCCTCGGAATACCGGTTGTCGGAATCGTAGATACTAACTGCGATCCTGAGGAAGTTGATTATGTAATTCCTGGAAACGATGATGCAATAAGAGCTGTAAAGCTTATTGCTGGAAAGATAGCAGACGCTATAATCGAAGGAAGACAAGGCGAACAGCTGGCAGAATAAATAATAAGGTAAGGGGAATGATATTATCTTACCCCTTACCTTTAATAACATATTGGAGGAGATAAAATGGTTATTACTGCAAAAATGGTTGCTGAGTTAAGAGAAAAAACTGGTGCAGGAATGATGAACTGCAAAAAAGCTCTCACAGAAGCTGAGGGAGATTTTGATAAGGCCGTAGAAATTTTAAGGGAAAAGGGTTTGGCTGCAGCAGCAAAAAAATCAGGAAGAATAGCTGCAGAAGGACTTGTTATGACCTACATAACTGAAGATGGAAAGACCGGTGTTGTTGTAGAGGTTAACTGTGAAACAGACTTCGTTGCAAAGAACGAAGATTTTGTAGCGCTTACAACAAACATTGCAAAGCAGGTTGCCGCTTCTAAGGCGGAAACAGTTGAGGATATACTCGCAGAGTCATATATTGCAGATGCTACTATAACTGTAAAGGATGCAATAACTGCTTTAATAGCAAAGCTGGGAGAGAATATGTCCTTCAGAAGGTTTGAAAGGTTTAACACAGAAAACGGTGTTATTGCCGAGTATATCCATGGTGGCGGAAGAATTGCTGTTATGGTTCAGGTTGAAGGCTGCACCTGTGATGGAGCTAAAGAAGTTGCAAAGGAAGTTGCACTTCAGGTAGCGGCAGCACATCCATATTACATTAATCCTGAAGAGGTTAGCGAAGAAACCCTTGATAAGGAAAGGGAAATCTACAGACAGCAGTGCTTGAACGAAGGAAAGCCTGAGAAGATTGTAGATAAGATAGTAGAAGGAAAAGTACAAAAGTACTATAAGGAAGTATGCCTGATTGAACAGCCTTGGATAAGGGATCAGGATTTGTCCATAAAGAAGTTCCTCCAGCAGAAGGAAAAGGAAATGGGCAAGAGCCTTTCAATTGTTAAATTCGCCAGATTTGAAAATGGTGAAGGAATCGAAAAGAAGGAAGAGAACTTTGCTGAAGAGGTAATGAAACAGGCAGGTATGTAGTATATAAAGAGAACACTTCAGTGTTCTCTTTTTTATAAACTATGAAAATAATTATATTTAATATATAATAAATATTAAGGTAAAAATATTTTATATAATATTTTGGAGGTAAATAATGGTAACACCAAAATATAAAAGGGTTATGCTTAAGCTTAGTGGTGAATCCCTTGCTGGAGATAAAGGCTTTGGATATGATTTTGATGTAGTAAATAGGATATCTGAGGAAATAAAAGAGCTTGTGGAGCTTGGAGTTGAGGTTGGAGCAGTAGTAGGCGGAGGTAACATATGGAGAGGCAGAGATGGCCATGAAATGGACAGAACTACTGCTGACTATATGGGAATGCTGGCTACAACAATAAATGGCCTGGCACTGCAGGATGCGCTGGAAAGCTTAGGTGTGAATACAAGGCTTCAGACTGCAATTGAGATGAGAGAAATAGCAGAGCCGTTTATAAGAAGAAGGGCAGTAAGGCATTTGGAAAAGGGACGTGTTGTTATTTTTTCAGCCGGAACCGGAAGCCCATACTTTTCCACTGATACTACGGCGGCACTCAGAGCAGCAGAAATAGATGCAGAGGTAATACTTCTTGCTAAAAAAGTAGATGGAGTTTATGACAGTGATCCACATATAAATAAGAATGCAGTTAAGTTTAAGAGTCTTACCTATATGGAGGTTCTTGAAAGGGATTTGAAGGTCATGGACCTTACTGCTACATCACTGTGCAAGGATAATGATATTCCTATATTGGTTTTTGCGCTTGATGAACCTGGAAATATTAAAAAAGCAGTGTGTGGAGAGGATATAGGCACTCTGGTATCAAATAAGTAAAAATATATAAAAATAAGAGGAGGCAAAGCTATGATAAAAGAGGTAAAATCGGCAGCTGAGGAAAAAATGAAAAAGACCATGGATGTACTTAAAAAGGAACTCCAGACATTGAAGGCAGGAAGAGCTAATCCATCTATACTGGATAAGATTACTGTTGATTATTATGGAAGTCCAACAGCTCTTGCCAACGTTGCAACTATTACAACCCCAGATCCTCGTATGATAACCATTCAGCCATGGGAAAAGAGCCTTATAAAGGACATCGAAAAAGCAATACAAAAATCAGATCTTGGCATGAATCCAACAAACGATGGCACTGTAATAAGGCTTGTTGTGCCTGAGCTTACAGAGGAGACCAGGAAAAACCTAGTAAAGGTCGTTAAAAAGCATGGAGAGGAAGCAAAGGTTGCTATAAGGTCTATACGCAGGGACTATAACGAGAAGCTTAAAGCAATAAAAAAGGAAGGCAGCCACTCTGAGGACGAATTAAAGAAGACAGAGGATGAAATCCAGAAGCTAACTGACAGCTATGTTAAGGAAGCCGATAAAATAGTAGAAGCAAAAGAAAAGGAAATAATGTCAGTATAGGATGGAACTGAGAAAACTATTAGGCCGCAGATTTAGTGATGTAAAACCATGGCTTATTGAAAATGATATATGCTATACCTTAGCAGAGCTGAAGGACCGAAAGAATACCAGAATGGGAGATGAGCTGCGGATAATAAAAATAGTGGAAAAAGAAGAGCCTATTATATATGTGGCGTATTTTTAAACATATGCTTTATACTAGTATAAAATACCTTTAATAATAATTTCCCATGCTAGGGATATCAAGAGATTCCCTAAAGCTGAGGGGCCCCCTCTTTTGAGGGGGTTTTTTAGAAGCAGGAGGATAGGAATGTTTAAATGGAAGAATAAGTCTGGCATTCATAATAAGGATTTGAAAAATCATATAGAAATGAGCAGAGTTCCTGTCCATATTGCAGTTATAATGGATGGGAACGGAAGATGGGCAAAAAAAAGAGGACTCCCTCGGGCAGCGGGTCATAAGGCAGGAGTAGAAGCAATAAGGGATATAGTTAAAACATCATCATCAATAGGAGTAAAATATCTTACCCTATATTCCTTCTCAACAGAAAACTGGAAACGTCCAAAGGATGAGGTTCAGGCACTTATGTCTTTGCTGGTGGAATACCTGAGAAATGAGGTTGAGGAGCTTAATGCAAATAATGTAATAGTAAGGTCAATAGGAAATACGGAAGCCCTTCCAAAGCTTTGTCAGGATGAACTTAAAAGGGCCTATGAAAGAACAAAAAATAATACAGGACTTTCTCTTAACCTGGCACTTAATTATGGGGGAAGGGATGACATAAAAAGAGCAATAAAGTCCATTTCATCTAAGGTGCTTAAGGGAGAAATAAAGGTTGAGGATATTGATGATAAAACTATCTCAGATGAGCTTTATACAAGGGGAATTCCAGACCCTGATTTAATGATAAGGCCAAGCGGAGAAATGCGGATAAGTAATTTTCTATTATACCAGCTGGCTTACTCGGAGCTGTGGTTCTGTAATATAAACTGGCCGGATTTTAGGCCAGATGACCTTTACAGAGCTATTATAGACTATCAGAACAGGGATAGAAGGTTTGGCGGAATCAAATGAATGGGGGATATGGATAGAATGAAAGACAAAAGAGTAATCAGTGCGGTTGTTGCAATACCTTTATTGATTTTTTTTGTGCTGATGGGCGGATATGTATTTAAAATAGGAATATGTTCAATAACTGCCATTGCCATATTTGAGTATACCAATGCTTTTAAGAAAAGCGATAGTCCTGTAATATTTGGAGTACTGGCTGCTGCTTTTCTAATAGATACTATAATGGTGTTCACAGGAAGTGCAGAGGGACGTTTGCTGCCTTTTATATACGCAGTCACAATGGTAAGCATGGCTGTACCGATTTTTATAAGAAGATACAATGTCATATCCTCAGCAGTAACCATTTTAGGATTCTTATATGTAATCTGCTTTTTTAACCTGCTCATATTTATAAGGGATCATGAGCAGGGGCAGTATGTTATCTGGCTGGTGTTTATTATCTCTTGGTGCTGTGATACCTTTGCACTCTATGCAGGCAAGTTCTTTGGAAAAAGAAAGCTCTGTCCTGAAATAAGCCCTAAAAAGACTGTGGAGGGAGCAATAGGTGGAGTTCTTGGAGGAGTTTTTGGGGTTATAATCTGGTGGCTTATTGTTCCTATTGAAGGAATTAGCTGGTATGAGCCTATAATACTTGGAATGGTAGGTACAGCAATATCCCAGATTGGAGACCTTGTTGCCTCTGCTATAAAGAGACATGCAGGAATAAAGGATTATGGGAAAATAATGCCTGGCCATGGAGGCGTACTGGACAGGTTTGATAGCATACTTTATACAGCACCGCTAGTATATTATTATATAATAATGTTTATGGGATGATTTTATGGACAAAAAAATCAGGGATATGCTTAAGATAATGGCATGGATAGGAGTTGCCGTGCTGCTTCTTAAGCTATGCCTTATTTTTTTATCCCCATTTGTTGCAGCAGTATTGCTTACATTTGTTCTTGAACCAATCGTAAGGCTTCTGTGCAAGGCTGGAATCACAAGAAAATTAAGTGTGCTTTTGGGTTTTGTCATATTGCTTGTAATAATTGCTTTTGTTATATTTTATATGTCAAGCTATATATATGAACAGCTGCTGTGGTTTGTTTCACGGGTGCCGCAAACAGCCGGGTTAATAAGCGATAAACTGAAATTTCTGAATAATAAAGCATTAAATTATGATGGAATATTAATGCAGGTGGAGGAATTTATACTATCGTATAAGGAAAAACTAATAAATACAGTATTGAATACAATAAGCGGTGTCATAAACCTGCTGTTAACCTCAATAATAACTATATATCTGAGTATGGATTTGTATAGAATATTGTCTATGCTAAGGGGCTTACTTCCTACAAGTATATATGTTCCGCTTAAAAGAGGTATAATCAAGCTGCGAAATGTAATTAATGTAGAGATGGTGCTTATAGGTGCTACTACCCTGGCAACAATGTTGGGATTGTTCCTTCTGGGAGTTAAAGATCCGTTAACTGTTGGAATAATTTGTGGTATACTTGATATATTACCTATAGTAGGTCCGGGTATGTTATTCATACCTTGGTGCATATATGCCTTCTTTAATGGAGATGTATTCCTTTCTATAGGACTAGTGGTACTTTTTGTACTTACCGGGGTAATAAGGCAGCTGATGGAGGTAAAATATGTAGGCGGAAGTCTGCAGGTACATCCTGTTACCACACTGTTTTCACTTTATACAGGGGTTATGATCTATGGTGCATGGGGAGTTATTCTAGGCCCCGTATTAGTGCTGTTTATGCAAGAACTCCTGGATGTAAATTTCGAAAGAAGAAAGAGGCTTCTAATATGAAAAACATATGCATTCTTGGATCCACTGGATCCATAGGACAACAAACACTGGACATAATCAGAGGAAGAAGGGAATCCTATAGTATAATAGCCTTAGCGGCAAACAACAGCTACAGAGAATTATATAAGCAGGCATTGGAGTTCTCTCCAAGGTTTGTGATACTTTATGATACCACACATGCTGCAGAGCTGCAGGAGCTTCTCAAGGGAAGTTCAACAAAGGTTCTTACAGGAATGGAAGGCTTAGAGTATGCAGCATCTCTGCCTGAGGTGGATATACTCGTTACCTCTATGGTTGGAATGATAGGCCTCAGACCTACCATTGCAGGTATAAGAGCAGGAAAGGTCATTGCACTGGCTAACAAGGAAACACTTGTAGCAGGTGGGGAGATAGTATATAGGGAATTGGAAAAAAGCACCTCTTCTATAATACCTGTAGACAGTGAGCATTGTGCCCTTTTCCAATGTCTTAAGGGTAACAAAAGTCAGTCGGAGGTAAAAAGGCTTATACTTACAGCCTCAGGAGGACCGTTCAGGGGGAAGACACTGGAGGAACTAAGGGACATAACACCTAAGGAGGCCCTAAAGCATCCAAGATGGAATATGGGTCCTAAGATATCCATAGATTCAGCTACTCTTATGAATAAAGCGTTGGAGGTTATAGAGGCCCACTGGTTATTTAAAATGGATTATGATAAAATTGATGTTATCGTACATCCTCAAAGTATAATCCATTCTATGGTGGAATATGTAGATGGTTCAATAATAGCTCAGATGAGTAATACTGATATGAGGCATCCTATACAGTATGCCATGGATTATCCGGAAAGAAAGGATTCATCCATAGGATACCTTGATTTGGCAAGCCTTAATGCACTTACATTTGAGCAGCCTGAAAGGAAAACCTTTAAGGCTTTGGATATGGGCTATAGGGCTGGAAGAGAAGGAGGAACGCTTCCAGCAGTAATGAATGCAGCAAACGAGGTTGCAGTAATGAAGTTCCTTGATGGGAAAATCAGTTTTCTTGAAATAAATGAAGCAGTAAAGCAGACAATGGATGTGCATAAAAATGTAAACGAAATTACCCTGGAGGAAATATTAGCTGCTGATAAATGGGCCAGGGAATACGTAACCAGTATTATAGAATAGGAAGGTGGAATATGACAAGTACATTAATAACCATATTAGCTGCTCTTTTTGTCTTTGGATTGTTAATAATAGGCCATGAGCTTGGTCATTTTACAATGGCAAAGGCGGCAGGGGTTCCGGTCTTGGAATTTGCCTTTGGAATGGGACCCAAACTTTTTGGATTTACAAAGGGTGAAACAAAGTACTCAGTAAGACTTTTTCCAATAGGGGGATATGTAAAGATGCTGGGGGAGGATGATGAATCCACCGACCCTAGAGCCTTCTGTAATCAGAATCCATGGAAGAAGCTATCAATAATAATTGCCGGGCCATTTATGAATTTCGTATTGGCTGTGCTGCTTTTCTTCTTTTACTGCATGAATATGGGCATTATAAAACCCGTCATTGGAGGCCTGGAAGCTAATTATCCTGCGCAGCAGGCAGGACTTCAGGTTGGTGATAGGATTGTCTACGCAGATGATACCAGAATAAAGGAATATGAGGATTTAAGCAGCTATATTGATAAAAGTGAGGGACAGGAAATTACTCTTACAGTAGAGAGAAGCGGCGAAACCATTAAGCTACCAGTTAAGCCTGTTTATGATAAAGAACAGGAAAGATTTATGATAGGAATAACTTATGGCTATGAGAAGGGTAATATTATAGGTTCGTTAAAGAACGGAGTAATGTACACAGGTACCTCAATAAAGGAGCTTGTAGTATATCTGGCAGGTGCATTTAAAGGAAATGTATCCTTAAATGATGTTGGCGGTCCTGTTGCTATTGTAAAGATGTCAGGTCAGGCAGCTCAGGCAGGAATATGGACATTATTGTTCTTTGCAGGCTTTTTAAGTATAAATCTTGGGGTTATGAACCTTATACCCTTCCCGGCATTAGATGGAGGATGGGTAATAATATTGCTTATAGAGGCTATAAGAGGAAAGAAAATTGACGACAATAAGGTAGGAATCATAAATCTTATAGGCTTCAGCATATTAATGGCGTTTGTTGTTCTAGTAACCTATAAGGATATTTTCATAAGATAGAGTAAGGTGATCAGATGGAAAGGAAAGTAACTAAGCCGGTAAAGGTTGGGCAGCTGTATATAGGAGGAGGCAATCCTGTAGTATTACAGTCCATGACCAATACAGACACAAGGGATTACGAAAGCACTATAGGACAGATTAAGGCATTAGAAGAGGCAGGTTGTCAGCTTATAAGATGTGCTGTGCCTGACATGCAGGCAGCAGAGGCCATTAAGAAGATAAAAGGAGGAATATCCATACCACTTGTAGCAGACATACATTTTGACTACAAGCTGGCACTTAAGTCTATAGAAAACGGTGTGGATGCCTTAAGAATAAACCCAGGAAACATAGGTAATGAAGATAGGGTAAGGGAGATTGTCAAGGCAGCCCAGGGCTATGATATACCTATCAGGGTAGGGGTTAATTCTGGCTCAGTTGAAAAAAAGCTTCTTGAAAAATACGGAAGGCCATCTCCTGAGGCGTTGGTTGAAAGTGCCATGGGCCATGTGCATATACTTGAGAAATATGGTTTTAATAAAATAGTAATATCTATTAAATCCTCCAATGTGGTGGAGAACATAGAAGGCTATAGAATTTTATCAGAAAGATGTGATTATCCACTACATCTTGGAGTTACTGAAGCAGGAACAGCCTATTCAGGAACCATAAAATCCGCAGTTGGCATAGGGACCCTGCTTTGTGAGGGGATAGGTGATACCATAAGGGTATCCCTTACAGACAGCCCTCTTGAGGAAATAAAAGCAGGAAAGGAGATATTAAAAGCCTGCGGCTACATTAAGGAAGGGGTAGAGTTTGTATCCTGTCCTACCTGTGGAAGAACAAGCATAAACCTTATAGAGCTTGCTAAAAAGGCGGAGGAGGCACTGAAGGATGTGAAAAAGCCCATAAAGGTAGCTGTAATGGGCTGCGCAGTTAATGGACCTGGAGAAGCAAGAGAGGCTGATATAGGTATTGCTGGAGGAAAGGGAGAGGGCCTTATATTTAAAAAGGGTAGAATAGTTAAAAAGGTACCGGAGGATAGGCTTCTTGAAGAACTGTTAAAGGAAATAGAAGAATTATAACATAGCTACTTACCGTATACCTTGCAAAATAATGTAATGTTTGGTATACTTTAAATTAGGTGCTTAATATGTGATTTTGACAAAGAGTGGGATTACCCACTCTTTGCTTTTGCAGCAGTATAACTCCTCAATTAATACAAATAATAGAAAAAAGGATTAAGGAGGCCATAATATGGATAAGTTTAATATAGAGAAGAATGTTGAGGAGCTGGCAGAGCCTATAGCAGTGCAGTATGGCTGCCAGCTTGTAGGTGCTGAACTCGTTGAGGAAGAAGGTGAATGGTATCTGAGGGTGTACATTGATAAAGAAGGTGGCGTGAGCATGGAGGATTGTGTGAACGTAACAAAACCATTAAATGAAAAAATCGATGATGTACTTCCTGAGGGGCTGGTAGATTATTTTGAGGTATCCTCTCCGGGTCCAGACAGGCTGATAAAAAAGGATGAAGACTTTGAAAGGTATAAGGGAAGTCAGGTACATATGATGCTGGACTCCAAGGTAAGGGATAAAACAGAGTTCGTTGGAAAGCTTATAGGGCTTGAAGACGGCAAAATAATGATTAATGTAAAGGGTCAGTTGATTCCTATTGAAAGAGAAAAGGTATTATCTGTAAGATTAAATGAAAAACAGGAGGTTTAAAAATGAATGCGGGTGAGTTAATCGAGGCTTTAGGAGAGATTGTTAAGGAAAAGGGCATAGACAAGGAATTGGTATTTGGAGCCCTTGAATCCTCACTGGCAGCCGCTTATAAGAAAAACTATGGAATTAACACTAAAGTTATTGTAAACAGAAATACAGGGGATATACATATATATGCCCAAAAGACGGTTGCCGAAGAGGTGCAGGACGAGAACTTGGAAATAAGTCTTGAAGATGCAAAACATATTAACGTGTCCTATGAAATAGGAGATACTGTAGACATTGAAATTGCAACAAAGGATTTTGGAAGAGTTGCAGCCCAGAATGTAAAGCAGAATGTAGTACAAAAGATCAGGGAAGCAGAAAGACAGATAGTATATAAGGAATATGTGGAAAAAGAAAACGACCTTATTACTGGTGTAGTACAGAAAAAGGAAAAGCAAAGTGTGCTGGTGGATTTAGGAAGAATGGAGGCAATGCTTACTCCATCTGAACAGATGAACGGAGAGGAGTACAACCACGGAGACATGCTAAAATTCTTTGTGGTTGAGGTCAAGTGGACCACCAAGGGACCTAACATACTCATATCCAGAACACATCCAGGACTAGTTAAAAGGCTGTTTGAACTGGAGGTTCCCGAAATATTCGATGGAACCGTGGAGATAAAGAGCATATCCAGAGAGGCAGGCTCAAGGACTAAAATTGCAGTATTTTCCAAGAATGAGGATGTGGATGCAACAGGTGCCTGTGTAGGACCAAGAGGCGCCAGGGTACAGAACGTAGTTACTGAGCTTAAGGGAGAGAAGATTGATATAGTAAAATGGGATAAGGACCCTGAGGTATTTATAGCCAATGCACTTAGCCCGGCCAAGGTGGTCAGTGTAAGGGTTAATGAGGAGGAAAAGAGTGCAAGGGTAGTAGTTCCTGATTTCCAGCTTTCACTTGCCATAGGAAAGGAAGGACAGAATGCCAGGCTTGCTGCAAAGCTAACAGGCTGGAAGATAGACATAAAGAGCCAGAGCCAGGCCGCATCAGCTGAAGAGGAAGCTACAGAAGGAGAGGAAGGTAATGAAGCCTAAGAAAATTCCACAGAGGATGTGCCTTGGCTGCCAGGAAATGAAGCCTAAAAAAGAGCTTATCAGGGTAGTTAAGGGAACAGATGGAGAAATAAGCATTGACCTTAAGGGAAAGGCTCAGGGAAGAGGAGCCTATATATGCAGAAACTCTGAATGTCTGGAAAAGGCTATAAAAGCCAGACGATTTGAGAAAAGCTTTGAAACAAAGATAGATGATCAGATATATGATAAGCTGAGAAGTGAGCTTAACAATGCAAGATAAAATTTATTCATTTCTAGGCCTAATTCAAAAGTCAGGGCTTATATCCTCAGGAGATGACACTGTAGAGAGAGACATAAAGAAACATTACTGCAAGCTTCTTGTAATTGCGGAGGATTGCAGTGAAAACACAAGGAAACGCTTTGAGAACATGGCAAAGCATCATAGCGTTGAATATATATATTTCGGTACTAAGGAAGGCCTTGGAGGCTCAATCGGAAAAGGAGAAAGAGCAGTGATTTCCATACGTGATGGAAATCTGTCCAAGGGGTTTCTTAGTAAGCTAAACAATCAAAACGGGGGTGAAAGTAATGACAACAAAGATTAGAATATATGAATTGGCCAAACAGGAGAATATGTCAAGTAAAGAATTGATAGAATTAATCAAAAGCGAATTTGGCATAACGGCCAAGAACCACATGAGCGTTATAGAAGGTGAAGAAGCAAACATAGTAATGGAATTTATAGAGGATTTAAAAAAAGGAAAGAAGAAGGGGAGTGCCGTTCCTTCTGCGACTAATGAAACTAAAGCAGATGAAGTTGACAGCAACAAGGAGCCCGGGAAAACACCCACAGAGGAAAACATAGTGCAGATATATGAGGAACAGGTTATCCAGGAACAGGATAGTACCTTTAGAAAAAATGAAAAAAACAGGAAGAGATCAAGAAATGACAAGACAAAGCGGACCAGCTTTAACCATGACACACATTCCCAGAGAGCAGAACATCATGAAGAATTAGGAGAAATTATTCTTCCGGATATGATTACAGTAGGAGATTTTGCACAGAAGATTAATAAACCTGTTGCAGAGGTAATCAAGAAGCTTTTCCTGTCAGGAATAATGGCCTCCATAAACCATGAAATATCCTTTGAAACAGCAGAAAAGATAGCAGAGAGCTACAACATACTAGTTGAGAAGGAGGTTGTAAGGGAGAAGGAGGAAATCCTTATAAATGACATAGAGGACCCAGAGGATAAGCTTAAGTCGAGACCTCCTGTTGTGACAGTTATGGGACACGTTGACCATGGTAAGACATCCCTCCTGGATGCTATAAGGCATGCAAGGGTTACTGCATCTGAAGCTGGAGGAATAACCCAGCATATTGGTGCCTATACAGTAAATATTAATGATAATGAGATAGTATTCTTAGACACTCCTGGGCATGAAGCCTTTACAGCAATGAGGGCAAGAGGAGCACAAGCAACGGACATAGCCATACTTGTTGTTGCAGCTGATGATGGAGTAATGCCACAGACTATTGAAGCTATTAACCATGCAAAGGCAGCGAATGTTCCAATAATAGTAGCAATCAACAAAATGGATAAGCACGGTGCAAACCCTGACAGGGTAAAGCAGGAGCTTAGTGAGCATGGACTGCTTGCAGAGGACTGGGGTGGAGATACCATCTGTGTTCCTGTTTCAGCCAAGACAAATGAGGGTATCGACAGCCTTCTGGAAATGGTACTGCTGGTAGCAGAAATGCAGGAGCTAAAGGCTAATCCAAACAGACCTGCCAAGGGAATAATAATTGAGGCAGAGCTTGATAAGGGTAAAGGACCTGTAGCTACAGTTCTTGTACAAAAGGGGACGCTGAAGGTTGGAGATTCAATAATAGCAGGACCTGCATTTGGAAAAGTCAGAGCAATGATAGACGATAAAGGGCGTAAGGTAATCAAGGCCGGTCCATCCATTCCCGTAGAGGTTCAGGGATTGTCTGAGGTTCCTAATGCGGGAGATATACTTTATTGTGTTGATGATGACAAAACCGCAAGAAAGATTGCCGATTTGAGAAGGGATAAGGCTAAAGCAGAGCAGTATGCAAGCACTGCCAGAGTATCCTTGGAAGACCTGTTTAGTCAGATACAGGAGGGCAAGGTAAAGGATTTGAATCTGGTAGTTAAAGCTGATGTACAGGGCTCTGTAGAGGCTGTAAAGCAATCCCTTGAAAAGCTTTCCAATGATGAGGTACATGTTAGGGTTATACACGGTGGTGTAGGAGCTATAACAGAGGCAGATGTTACGCTGGCTTCAGCATCTAATGCTATCATAATAGGCTTTAATGTAAGGCCTGACAATATGGCAAGGCAGATGGCTGAAAAAGAGCAGGTAGATATAAAGACCTACAGAATTATTTATAATGCAATAGATGACATTACAGCAGCTATGAAGGGAATGCTTGATCCTGAATTCAAGGAGGTTGTTACAGCAAGAATATCGGTAAGAACCACCTTCAAGGTATCTTCAATTGGAACTATTGCAGGCTGCTATATTGATGACGGTAAGGTAAACAGGAATAACAGTGTAAGAATTATTAGAAATGGTGTAGTAATCTATGAAGGCTCCATAAGCTCTCTCAAGAGGTTCAAGGATGATGTGAAAGAGGTTGCTGCAGGCTATGAATGTGGTATAACATTGGAGAGATTCAACGATATTAAAGAAGGTGACATAATAGAAAGCTACACTATGCAAGAAGTTAAACGGGATTAAGAGGTGTTAGCATGAGTATAGACAGAAAATCCAGGCTATCCGAAGAAATGAAGCGTATTATTGGCAACATCATACAAAATGAACTGAAGGATCCCAGGATTCCAATACTTACATCTGTTACAGGAGTAGAGGTAACAAGGGACTTAAGATATGCCAAGGTATATGTAAGTGTTTTTGGAAACGACGAGGAGAAGGCTAAATGCATTGAAGGGCTTAAGAGTGCAGCAGGATTTATAAGGAAGGAAGTAGGAAATCATATAAAGATACGCTACATCCCTGAGCCCGTGTTTGAACTGGATAATTCCATAGAGCATGGTATACACATATCAGAGCTTCTAAGGGAAGTGAACAAGGAATAATGGATAGAGAGAGGATAGTTTCGAGCCTTAAAAATGGAGACTGCTTTTCTATTGTAACCCATGTATCCCCTGATGGGGACGCCATTGGCTCCGCCCTTTCCCTTTACAATTCCTTAAGACAGCTAGGGAAAAAGTGCCAGGTATTTATAGACGATAAGCTTCCTAAAAAATATTCATACCTACCGGGCTTTGGAGATATAAACTCTTCAAGCCCTGAGGGGAAGCATGAAAATGTGATAGTACTTGATTGTGGTGACATAGACAGATGCGGAGGACTAAAAAGGATAATTGAGGACTCTGGTCTTTGCATTAACATAGATCACCATATAACTAATAATAACTACGGAGAGGTAAACCTGGTTCTTCCTTATGCATCAAGTGTAGGAGAGATACTGTATGGCATTATAGTTGATATGGGAGTTCACATAAACGAAACCATAGCTCAGTGCCTGTATACATCAATAGCTTCAGACACAGGAGGCTTCAGGTATTCCAATACAAGTCCTGAAACCCACTATATTGCTGGGGAGCTTTTAAAAACCGGCATAGACTTTTCGTCTATATCCTCAAGGCTTTTTGACGAAAGAAGCATTGCCAAATCAAGGCTTCTTGCCTGTGTGCTTGGAACCTTGAAGGTATATCATGAAGGCAGGGTTGCAGTACTATATATGGATAGAAGCATGCTTGAATGCTGTGGTGCAACAGATGAGGATGCAGAGGATTTTGTTAATTATGCACGAGATATAGACTCTGCTGAGGTAGGTATTATGGCTAAGCAGAAGGAGAATGGCTCCTGTCGGATAAGTCTCAGGTCTAAAGGTAAGGCTGATGTGAGAAGGATTGCTGAAGCCTTTTCAGGAGGCGGTCATGTAAGGGCTGCTGGTTGTACTATAAACGAACCACTCGACCAGGCTATAAAGCTCCTTTTAGAAAAGATTGATGTCATAGAAGGTATAAACCAATGAACGGTATAATAAACGTGTTAAAGCCTCCAGGAATGACCTCACATGATGTGGTGGGGTATCTTAGGAAGGTTACAGGTATTAAAAAAATAGGACACACGGGAACCCTTGATCCGGGAGCAGCAGGGGTTCTTCCTATATGCATAGGTAAATCCACTAAGGTTGTGGACTTTATTATGAATGATAGGAAAGAATACATATGCGAGCTTACACTAGGGAATGCCACTGACACTTATGATAAGTATGGAGAGTTTCTGTACCCTAAGGATTTAGATTGTAGCAGCATATGTAAAGAGGACTTGCTGTTAGCTCTAGAATCCTTTAAGGGCGATATAACCCAGGTGCCACCTGCTTACTCAGCAGTGAAAATAAATGGAGTCAGGGCATACGATTTAGCCAGGCAGGGTAAGGATGTTAAGGTGCCAAGCAGAAGGGTAACCATATATGATATAGAGCTCATATCCTTTGAATTACCGAGAATAATGCTAAGGATTGAATGTTCTAAGGGAACATATATCAGGTCTATATGTAATGATGTGGGAAATATGTTAGGAACCAAGGGGTATATGAGCTTCCTTTTAAGAACAAGGACAGGAAGGTTCATCATTGATAATGCATATACATTAGAGGAAATTGCCTCAAATGATGTAGATTCTATGCTGGTGGATTCTAGCTTTGCACTTGATATGAAGGATATATACTTAGAAGAAGGGGTATCAAAATACATTCTTAATGGTAACTCACTCAAAATAAATCAGGATGGATTTGATGAGGATGAGCTGGTTAAGGTATATATAAGACCTGCCAGCTTTACTGCCATAGGAAGAATTAAGGCTTCAAGGCTTTATATAGAGAAGCTTATGGTTTAGGAGGTTCTCATGGTTATAATAAACGAGAAGATGGAAAATATTAAGCTAGAGGATGAAACCTGTGTTGCACTTGGAACATTTGATGGAGTACATTTGGGACATCAGGCTTTGATTAAGGAGAGTGTAAGGAGTGCTAGGAAAAAGGGAATAAAAAGCGCTGTGGTTACATTTGATGTGCTTCCCATGTCAGTTATAGCACCTGATACCCACCCTGTAATTATAATGGATAACAACATAAAAGCGTCTGTTATAGAAGGTATGGGGGTGGATTACCTTATATACCTTAAGTTTACCAAGGATTTTGCCATGACGGATGGAGAAATATTTCTTTCCTTCTTAACTGAAAAGCTCAATGCCCGTATGCTTATATGTGGTTATAATTACAGCTTCGGTAAATATGGTAGTGGTAATGGAATAATGCTAGAGAACAATAAAAATAAATTTGGCTATGAGCTAAAGATATTTGAACCTGTGAGGTGTGAAGGACATGAGGTATCCAGCACAGTAATCAGGGAAAAGCTTATGAATGGACAGGTTGAAGAAGCCAGCAAGCTTCTTGGATATAGATATTTTTACTCAGGCATTGTAGAGCATGGGGAGGGAAAGGGAAGCAGCCTTGGCTTTCCTACAGCCAATCTATATATAGGAGATAATATGGCCATAAGAGATGGCATTTATATAACATACACATATATAAACAACACAAGGTACAACTCCATATGCAATGTTGGATATGCGCCAACCTTTGAAGGAAGGAGAAGGTGCATTGAAATATTTTTACTGGACTTTAATGGTAAATTATATGGTAAGAGTATAAAAACAGAGTTCCTTAAGTTCGTAAGGCCTGAAGAAAGGTTTAACACAGAGGATGAACTGAAAAAGCAGGTTTTCAGTGACATGAAGACTGCAGAGAAATATTTTGATGTTAATAAAGAATAGTGTTTACAATAAATATTATATCTGATATAATATCACGTGTTGAACCTTTTGCTAAGTATCACGATTCTCCGACGTATACCTAGCTTAGGGCGATTATAAAAATAGGAGGTGTAATAAATGGAAGAGAGAATGACAAAGCAAGAGATCATTAAGAAGTATGCCAGACATGAAGGCGACACTGGTTCACCTGAGGTTCAGATTGCTATCCTTACAGATAGAATCAACCATCTGACAGATCATCTTAGGACCCATAAGAAGGACCATCACTCAAGAAGGGGTCTTTACAAAATGATTGGACAGAGAAGGGGTCTTCTGAATTATCTTATAGATACAGATATAGAGACATACCGTAATCTCATTAAAGACCTTGGAATCAGAAAATAAGGATAGGGCGGCACTGCCGCTCTATTTTTGTATTGCATTTAATGTGATAACTGGCTTTAAAATATTGAACAATACATAATATTATTATGGTATAATATAGACGTATTATGTTTTAAATGCATGTAAAAAAGACATAATACATAATAAAAGAAAGAAAAATAAGGCTAAACGAAAGGAGGCCAATTAATGCATCAAGTTTTTGAGACTACCTTTGCAGGACATAAGCTGAAGGCTGATGTAGGCAAGTATGCACAGCTATCTAATGGCTCAGTAATGCTTAGCTATGGTGACACTACAGTACTCGTAAATGTTAACTCGTCTGCAGAGCCAAGGGAAGGTATCGATTTTTTTCCTCTAAGCGTAGAGTACGAGGAAAGACTTTATTCAGTTGGTAAAATACCAGGAGGCTTCATAAAAAGAGAGGGTAAGCCTACAGAAAAGGCCATACTGTCAGCTAGAGCTATAGACAGACCAATTAGGCCATTATTCCCAAAGGGATACTTTAATGACGTACAGATAGTATGTACTGTTATGTCAGTAGATACAGACACACCGCCAGAGACTTTGGCAATGAATGGTGCATCTCTTGCACTGAGCATATCAGACATTCCATTTCAAGGTCCGGTTTCCTGTGTGGTTGTAGGAAGGATTGACGGACAGTTTGTTACAAATCCTACCTCAGAGCAGAGGGAAAAGAGTGACCTTCACCTGGTTGTATGTTCAACCAAGGAGAGAGTTATGATGATTGAAGCAGGCGGGCAGGAGATACCTGAGGACGTAATGTATGACGCAATTATGTATGGCTTTGAGGCATGCCAGGAGTTCATATCCTTCCAAGAGGAGGTTATGGCAAAGGCAGGTAAGGAAAAGAAGGTACCAGAGCTTCATCATGTACCTGATGAAATCTTTGAAGCAGTAAGCAAATTTGCTGACGACAGGCTTACAGAAGCATTTAAGCTGACAGACAGGGAGGAGAGGCAGAATGCAACTGATCTTATAAAGCAGGAGGCATTCGAACACTTTGCAGAAGCTTTCCCTGATTCTGAAAAGGATATAGATGAGTCCATCTACAAGCTTCAGAAGGAACATGTAAGAAGGATGATATTAGAGGAGAAACGCAGACCTGATGGCAGACAGTTTGAGGAAATAAGGCCACTTTATTCTGAGGTTGGCATACTTTCAAGAACTCATGGCTCAGGAATGTTCCAAAGGGGACAAACACAGGTGCTTACCGTTGCTACCCTTGGACCTTTAGGAGATGTACAGGTGCTTGACGGACTTGGAGATGAGGAATTCAAGAGATACATACATCACTATAATTTCCCGCCATACAGCACAGGTGAAGCAAGACCTATGAGGGGACCTGGCAGAAGAGAAATAGGACATGGCGCACTGGCAGAAAGGGCACTTGAGCCAGTTATACCATCAGAAAATGATTTTCCGTATACCATAAGACTGGTTTCAGAGGTAATAAGCTCCAATGGCTCTACATCACAGGCCAGTGTATGTGCAAGCACCCTTGCTCTTATGGATGCAGGAGTTCCAATTAAGAGACCTGTTGCTGGTATAGCTATGGGACTTGTAACCAGTGAAGACCTATCACAGATGCAGATTCTTACGGATATTCAGGGAATAGAGGATTTCTTTGGAGATATGGACTTTAAGGTTGCTGGAACTGTTAATGGAATTACAGCTATTCAGGTAGATACAAAGATAAAGGGACTTCCAAATGAGGTTATCAGAAAGGCTATAGACCAGGCCAGAAGGGCAAGGCTTGTTCTCCTTGACCAGATGAATGGTACTATATCAGAGCCTAGGAAGGAACTTTCTAAGTATGCTCCAAGAATAATATCTATGAATATAGATCCTGACAAGATAAGGGATGTAATTGGCTCTGGTGGAAAGGTAATTAACAAGATAATTGCTGATACAGGAGTTAAGATAGACATAGAGGACGATGGAAGAGTATTTATATGTGCTCCTGATGGCGAAAGCGGAAAAAGGGCACAGAAGATAATTGAAGGCATTGTAAAGGAAGTTGAGCCTGGTGAAATTTATCTCGGAAAGGTTACCAGGGTTACAAACTTCGGAGCCTTTGTTGAGGTGCTTCCTGGCAAGGAAGGTTTGGTTCACATTTCTAAGCTTGCCCATGAGAGGGTTGCAAAGGTTGAAGACGTAGTTAACGTTGGAGACGAAGTACTTGTAAAAGTAACTGAAATTGACAATCAGGGCAGGATAAACCTTTCAAGGAAGGATGCCATCAAGAAGGAAACAGAGGAAAAAACCGATAAAGACGAATAAAAACAAAAGGGCTTTTTAATAAAGCCTTTTTGTTTTTTTATATGCAAATTCGGGATAATATACTATATACGATGTTGTACCGGAGGTGTATATAGATGAAAGCCATAATACAAGCAATGAAGGTAACCATAATAATAATTATGTTAACTAATGACTTTAATATGCAAAACGTAAAAGCCTGCTGTTATACCAATAACGACAAGCTTCCTATTAGCTGTGTGAATACTGACAAGAAGGTGGTAGCAATTGCTTGCAATGTTTATGAAGGAGAGAAGCTGCTGCCAGTAATGCTTGATGTGCTTGAGAGATATAATGTTAAAATATCCTTCTTTTTCGGGGGCGTATGGGTTAAAAGAAATCCCGATACTCTAATGCTTATAAAAGAAAAAGGACATGACATACAGAATCATGGTTATAATCACAGGCTTCCTACCAGGCTTGACAATGAGAAAAATACGAAAGAAATAAAGGACACTGAGCTGCTTATACAAGGGATTACCGGTTTCAGAACCACACTTTTTGAGCCTCCTTCAGGAGATTATGATGCTAAAACACTATCACTAATGGATCCCTTAGGCTATAGAATGGTAACCTGGAGCATAGATACTATTGATTGGAGAGAGGATGCAACAAAGGAGCTTATTTTATCAAGAATTGCTAAGAAGCTCAAGCCAGGTGCAATAATACTCATGCATCCTAAAATGGTGACCTCTGAAAGCCTGGACAGCATCATACAGTATGTTAAGGACCAGGGCTATAATATAATAACAGTTTCAGATATTCTTAAATACGAATAGGAATCCTTCGTTGATATTATTATATATTTTGTTATAATGTACTTATCTGTATTTTTAGGAGGAAATGATGTACAAAAGGGTTACATTAACTAATGGTATAAGAGTCATTACTGAATTCATACCCTATGTGAATTCCATTAGCATCGGATTCTGGATTGGAAGCGGCTCAAGATATGAGAATAGCCTTAACAACGGGGTATCACACTTCATAGAGCATATGATATTTAAGGGGACAAAAAACAGGTCTTCAAAGCAGATTGCAGAGGAGATTGAGAGCTTGGGCGGGCAGATAAATGCTTTTACAGGAAAGGAAGCAACCTGCTTTTATGTGAAGCTTTTAGATGAACACTATGAAACAGGAATTGACGTTCTCTGTGATATGATAATGAATCCAAGGTTTTCTAAAGAGGACATAGAGAAGGAAAAGGGAGTAGTCCAGGAGGAAATAAACATGTATGAGGACTCCCCAGAGGACCTTGTAATGGATATGCTATCAAGAACAACCTGGAAGGGGGACTCCTTGGCCTATCCTATACTAGGCACCTCCAATACTATTAAGGGAATGACCAGGGAGGCTATATTAGACTATTACAACCGGACCTATGTTCCTGAAAACATGGTAATATCTGTAGCAGGTAACTTCAATGAGGAAAAGCTTATAAGAAAGCTTGAAGAGAAGCTTTGTGATTGGAGGAAGGACTCGGCTGGACCAATGGAGCTTTCTACACCTGAAATAGCAAAGGACGTGGCAGTGAAAAACAAGGATATAGAGCAGGTTCACCTGGCTTTTACCTTTAAAGGAATAGAGCTTGGAGACAAGGACCTATATTCTCTTCTTGTAATTAACAATTATTTTGGAGGGGGAACAAGCTCCCGTCTGTTTCAGACACTTAGGGAAGAGAAGGGCTATGTTTATACCATATATTCCTTCCCATCCTCATATATGAATGTGGGAACCTATACAATATATCTTGCTCTTAATGAGCAGTATATAGAGGATGCAGTTAGGCTTATAAAAGGAGAGCTTGATGAACTTTTGAAAGACAGGATGACAGAGGAGCAGATAAGGAAGGCTAAAGAGCAGCTAAAGGGTAACTATATACTTGGGCTTGAGAGCGTTTCAAGCAGGATGTTTGGCATAGGAAAGGCTGAGCTTCTTCAGGGTGTAGTCCATGAGCCTAAGGACATACTTGAAAAAATAGATGAAATAACACCAAAGGATGTGTACAGGGTGATAGACAAAGTATTCTCAGGAGGAATACTTTCAGCTTCGGGAGTTGGCAGGAACGTCACCATAGATAGATTTAAGTCAGTAGTCCATGACAGCTAAAGCAAGGAGTAAGTAGTAATGAATATAAATGTGAAAAAGATTAATAATAAGGCACATATTCCCACAAGAGGCTCGGAGTTTAGTGCCGGCTCTGACCTATATGCATGTTTAGCTGATGGAGTAGAGAAAATTAATATTAACCCTGGAGAAACGGTGCTTATTCATACAGGACTAATCATAGAGATCCCCTTTGGCTATGCCGGGCTAATATATGCCCGAAGCGGTCTTGCCTCAAAAAAAGGTCTTGCACCAGCTAACAAGGTTGGTGTTGTGGACGCAGACTACCGGGGTGAGATAATGGTAGCAATCCATAATCATTCAAACCGAATGCAGTCCGTTTCAGATGGAGAAAGAATTGCTCAGTTAGTAATTACGCCATTCCTTACAGTAGATTTTAATCTGGTGGATGAATTAACCGAGACAGAAAGAGGAGCAGGCGGTTTCGGAAGTACAGGAAAAATATAGGCGGATGTTAATTTAGAAATAATTGGAATTTTGCAGCAAGGCTGCGGATAGATAGAGAACCTGCCGGCTTATTAGATGGGCAGGCTCTCTTTTTTAACTATTCTTCGTATAGGCTTCCACTGTTTTCTTTATTAAGGGTTCCTTCCAGTTCAATCATTAAAAATTTAGTCAATGCTTTTACGACTGGCCTATGTCTTGTCCCTTTTGGTACTATAACAAACTCGCCTTCACTCACTGTAATAGATCCTTCATCTGTTTCTAGTTCAAAGCTTCCCTCAATTACATAAAATAACTCATCTGATTCTTCATGTACATGAAAATCTAAGGTGCGGTTCTCAACGTTTACAACACTAAGGATAAGGTCATTTAATCGACCTACCTTGTCGTAAACAAATAAGCTATAAGCGGAATTTACTCTTGACTTTAGATTTACTTTTTCAAGCATGTTATTAATCCCCCCATCAAAGTTTAACTGACTGTTTTATATTATTCATATACCATTTGTAATAGCTTTTCCTTGTCAGGCGTCTTGAATCCACAGTTTAAAAAAAGCTGCTGTCCATTTTGTGTAGCATGTAAGGTTATCCGATCATGGTTGAGTTTTAATGCCTCGTTAATACATAAGTATACAAGAGATCTTCCGATTCCTCTTCTACGGTACTGTGGAGTAACAAACATATTCTGTAAATATGCATTTTTTCCATTAGGGAGCTTCCTTCCGGGCAAAACAGAATATAAACAAACTGAACATGTTCCAACAAATGTTTCGCCATCAAAAGCTAAAAATGCAAAATATGAACCCTTTGAAATACCGTCTAGAATATAATTTTTGTTGTTTTGATACAACCATATCCTTTCATTATCTGTCATGTCCCCAGAATCCTCTTCTAGCAGCTTTAAACGTGTATTAGCTAACACCTCAGCATCTGATATGAAAGCTTTTCTATAAGTAATGTTCATTGTCCTTAACACTCCCTTTTGCAGTAAAATATTAGTCTATTTTTCCTCTAAAGCAATAAAAAGTACATATAAACCGGGTAGTATGTTCTACTCAAATATAACTGCTACTAAGCTAATATTTGTGGATATTGAACACCCTGATTATATTATTTCATTTCTTAACTATTGACGCAATAGATTGGTTTTGATACAATCTATCAAAATAGTTGATAATGAGGTGCCTGATATGGAATTAATATATTTTAAGAGCCTATTATGTTTGTATAAATTAGGAAGTTATTCACAAACCGCAGAGGTACTTGGATACTCCCAATCCAGCATTTCAACTCATATTCAGAAGCTAGAGAAGATATATGGAGGAAAAATTATATATCGCAATGGCAATCGCTTAGTTTTAACCGCAAAAGGAAAAATTATCTTCCAATATGCAAAAAATATATTGGAGCTTATGGAAAAGATGGATAATGAATTGCGGATAAATGAATCAAAAGAGATATATATTGGTACAGTAGAATCTATTGCCCTATACTATTTACAGGATATAATTGAAGCATATAAAATTAAATATCCTTACATTACATTTCATCTATCAATTGATGATGAGAGCAACCTATTATTAAAATTGGCTCAACAAAAATTGGACTTTGTATTTGTCTTAAACTGGAATATAAATATTGATGGCATCAGGGTTGTTAATATTAAAGAAGAAAAGCTGTGCTTTGTATATTCCCCAAGAATCAATAATGAATTCGACATTGCTCAAAAGTTAGATGAGCAATCACTTTTATTAACTGGAGAAGAATGTCCCTATCGGAAGGCTTTACTTGCTGATTTTGCGGAGTGTGGGCAGAAATACCATATTTCAATGGAGTTAAGTAATGTAGATACAATAAAGAACCTTATTATAAATGGATGGGGAATCGGCTTTCTACCTCAATTCACAATCAAGCCAGATGAAGAGCTTGGAATTGTTGAGTATAAAACGTCAACACCATTTTATATACAGCTTTTGTACTACCCGGACATGGAAGAGAACATGGAATTCCGAGATTTTATTGAAATAACACATGCATCAATAAATAAGTCTAAATAAATTTATATAAGAGAAGGGGTATAATAATGGATAACATATTTCCTGAACCTATCACAAGCCTACCGCAAGCAGACATGCCTTTTGCAAACTATGAAGCTTATATTTCACAAGGTGAAAATCATCAGATTATATTTATGCAGTTTGACGAAGATGTTGAACTGCCCGAACATTCTCATGAAAGCCAATGGGGTATAGTTCTTGAGGGCAAAATTGAACTGACTATTGATGGAATAAAAAAAATTTATACCAAGGGTGATAGATACTTCATAGGAAAAGGTATAAAGCATTTTGGGAGAATTTACTCTGGCTATGCTGATATTACTTTCTTCAATCAAAAGGACAGGTATAACATAAAATGAGCTTATAGTAGAAATAAAAGAATTATGGCTGAAAGGTCCGGGAAAATAATCTGGATCTTTCTGTTTTTATAATAATAGGCATTATAATGAACTAAGGATGATAAAGATAGACTGATGCATTTTTAGAAGTATAAAGAGGTATAGTAGAAGGTTTCAAGTAATATAATGTAGTGAAAAGGAGGGATGGTAATGGGAAAAAGAAGGCTTTCAGAGCTTATGGGCTTGGAAATTATTAATGTACATAATGGGGAGAAATATGGCTATCTTGGAGATTGTGAGATGTTCTTTAATACAGATACAGGTGAAATTGTAAGTATTGCTGCCAGCGAAGGAAAGGGTGCTATTTTTTCATTTAAGGATTCAAGAACTGTGGAGATACCCTGGAATAGAAAAATAAAACAAAGTGACAGAACTATTATTTTTGATTACGAGGTATAATATTAAGCACACCCCTATAGACATGTTTAATATAATATTATAGGTTGAGGTAAAATAAAGACTGCTAAACAGCCTTTGCCTGTTAATAGTGCATCAAAAAATATGCAAGGTGCATTTAACTGTCGGTGACATAGGGGGCAAAAAAATGAAAACAGTTGTTCAGAAATTTGGGGGAACATCAGTTGCAACCCAACAGAGAAGAGAAATGGTTGCAGACAGGATAATAGATATATTAAATAAAGGATATAGCCCTGTTGTGGTTGTTTCAGCAATAGGAAGGAAGGGGGATCCATATGCAACGGATACCCTTTTGTCGTTAATCAACAACGGAGAGTGTAGTATAGATAAAAGGGAAGAAGACCTGCTTATGAGCTGTGGAGAAATAATATCTGCAGTGGTTTTGGCAGAAACTCTACAAAAGAGAGGTTATAGTGTAAGAGTACTTACGGGAGGTCAGGCAGGAATAGTTACCGATGCGAACTACACTGATGCAGAAATATTAAGAGTAGATACCTCAAGGCTTACCATGCTGCTGTCATGTGGCGTAATACCGATTGTAACAGGTTTTCAGGGAATGACGGAGGACGGAGATGTTACGACGCTTGGCAGGGGAGCCAGTGACCTGACTGCTGCGGTGCTGGGAGAAGCCTTGAGAGTAGGTGAAATTCAAATATACACTGATGTGGACGGGATCATGACTGCAGATCCCAGAATAGTTCCCGATGCAAAGGTAATAGATTGTATAAGCTATAATGAGGTTTTCCAGCTGGCTGATTATGGAGCTAAGGTAATACACCCAAGAGCTGTAGAGTGTGCCATGAGGGGCAATATTCCTGTAATGATCAAAAACACCATGTCAGATTCACCTGGTACAATAATATCATCAGCTAAATACTGTACCAGCAGAATTATAACAGGTATTACACATATGCCAAACCGTTCACAGGTCAGTATTTATTTTGACAGAGACGAAGAGGAGTATAGTGACAGAGTTTTTGACATACTTGCAGAAAACAGCATTAGTATAGATTTGATAAATGTATTTCCTGGCTACAAGGTATTCACTATAAGCAGCAGAGAAACAGATAGAACAGAGGGTATATTGAAAAAGGAAGGTTATAAATACTCAATTATCAGTGGCTGCAGTAAAATTGCTCTCATTGGAAATGGAATGAGAGGGGTACCAGGAGTTATGGCAAGGATATTAGGCACACTTAATTCAAATGGAATAAGGGTGCTGCAAACGGCGGATTCCCATACAACAATATGGTGTCTTGTAAAGGGTGAGGATACTGTTACAGCAATAAATGCACTTCATAGAATTTTTGAAATGTAACTATGCATGCAGGCTTTGGTTTTTCCACAGCCTGTTTAATTTTTAATATGATGAGTATATTTGTGTGGCATTGGAAAAAATAATATAGTGATTGGCAGAGTTGAAAAACTTTAAGGAGTGATAGACATATGACAGAGAATAAGAAAATTAAAGATAAAGATAAAGATAAAAAAACGTATTTGGATACAGATAAAGAGGACGAGAAACTAGAAAATAATCTTGAGAATTTAAAGGAGCTTGGGAATGCACCTATGCCTCCATATGTTTCCGATATATATACATTGAACATAATAGGTCAGATAGAGGGTCATGTGGCCCAGAATCCCCAGGCGAAAACCACCAAGTACGAACATGTAATACCCCAGCTGGTTAATATAGAGGAAAACCCCAATATAAAGGGGCTGCTTGTAATATTAAATACAGTAGGAGGAGACGTAGAGGCAGGCCTTGCCATGGCAGAGATGATAAATAGCCTTACAAAACCAACTGTATCCTTAGTAATTGGAGGAGGACACAGCATAGGGGTTCCGCTTGCTGTTTCAACTGACTACTCATTTATTTCGCCAACTGCAACAATGACTATACATCCCATAAGGATGAGCGGTACGGTTATAGGTGTATATCAGACCTTTGAGTATTTTTCCAGAATGCAGGAGAGGATAGTAAACTTTGTAGTAAGGAATTCTAACGTATCATCGGAGAAATTTAATGCTCTTATGCTTGAGACCAAGATGCTATTAAACGATATGGGTACTGTACTTATAGGGCAGCAGGCTGTAGACTGTGGGCTCATAAATTGTATAGGTGGAATAAGTGATGCAATTGCCAAGGTTCGTGAACTTATAGAGATTAAAGCCAAAAAATGAAAGAAATGTCTAAAACATCAGGTATTTAGAGTGGTTCTCAATTGTGGTATAATTATATGTAATTTGCAGGGAAAGTTTCTCTGACATAGAATTATATTAATTGAGGTGATTACATAATGCCAAAGAAAAAAGGGAAACCACCTGCCCCAGTACACTCTACCTTAAGAAATGAGATACTGGGTGTAGTAATCATAGCCCTTTCAATATTAATTGGAATAAGCATATACATTGGCCCATCAGGCTGGCTAGGGGATATAGCTGCTAAAATAATGCTTGGGACCTTTGGGCTTGGGGCATATATCTTTCCCCTTGTAATATTTCTTATTGGATGTGCTGCCATATTGAACCCATCCAGGCTAAAGCTTGGTTTAAGGTTTGTGTCAGGCTGTCTTATGATATATAACCTTATGGTAATATATCATATAAGATTTGCATGCTCTTATAAAAATTCTTTATTTATAGAAAGACTTGGAAAGGCATATTCCTTAGGAATCAGTAAAAGAGGCGGAGGAATCATTAGTGAACTTATAAGTATTCCATCCCTTTATATTTTTGGTGGGGTTGGAGCATATGTTGTGTTCTGCTGCACTCTGATTATTTTTGCAATATTATGTACTCAGGTATCTCTTGCTGATATGGCTTCAAAGATTAAGTCTGAGATTGAGCAGCTTAAGGAGAAGAGAAAAGAACGGGTTCTTAGAGCTGGGAAAACAGACAAAGTAGAAAAAAATGACAGACCATCAAAGAAACAGCCTTTAAAACCCCATGCTAATGTGGATAGTGGTAAAAAACAGAAGGCATATGAGAGCAGCATAGATGCTATAGATAAGAAAATAAAAATATTAGACTTTATGCGAAGCGAGCCTTTAGATGCAGAGATAGCCGTAAATGAAATGTCAGGGGAAGCTCCTAAAACCGAAGAGTATAATACAGAGACAAAGAAAAAAAGCCAGGATGAGGTTAAAGCATCCAAGGACAGGGCGCAGCCCTCCTTATCTAAAGCCGGTGTTAAAGAAGGGGACAATGTTGATATAAAGGAAGAAATAGATAAAAGTCAGGAAGAAAGACCTAAGGTGCAGTACGTATTTCCATCTCTGGACCTTCTGGCAGAGAATAAGAATAAGGGCACCTCGCAGGATACAAAGAGTCTTGTAGGGAATGCCAGAATCATTGAAGAGACATTGGAAAGTTTTGGAGTAGATGCTACCGTAGTACAGGTAAGCAGGGGACCTGCTGTTACAAGGTACGAGCTTCATCCAAGTGCTGGAGTTAAAATAAGCAAAATTGTAAACCTGTCAGATGATATAGCCCTTAATCTGGCAGCTTCCTCTGTAAGGATTGAAGCACCTATTCCAGGAAAGGCTGCAGTAGGAATAGAGGTTCCCAATAAGGAGGTTGTTGCAGTAACCCTGAGGGAGGTTTTGGAGTCTCAGGAGTTCCAGGAGTATAAATCAAGGGTTGCCTTTGCACTGGGAAAGGATATAGGCGGTAAGTGTATGGTTGCGGATATAGCCAAGATGCCACATCTGCTTATTGCAGGAGCTACAGGCTCTGGAAAGAGTGTATGTATAAATACTCTTATAACAAGTATTATATATAAGGCTACTCCTGAGGAGGTAAAGCTTCTTATGATTGACCCTAAGGTGGTTGAGCTGTCCGTTTATAACGGAATACCCCATCTTATGATTCCTGTGGTAACAGACCCTAAAAAGGCTTCCTCTGCATTGTACTGGGCAGTTAATGAAATGACCCAGAGATACAAGACCTTTGCTGACAATAATGTAAGGAACATAGAAAGCTATAATAAGCTCGTGGAAGGAACTAACCCCCAGCAGAAGATGTCCCAGATCATAATAATCATAGACGAGCTGGCAGATTTGATGATGGCTGCACCCAATGAGGTGGAGGATTCTATATGCAGACTGGCACAGATGGCAAGAGCGGCAGGAATGCACCTTGTTATAGCTACACAAAGGCCATCTGTAGATGTAATTACGGGAGTTATAAAGGCCAATATACCTTCCAGGATAAGCTTTGCAGTATCAAGCCAGATTGACTCGAGAACGATACTTGATGCAGCAGGAGCAGAAAAGCTGCTGGGTAAAGGAGATATGCTGTTTTTACCTATAGGGGAAAATAAGCCTGTAAGGATACAGGGAGCATTTATATCTGAAAAGGAGGTAGAAGCTGTTGTATCCTTCCTAAAGCAGTCTTCTACAGCTGACTATAACAATGAGGTGCTAGAGGAGATTGAAAGCAAAAACGATGAGGAAAGTGCTCCTGGAGATGCAGATGAACTCCTTCCAGAGGCAATAAAAATAAGCGTTGAGTTTGGCCAGGCTTCAGCATCCATGCTTCAAAGAAGGCTTAGGGTAGGCTTTAACAGAGCTGCCAGACTTGTAGAGCAGATGGAAGAAAGGGGTATAGTTGGCCCTCAGGATGGCAGCAGACCACGCCAGGTGCTTATGAGCAAGGAACAATATGAAAATGAGTTTACCGATTGATAGGGCTGCATTGCTTTTTATTTAAGTATGTCGTAAAATAGCAACGTAGAGAAAAATAAAATGCAAAGCATTTGTCGATTAAAGTTGAACTCTCTTGGGTGTAATGAGTATTAAATAAATATAATATGTCATACTAGTATATAAGATGTTACAACCGGTAAAAAAGAGCAAAACTAAGAAATCGCAAAATAAACAAACTTATTCGGCTGTAATTATGTGTGATTGCCTGGGAAATACGTTTAGGAGGATTTGACATGGGTTATAACGTTGGGATGATATCTCTGGGCTGCGATAAAAATAGAGTTGATGCAGAGGTAATGCTTTCCAGTTTAAAGGAAAGAGGATATAATATAGTTAATGAGCCGCAGGATGCAGATATAATTATTGTAAATACATGTGGATTTATTGAATCAGCCAAGGAGGAATCTATTGACACCATATTGGAGATGGCACAGAACAAGAAAAGTGGAAGGTGCAAGGGGGTAATTGCCACAGGATGTATGGCACAAAGATATAGCAAGCAGCTTATGGAGGAGATGCCTGAGCTGGATGCTGTAGTAGGAACAGGAAGCTATAGAGAAATAGCTGACGTTGCAGATGAGATAATAAGAGGAAGCCATAGCATAATAAGAACAGGGGAGCTTAATTATAACCTGGATTATGAAAAGAGAATCATCTCGACCCCTTCCTATTATGCATATATAAAGATAGCAGAGGGCTGCAGCAACAACTGTACCTATTGTATAATACCTAAGCTCAGAGGGCACTTCAGAAGCAGAACAATGGAAAGCATAGTGAAGGAAGCTGAGGAGCTGGCAGGCTCTGGAGTAAAGGAGCTTATTGTAGTGGCTCAAGACACAACAATGTATGGACGTGATATATACGGGCGCAAGGCACTTCCGGAGCTTCTAAGAAAGCTGGAGGCCATAGAAGGTATACATTGGATCAGGATACTTTACAGCTATCCTGAGGAAATAACTGATGAGCTGATAAACGCTATTGCAGAAAGCAAAAAAATCTGCCACTATTTGGACATTCCTCTGCAGCATGTATCCGATAATGTGCTCAAGGCCATGAACAGGAGAAATACCTATGAACAGACTGTAGAGCTGATAGATAAGCTGAGGGGTAGGATTCCTGATGTAATTATTAGGACTACATTTATAGTAGGCTTTCCTGGAGAGAGCCAAGAGGACTTCCAGCAGCTATATTCCTTCCTACAGGACTATAAGCTTGACCGTGTGGGTATATTCGCATATTCTCAGGAAGAGGACACTCCGGCAGCTGTAATGGAAAATCAGATTGAGGAGAATGTAAAGGAGGAGAGAAAAAACCTTCTTATGAAGCTCCAAAGAAAGATAGTAAAGGAGAAGAACAAGTCATATATAGGGAAGGTTATGGAGGTTATTATAGATGAAGGGGACGATGAGGGCATCTATTATGGAAGGACATATGGAGATTCTCCGGATATAGACCAGCAGGTTATTATAAGAAGATCTGGAATTGCCCTGAAAAAGGGTGATATAATAAATGTAAGAATAAAGGACACCTATACTTATGATTTATTGGGGGATGTGGAAAAATGAATTTAGCTAACAAAATAACCATGTTCAGAATGATAATGGTTCCTGTATTCCTGCTTGTTGTTTCCTTAGACTTCAAGTATGGAATATATGTTGCTACTGCAATTTTTATTATTGCAGCTTTCAGCGATACCTTGGACGGTTATATTGCAAGGAGCAGAAATCAGGTTACCAATTTTGGAAAGTTCATGGATCCTCTGGCTGATAAGCTTATTGTTATCTCTGCGCTTGTATATCTGGTAGAGGCAGCACTTATACCTGCCTGGGTAGTAATGATTATAATTGCCAGAGAGCTTGCTGTAACAGGACTAAGAACTATTGCGGCCTCAGAGGGGATTGTGCTTGCTGCAGGGCCATGGGGAAAGGCTAAGACGGTAACCCAGATGATAGCAATAGTTGCTACACTCTTAAGCATATCTTTTTACGGCATATTAGTGGCCATTGCAGTAGTACTTACCATTATTTCGGGCGTAGATTACTTTGTAAAGAACAAAGGGGTTCTGAAATTCAATTAAAGGAACCGGATAGAGGAATAGAATCAAGAAGTTTAATTGTCGTGTAAAAGCCTGCTCAGAAAAAGGGCAGGCTTTTACTTATTTTATGTAATGCGTCAGTGTTAAAAATATTAGCGTTATAATAGCTGATATTATCATAACTGATAAATGTATCAGTAAAATTCTGCTTAACTTACACATTATTATTCTTAATTTAAAGATGGTTATGTTTAGCAAGTCTTTTATAGGATATAATTTATATATGGATGAATAAATTTTGCATTATAAATGTCCGGGTTACAGTTGACCTTGGATATTTTATATATTATAATACTATCAGAACGTATGTTCGTAATGAACGGAAAGGATGGAAGTTATGAATAACGATAAACAAAAAGCTCTTGATTTGGCATTAGGACAGATAGAAAAGCAGTTCGGAAAAGGTTCTGTTATGAAGCTTGGAGAGGACTCAAAGCTTAACGTTGAATGTATACCTACAGGCTCCCTTGGCCTTGATATAGCCCTTGGCATAGGAGGAGTACCAAAGGGGAGAATAGTTGAGATATATGGACCAGAAAGCTCTGGTAAAACAACAGTTGCCCTTCACATAGTAGCTGAGGCACAAAAGCATGGAGGAGCGGCTGCATTTATAGATGCAGAGCATGCCCTTGATCCTGGATATGCCAAAAAGCTGGGTGTAGACATAGATAACCTGATTGTATCCCAGCCTGATACAGGAGAACAGGCGCTAGAAATTGCGGAGGCTCTTGTAAGGTCTGGTGCTATAGACGTTATTGTAGTGGATTCTGTTGCTGCCCTTGTTCCAAAGGCAGAAATAGAAGGAGAAATGGGAGATAATTTCATAGGACTTCAGGCAAGGCTTATGTCACAGGCCATGAGAAAGCTGGCAGGTGCAGTAAGCAAATCCAACTCGGTTGCAATATTTATAAACCAGCTGCGTGAAAAGGTTGGTGTTATGTTCGGAAATCCAGAAACAACTCCTGGAGGAAGAGCCCTTAAGTTCTACGCATCAGTAAGGCTGGATGTAAGAAGAGTAGACTCACTAAAGCAGGGTGAGGATGTTATAGGAAACAGAACAAAGGTTAAGGTAGTGAAAAATAAGGTTGCACCTCCATTTAAGCAGGCAGAGTTTGATATTATGTATGGTGAGGGGATATCCAAGGAAGGAAATCTTTTGGACTGCGGAGTAAACTGTAGCGTAGTTCAGAAGGGCGGTGCCTGGTTCTCATATAACGACCAGAAGCTGGGACAAGGAAGGGAAAATGCAAAGAACTTCCTGAAGGATAATAAGGAGATTGCCTTTGAAATAGAAAATAAAATCAGGGCAGCCTATAACTTCCCGCTTCTGAAGTCCCCAATAGTAGCTGAAGAGGAAGCGGCTGCAGAAGTGGAAAAAGAAGGGAAATAAAGCTTCAGTATAGTAATATGAATTGTGATTCAAATCCCTATGGTGTATAATGCTCCATAGGGATTTATACAATGCAGTATAAATAATGCTTTTACAATAAAGGCTGCGTATAAAGTACATAAATAGAAAAGGAGGCTGAGGAGTTTATGATAATAACACAGGTTTCTATACAGAAAAGGAACAAGGAAAGATGGAATATATTTATTGACGGAAGCTTCTCTTTTTCAGCCTCTGCAGAGGATATTGTCAGGTATGGTCTCAAGGAGGGCAAAAAAATAGACGAGGATGAGCTTCAGAGGCTCGCTGAGGCCTGTGAATATACTAAGGCATATAACTATGCCTTGAGCATTCTTAATATAAAGGATTATACCTGCTCTGCACTTAAGAAGAAGCTCATTGACAAGGGGTATTCTCAGGGAACCTCCAACAGTGTCGTGGAAAGGCTTAATGAATTTGGTATTATAGATGATAAAAGATATGTTGTAAAATATGTAAACGACTGTGTAAGATTAAAAAAGTATGGCAGAAACAAAATAATGTATGAGCTTCAAGCTAAAGGTATAGATGAGGAGCTTAAAGGAAGCGTTGTAATAGATGAGGAGCTGCAGTATGAAAACTGCATGGAGCTGGCGGAAAAAAAGCTTAAACAGCTTCAAGGCAAGGACAAGATAAAGGAAAAGCTATACAGGTATCTTGTTACTAAGGGATATCCCTATGAGATTGTTTTGAGGGTCATAAACCTTTTAGTTAAGAATGAGGGGCGTGATATGGAATGAAGCTGTTATATTTTACAGACACGCATATAAGAGGAACCAATCCAAAATCCAGAAAGGATAACTTCCTGGATACCTTGAAGGAAAAGTTTGAAGAACTGGTCAAGGTGACAAAGGAACATAAGGTTGATTATGTTTTATTTGGAGGAGATTTGTTTGACAGGCCTGATGTGTCTCCTGCTATTGTCAAGGATTTCATAGGCTATTTTATGAGCTTTCCCCAGCCTGTATATGCTATCTCAGGTAACCATGATGTATATGGACAGAATCCATCAACTATTAATAGAACGGTACTGGGACTACTAGATGCCATTGGCATACTCAAGCTTATTTCCATGGATGAGAAGCTATACATTGAAAAGGACGGCATAAGGCTTCAGCTTACAGGGTGTCCATATTATTATGATTTGGATGTGAACAGACAGGGATATATAGTTGACAAGAAGGACTGCGATTATGCAATTAACCTGGTACACGGTTTTCTGCTGGACCGGCCGTTTATTGAAGGCATACCCTATACTCTTATAGATGACATTTGCCAAAAGACCTGTGCAGATATAACCATATGTGGGCACTATCATACAGGGTTTGGCATTAAAAAGCTTGAGGATAAGTATTTTATAAACCCAGGCTCTATGTCAAGGGTAAGCAATGTATCCTCTGAGATTAACAGGATTCCATCATACCTGTTAATTGACCTTGGAGAGGATATAAAGCTGGATTTGGTAAAGCTTAAATGTGCAAAGCCTGGTGAGGAGGTCCTTGATAAGGCGCAGCTAAGGCAGGAGGAGTTCAGAAGGCAGAAGCTAAATGAGTTTGTCTCACAGGTAAACTCCTATGGGAGCTTTGAGATACTGAGCCTTCAGAAGATTATAAACGATATTGCTTTAAGGGACAGTATTCCTGCTGATATAAAGGATGAGGCAGTAAAGAGAATAGCTGATGCACAAGCCCTTATAGCATCAAAGGAAGTGAATCAATGAAGTATATAAGGTCAATAGAAATAATAAACTTCCAGTCCCATAAAAATACAAAAATATCCTTTGAAAACGGGCTTAATGTAATCAGCGGTCCTTCTGATAATGGTAAATCAGCAATCATAAGAGCTCTCAAATGGGTGCTTTATAACGAGCCTAAGGGTACTGATTTCATAACTCAGGGAGAAAACAGCTGTAGGGTATCCATTACACTAAGCGATGGAACAATTGTAGCCAGGGAAAGGTCAGGAGGAAAGAACATATACAGGCTGGGAGACCAGGAGGGTAATGAAACCACCTTTGAGGGCTTTGGAGGTGATATTCCTCCGGAGATACTTAAGGCTCATGGAATACTAAAGCTGCATATAGACTCCTCAGCCTCCCAGTGCATCAATATAGCAGACCAGCTAGAGGCCCCATTCCTTATAAGCCAGCCTGGTTCAGTAAAGGCTAAGGCTATAGGGAAGCTGGTAGGTGTTAATGTGATAGATGAGGCTATAAAGGAGCTTACAAAGGAAGTATCCTCAATTCAATCACAAGAGAGAAGCGTCCAGGGCGAACTTGAGGGAATTAAGGAGCAGCTTAAAGCTTACGAAGGGTTACCAAGGGTAAAGGAATATCTGGATATTAAGGAAAACAAGATCACTGTTATTAAGGATAAGAGCAGAAGGTACAAAAGGCTTATGGAGCTGAAAGAGAGCCTTAAATTGTTCGATCTGGAAATAAATAAAAACAAGCAGATAGTAAAAAGTCTGCAGCAGGTGGATAAAGCAGCTGCATTAATCATAAGGCTTGAAGAGGATAGTTCAAGAGCAATTCGGATAGAGCGTATGGCCATTTCCTATAGGAATGTTGAGAAGGATATAAAGGAACAGAAATGCGTTCTTCAAAGTACAAAAAACGTAGATGAATGTATTCTCAAGGTAACAGATGCATATGAAAGGTGCTTAAGGTACAACCAGCTTAGTGTACATTCAAATAGGCTAAGTATTGTAAGCAGGGAGATTAGTTCCTTAAGGAGTATACTCCAGGGACTTAAATCAATTGATAAAGCAGCAGAATATAATGAGAGACTTTTTGAATGCATGAAAAGGCTTGATAGCCTAAGCGTAGTTAAGAAAAGCTATGACACCATCTCTGACTCCATAAGAAAGGGTCAGGAATATACCAAGAGGTTTATTAAAATAGACAATGCAGACAGGCATCAGGCAAGGCTTGAGAAGCTTAGAGAAAGGCATGAAAAGCTTATAGGGCTGCAGGAGCTAATTAGTGAGCAAAACAGGGAGATGGCTCTGTGCAGGAGGGACATACAAGCCTGTGATACATCCATGCTGCAACACCTTGAGGAATACAAGCAGGTTTTAAAAGCAGTTGGAAGGTGTCCGGTGTGCTTCTCTCCTATTGATGAGCATACCATGGAGGATATAGTAAGAGAGTTTGAAGGAGGAAGGATATAATGGGAAGCTATGACACAAGGATAAACGAACTTAAGGACAGACTTGAGATTGCCAAAAAAAAGAAAATAAAAGCTGAGACTAGGCTTGAGGAGCTGCAAAATCAGCGGAATGATATAATAAGCCAGCTTAAGGAGCTTGGAGTAGTTCCAGAAAACCTTGATGGAGAAATAGACTCATTAAAAAAGGAAATAGAAGGGCTCATAAAGGATGTGGAAGGCATGCTTCCTCCTGAAATGTAGCAGCTTCTTTCTATAGGTTGGGAGGCATGGCCATTGTTTGATTCATATATAGAAGATATAGAGAGAGGGCTAAAGACAGAGAGGAATGAATACTACAAGCAGAAGGGAAGGATGGAAACTCTTACAGAGCTTTCCCAAAGGTCCCTTGAAAAGCTGGATAAGCTTCAAAAGCAAAACGAAAAGCTTCAGAAGGTTAAGCTGCTACTACAGAATGCATCCCAATTTGCCAGAGAGCAGTCTAAAGCACAAATGGAGTATCTTGTAACCCAGTGTCTGCAGTATATATTTGACCCTTCCATGGAATTTAAAATAGAGCTTCTTGAGAAAGCTAACAGGATTGAAGGAGACTTTTTTGTTGTATCAAAAATCAATAATTCTGAGATAGTTACAAGACCTCAGGATTCAAGGGGCGGAGGGGTTGTAGATGTAATATCCTTGGCTCTGAGGGTTGCCATGATGGAGATACACGACCCTAAAATTGACGGACCTATTATACTTGATGAGCCTGCAAAGCATGTAAGTGAAGATTTTATTAGTAATGTAGCAGAATTTTTGAAGCAGATCAGCACCCTTTTCAATAGGCAGATAATAATGGTTACCCATAACCATCATTTACTTGAAAGTGCTGATGTATGCTATAGTGTGAAACTTAGTGATGGTGTGAGTATTGTTGAAGCAGTAAACTTGACATAAAATTAAAATTATAATAAAATAAAGACAAATAATGGTTGAGTAATGTATACTTACATTATTGTATTAAACAAGCTTCGAAAACGGTTTCTTTCACGGAAATAATTATATTTAATTATATATGATAAGGAGGTGTGTGATGACAGAAAAAGACATTATTACATGGATAGTTGGAATTATTGCTGTAGCTGCAGCGTTAATTATAGGTTATTTTGCTAGAAAGAGAATAGCCGAAGGAAAACTGCAAAGTGCAGAAGAACAAGCAAGTAAAATTGTGACAGAAGCTGAGAAGGAAGCAGAGACAAAGAAAAAGGAATCAGTTATAGAAGCTAAAGAAGAGGTTCACAAGCTTCGTACCGAATATGAAAAGGAAGTAAGGGAAAGAAGAAGTGAACTTCAGAGAATGGAAAGAAGGCTTATCCAAAGGGAGGAAACCCTGGATAAGAAGGTTGACAGTCTTGAAGCAAGGGAACAGAATCTGAATAGAAAACAGCAGGAGGTTCAAAAGCTTCAGGATGAAGCAGCTGGTCTGTATAAAAAACAGATAGAGGAGCTTGAAAGAATAGCTTCCCTTACTACTGAGGAAGCTAGAGAAATGCTTCTGGACGATGTTCAGAAGGAAGTAAAGCACGAAGCTGCTGTTATGATTAAGGACATAGAAACAAAGGCACGCGAAGAGGGAGAAAAGAAGGCAAGAGAGATAATTGCCTGCTCAATCCAAAGATGCGCTGCTGATCATGTGGCTGAAACAACCGTTTCAGTTGTATCTCTTCCAAATGACGAAATGAAGGGCAGGATAATAGGAAGAGAAGGCAGAAACATCAGAACTCTTGAAACACTTACAGGAATTGACCTGATAATCGATGATACCCCAGAGGCAGTTATACTGTCCAGCTTTGATCCTATAAGGAGAGAAGTTGCAAGGATAGCCCTTGAAAAGCTTATCGCCGATGGCAGGATACATCCTGCTAGAATCGAAGAGATGGTTGAAAAGGCTAAAAAAGAGGTTGACATGGAAATCAGGGAAAAGGGTGAACAGGCTACCTTTGACACAGGTGTACATGGGCTTCATGTTGAGCTGATAAAGCTTTTAGGAAGGCTGAAATACAGAACAAGCTATGGGCAGAATGTACTCAAGCATTCCATGGAGGTTTCCTATCTTGCCGGGCTTATGGCCTCAGAGCTGGGAGCTGATGTGGCGATTGCAAAGCGTGGAGGACTTCTCCACGATATAGGTAAGGCTGTAGATCATGAGGTTGAAGGACCTCATGCCCTTATAGGAAGCGACATTGTTAAGAGGTACAATGAGTCACCTGCAATAATACATTGTGTTGCATCCCATCATGGGGACGTAGAACCTCAGACTGTTGAAGCCATTCTGGTTCAGGCTGCTGATGCAATATCTGCTGCAAGGCCTGGAGCTAGGAGAGAGACACTGGAGGCATATATTAAGAGACTAGAAAAGCTTGAAGAAATAGCAAATTCCTTTAATGGAGTTGAAAAATCCTTTGCAATACAGGCTGGCCGTGAAATAAGAATAATGGTTAAGCCTGAACAGGTTTCTGATTCAGATTCCATCCTGATGGCAAGGGATATTGTTAAAAAGGTGGAAAGCGAGCTTGAATACCCTGGACAGATAAAGGTAAATGTTATCAGGGAAGTAAGAGCTATAGAATATGCCAAATAGAAATAAAGGCTGCTTATTGCAGCCTTTATTTTTTAAGTATGAGATACAGGTATATGATTACATAAAAATAATTATGTAAACAAAGGGGGCAATTCTATGTCTGATGGAAGCGTAAGAAACAGGCAACTGATGAGTAAGGTTAACATAACAACAATTGTCAAGCTGTTTGTGCTGTATTATTTGAGAGAAAAAACCTGCTATGGAAACGAACTGATTGACAAGATAGAGGTGGCTCTTCAGTACCAATGGAGGCCAAGTCCTGGAATGATGTATCCTCTTTTAAGGAGTATGGAAGAGGAGCTTTTAATTGAAGGCTTCTGGGATGAGCCTGATAAAAAAACTAAGAGGCACTACAAGATAACAGATATAGGACTTAAACATTATGAGCAGCTTAAGCTTTATAATAGACCTCTCCTGGAGGAATCTTTAAGCATCATAAATAGTACAATCAGTATAATATACAAAAAATGAAGGAATTATCACGGTTATATAATTAATTTATTTTGTTTTGAACAAAATAAACATTAATTAAAATATATGAAAGTATTTTGGTTATATTTTTATTGGTTACTTTGTGTTATAATCATATATGCACGAAAAATTATTACATAACCAATGAAATCATTCGTGTTTTTGGAGGAGTTAAAATATGAGAGATTTATATGAAAGTCCACTTATAAAAAGATATGCCAGCAAGGAAATGTCCTATATTTTTTCGGACCAGAATAAGTTCACCATCTGGAGAAGGCTTTGGGTCGCACTGGCAGAGGGTGAGAAGGAGCTCGGACTCAATATTACAGAGGAACAGATAAATGAGCTTAAGAGAAATGTTGAAAATATAAACTATGAGGATGCGGAGGAAAGAGAAAGGCTTGTAAGGCACGATGTAATGTCTCATGTTTATGCATATGGACTCCAATGCCCAAATGCAAAGGGCATAATCCACCTGGGAGCAACAAGCTGCTATGTAGGGGATAATGCAGACGTTATTATAATGAAGCAGGCTCTTGAGCTTATAAGAACAAAGATTGTTCAGACTATGAAGAATCTTAAAAGCTTTGCCCTTGAATATAAGAGCATGCCTACACTTGGCTTTACCCATCTGCAGCCTGCACAGCTAACAACTGTCGGTAAGAGGGCCAGCCTATGGTTACAGGACCTGGTTATGGACTTAGAATATATAAATTATACCATTGATAGCCTGAAAATGCGCGGTGTAAAGGGAACAACAGGAACACAGGCCAGTTTTATGGATTTATTTGATGGTGACCAGAACAAAATTAAAGAGCTTGACAAGAAAATATGCGAGAAAATGGGCTTTAAGGATAGGTATTTTATGATAACTGGACAGACCTATCCTAGAAAGCAGGATACAATAGTTTTGAATGCTGTTACAGCGGCTGCACAAAGTGCTTATAAATTCAGCAATGACTTAAGAATACTCCAGAATATGAAGGAACTTGAGGAGCCGTTTGAGAAGAATCAGATTGGTTCCTCTGCCATGGCATATAAGAGAAACCCCATGAGATCCGAGAGAATATCTTCCCTGGCAAGATACGTTATAGTTAACTCTATGAATCCTGCTATTACAGCATCAACTCAGTGGTTTGAGAGAACATTAGATGATTCTGCTAACAAGAGAATAGCAGTTCCGGAGGCCTTCCTTGCATTAGATGGAATACTCAATCTCTATATAAACATAAGTTCAAACATGGTTGTTTATCCAAAGATGATAGAAAGGCATATAAACGAGGAACTGCCATTTATGGCAACTGAAAACATACTTATGGAGGCGGTTAAAAATGGAGGAGACCGACAGGAGCTTCACGAAAGAATAAGGGTTCACTCTATGGCGGCTGCTAAGGTAGTAAAGGAAGAGGGCAGGCCTAATGACCTGCTGGATAGAATATGTGCAGATGAAAGCTTCAAGCTGGATAAGGAAGAGATAAAGAAGCTAGTAAATGCAAAAGAATTCATAGGCAGGGCACCTTATCAGGTTGAGGAATTTATAAGTGAAGTAGTGGATCCGCTGATTGAGGGCTATAACAACCAGAAGGTAGATGTAGAGATAAACGTGTGATTTAACAATATGTAAACAGGGCTGTGACAAGGAGTGCTTAAATCGACTTCTTGGCACAGTCTATTTTTTATATGTCGAATATATAATTATCATATTATGCATGACGACAAAATATTTATTTTTGCAGTTGATAATGCATCTCAATTGGTATTGTAGAAAAAAGGAACCTTTTCTGAAATATCACATGCACTAAAATTCAAGGTTAATAACAAAGTTATTCAGAGCTGTTGATTACCATAACAATTTATATTTTTATCAAGATGTGATAGAATGTTATTATTAAGTGATGGGAAACAGGGTCCTAAGCATCACAAGGCCTTATGAGAGGTTCTAGAGCTACAGCTACATTTCTGGTATTATAAAAACGCTTATAAGGGCTTATATAAGGACAGGCTTTCTGCATTTACCTATGAAAGGGACAACAATTTATACTAATGAGGTAACAGGTATGATATTTAAGTATTTTGCATTTGTTTTCTTTATAGTGTTATTTTTGTTTATAGCTTTTGCCATAGTCAAGGATATGACCAGAGAAAGAAGACTTATAGATGGTAAAAGCAAACCCAGACCGGCTCAAAGCTATAATGAACATAAGAATGTGTATGGGTCAAAGGTAGTTCCTTTAAAAAAGAGAAAAAGAAGCACTAATAAACAAAGAAGAGGAGACAGATAACATTTCGCTAAATACTAATTTAGCGAAATGTTATTACAAAAAGGAAGAGAGTGGTTGGTTTTGGATGATAAATTGTACGACGTGATATATAATGAAAGCCTTCCGGAAATACTTAAGGAGTTTTTAGGCTACATGGCAACCGTTAAGGGAAAATCTCCTAACACTATCCGGGGTTATATGGTTGATCTAAAGCTGTTTTTAAAATTCATAAAGTCACAGAAACAAAAAATTAAAACTGACAACATTGAAGAAATTGATATATCTGATATAAATGATGACTTAATATGCTCAATCAGGCTTTCTGAACTTTATGCTTATATAAATTATATAACCATTAAAAGGGATAACAGCCCCTATGCCAGGGCCAGGAAAACCTCTGCAATAAGATCCTTCTTCCTGTATTTAGAGACAAAGAAGAAGCTTATCAAGGAGAACCCTGCCAGGGAGCTTGAAAGCCCCAAATTAAGCAAGAGACAGCCAGTATATCTTACACTGCAGCAAAGCAAGGACCTTATAGGCTCCATAAACGGAAGGAATGCTGATCGGGACTACGCTATAATAGTACTTTTTCTAAACTGTGGCATGAGACTTTCAGAGCTTGTTAGCATAGACATCCCTAAGATAAAGGGAGATACATTAACCGTGGTTGGCAAAGGAAATAAGGAACGTACCATATATCTTAACTCCTCCTGCATACATGTAATTCAGGAATACCTTAAGGTAAGGCCCAAGCTGGATGATTCCAATCCTGACAAGGATGCCCTGTTCCTTAGCGAAAGAAATAAGAGGATTAACAAGCGTACTGTAGAGATACTGGTTAAGAATCATATTAAGAAGGCTGGTCTTTATGGAGGTAAGTATACCCCACATAAACTTAGACACACTGCTGCTACTCTTATGTATAAGTATGGCAATGTTGATATAAGGGCCCTACAGCAGATGCTTGGACATGAAAGTGTTTCAACTACCCAGATATATACACACATAGACGATGAGAAGCTCCGTGAGGCAGCTAAAGCTAACCCTCTTGGTGATTTATAAATCATTATAATAAACATAATATTTATTATGTAAACTCATAAATGGTTACTATTTTTTCCATAGTTTTAGAGGTTTACCCTGTAGGGATCTGGCCCTGTGCCGACCCGGGGTTGGTGGTGAGGTGCTGACGATGTTTATGTGGCGCTTTAATATTCAGTATATTATAAAGAAACTCCGTGTTCAGCTATTAAAACACGGAGTTTCCACATTTTCTTTTCATTCTTCACTGTTATTGTTTTTGCCCATTTCTTTGAATATCTCCTCCAGCTGTCTGTTGTACTTTACCTTAAGCTCTGGTATATCCTCAATGTACTCCACTCCGTCTTCAAGTCCTTCCTGAAGCTCAGAATCACTGGGTATCTGGGAGTCGTAGTCCAAAAGATACTCATCGGCTTCTGATGCGTCATTTAAAACACCGTCAATGAATACCTCCTTGTATTCTGCATCGTCCAGCTCAAGGCACTTTCCGCAGCTGTCACAAAGCTTTGTAGGGTCAAGGTCACATCTATTACATTCATTGCATCCGTCACATATTTTGTTTTCATCTAATTCACAGCGTCCGCCAGGGTTCATTTTATCATCCCTTCTCATATGTTCTCAAACTACTATAAAGTTCTCTTATATAGAGTATATCAAAAGAAGGGTTATGTAAAGTATAAAATCTATTTAACCGGAACAAGGAGTTCTTGTCCTGGTACAATCATTCCACCATCCATGTTGTTGACTTTCTTTATATTATATATGGTTTCTCTAATATCCTTGTTATTGTTGGTATACTCTGAAGCGATGGCCCATAGCGTATCTCCTGAGTGGACCACTACGGTTGTGTATTGGGATTCCTGAGTAGCCTGTGCCTTAACCATTATGGGAACAGCTATAAGTACTAAGGTTACTATAAGAATTAATAGTCTTGACTTAATTATTCCCTTGCTATTTTTTCTTTCCATCCTTCTCATTTTACATCCTCCCCGAACATATGTTCTAATTTAATTATAAAGAACAAATGTTCGCATGTCAATAGACATTTTTAAAATATTTGCTCTTTATTATCCTAATTTTATGCGGGAGCATGATAACATATTCCTAAAAAACAGTGAAAAGTAGCGAACATAAGTTTGCTTAACCTCTTTTATTGTGATATAATCAAAGCAAGACATTATAAGGGGTGTTTTTATGGCAAATTCTGATCTGACTGATAAACAGCAGGAAATACTTGATTATATTAAGCATGTTATAACACTTAAGGGTTATCCACCTTCAGTAAGAGAAATCTGTACAGCTGTGGGATTAAAATCCACCTCTACTGTACATGGGCATCTTGAGAGGCTTGAAAAGAAGGGCTTTATAAGAAGAGACCCTACCAAACCCAGGGCAATAGAGATATTAGATGAGAGCTCATACTCAAAGGAGATAATATCAGTTCCTATAATAGGAACTGTCGCAGCAGGACAGCCTATACTTGCAGTTGAGAATATTGAGGATACCTTCCCTGTTCCTGCAGATTACTTTCCTACTAATAAGCAGATGTTTATGCTTCAGGTTAAAGGCACCAGTATGATTGAAGCAGGAATAAACGAGGGAGATTATATAATAGTTCAGCAGCAGAATACAGCAGATAATGGGGATGTTGTGGTAGCCATGATAGAAGATGGTGCCACTATAAAAACCTTCTACAAGGAAAAGGGCCATATAAGACTCCAGCCCCACAACCCCACTATGGAGCCTATTATCGTTAATGATTGTACTATACTTGGAAAGGCCATAGGGCTATTCAGAAAGATGTAGCAATAATTAGAATATAAGAGCAAACAAAAAGTGGGCAATTTACTTGCCCACTTTTTATATATACTGTCATGCTAATTATACTTTTTTTTAGCCATTAAAGAAATGCTGGCACCAATGACTCCAACCAATAAAGCAATGATACTCTTAACTTGCTCTTTATTTAATAAGCTTCCCTAACCCTACCATTACACCTATTTTAGCATGCTCAAATGTTAATCCACCCTGTAGATATGCTATATATGGCTCCCTTATGGGGGCGTCCGCACTAAGTTCTATGGACGAACCCTGGACAAATGCTCCTGCAGCCATTATTACAGGGTCGCTGTAGCCAGGCATGTCCCATGGTTCACATTCTGCAAAGGAATCAACTGGAGACCCATGCTGTATGCCCTTAATGAAGCCAATTAAATCCTCGGGGTTGCCGAATTTAATAGCCTGTATCAGGTCGCTTCTCTTGTCCTTATAGGATGGTGATACCTCATATCCTGCAAGCTCCATAAGTCTTGATGAGAATATGGCAGATTTTAGGGCTTCACAGGTTATATGAGGGGCCATGAAAAAGCCCTGGAACATAAGCCTCATTACTCCAAATGTGGAGCCGCATTCCTTTCCAAGCCCCGGAGCCGTAAGCCTATAGGAAGCCTGTTCTACATATTTAGCCTTTCCTGCTACATACCCTCCTGTAGGTGCTATACCGCCTCCGGCATTCTTTATAAGGGAGCCTGCTATAAGGTCAGCCCCTACATCCGTTGGCTCCTGTGTGTCAATAAATTCTCCATAGCAGTTGTCTACAAAACAGATTACATCCTCACGTATTTCCTTTACTGCCTTTATTGCCTCACCTATTCCTTCAATGGTAAGTGAAGGCCTCCAGCCATAGCCGGTGCTTCTCTGTATCTCCAGCATCCTTATGGAGGAATCCTCCTTAAGAGCCTCTACTACCTTAGGAATATCTATCCTGCCATCCTCTGTAAGCTCTATCTGCCTGTATTTAACCCCAAAATCCCTTAAGGAGCCTATATTTTCATTGCTGCCATCTATCCCTATTACCTTAAGCAGCGTATCATAAGGAGTGCCTGTAATGGACATGAGAGTATCCCCAGGCCTCAGGTTTCCGCTTAATGCCAGAGTTATGGCCTGGGTCCCAGATACTATCTGGGGTCTTACCAGTGCATCCTCACAGTTGAAAACCCTGGCGTAAACCCTCTCTAAGGTATCCCTGCCTATGTCGCCATAGCCATAGCCTGTGGAGTTTGTAAAGTGGCTGTCGCTTACCCTTTCCTCCTGCATGGCTTTAAGCACCTTAAGCTGGTTATACTCCTTTATGTAATCAAGCGCTTTAAACTCTTCCCTTACATCCTTAAGTGCCTGCTCTGAAAGCTCAAGTACCCTATCGCTTATATGGAACTGATCCTTTAGCAGGTTTTTTGTATTATTAAGCATAAAATCACCTCAAAAATATATTGGCTGAATACATCAATATATTCTAACACAATAGAATAAAGGTATACAACCAATAAAATATAAATAGAATTAACACAAAATAAAAAAGCCCGTATAAGGCCTTTTTATTTTGTATTTATGAAAAATATTATTCCTCCTTAGGGCCTTCCTCGCTGGAAGCTTCCTCGTAACCATCCTGGAAACTCTGAGTGGTATAAAGTACAGGCTTTGCAGGGGTTATTGTTGATACAGCATGCTTGTATATCATTATCTGCTTTCCATCGCTGTCAAGAATTATGGTAAAGTTGTCAAAGCCTTTTACAAAACCTTTAATCTGAAAGCCATTAACAAGATGTACTACTACAGAGATCCTGTTCTTCCTGGCCTGATTTAAAAATACATCCTGCAGGTTATTTGAGCTCTTATTCACTTTCATCATCCTCCAAAATAAATTTAAAGCTTAAGCCTCAGTCAAGTTGCCATTTATATTAATAGCAGCAATTGAAATTCTTTCCTTTTATATACTCTAATATATTTTCCATGATTTCGTCAAGGGAATTATATTTATCACTTTCGACCCAGTGTACACGCTCCTCCCTCCTGAACCATGTAAGCTGCCTTTTGGCATATCTTCTTGAACCTTGCTTTATGCTATCCTTTGCTTCCTCCAGTGTACAGGTGTTGTTAAAATACTCAAACAGCTCTTTGTACCCTATTGCCTGCATGGAGGGCATACTTATATTATATCCCATATTATAAAGATATTTCACCTCATCTACCAGTCCCTGCTCAAACATTTTATCCACCCTTATATTTATTCTATCATAAAGCTTTTGACGGTCCATTGTGAGCCCTATATATGCAGGATTATATTCTATGGGCTTATTTTTTGATTCTGCCTGGTACTCTGAGATTGTTTTTCCTGTGTGCTTATATACCTCAAGTGCTCTTATAACCCTCTTCCTATCGTTGGGAAACAGCCTTTCATAGGATTCAGGGTCCACATCCTTAAGCATTGAGTGAAGGTATTCGTTTCCCTTTTCCTCTCCTATCTGACATAGATAGCTTCGGTATTCCTTATCCTCTGAGGTCTGGGTAAAATCCATATGGTATGTAAGGGAGTTTATATAAAGTCCCGTACCCCCTGCAATTATAGGGATCTTACCCCGGCTTATGATATCATCTATAACCTCTCCTGCCAGCTGCCTATAGAGTGCAACGCTGAAATCCTGAAAGGGGTATATTATGTCTATCATATAATGGGGAATGCCTCCCATCTCCTCTATGGTTGGCTTTGCTGAGCCTATATTCATAAATTTATAAATCTGCATGGAGTCTGCTGATACTATCTCTCCATTTATTCTTTTGGCAAGCTCAACAGCAGCAGCTGTTTTCCCTGATGCCGTAGGTCCGCAGATGATGACTATATTTTTCATATGATTTTCACCTACTGTATTCTTTTAAACTTCTTCTCTAGGTCTGTTTCAGACATCTTGATTATAGTTGGACGGCCATGAGGACAGGTAAATGGTGAGTCACATAGCCTCAGAGTATTGATAAGCTCGCTCATCTCCTTAAGGCTTAGCTTATCCCCTGCTTTTACGGCGCTTTTGCAGGCCATGGTATATAATACCTTATCTATGGTGTGGGGCAGCTCCTTCTCTCCTCCCTCAAAGCTTGATATAACCTCTTGGAATAGCTCCTTAGGATCAGGATTACCGAATATAACAGGCACTGCCCTAAGGGCAATGGCTCCTCCACCAAAGTCTTCAAGTATGTAGCCCAGGTTTTCAAATATGGAGGTATTGTCCATAACCATTATTTTCTCACTTGGAGATAGATTTATTACTATAGGTGCAATAAGACTCTGGCACTGTATACCGGCCTCCTTATATGCCCTTTGGTATTTTTCATAGTATATTCTTTCATGGGCGGCATGCTGGTCAATTATATACAAGCTTTCACTATCCTCAGCAATAATATATGTAAAATGCACCTGTCCTATTATTGAAAGGGGACCGAATTTTGGTATTTGATGAGAAGCTGCAGCAGTATCATTAATTTCAGTTTCTTTCTCCAAAGGCGTATCATCTTTGCTGTTTTGATTTTCATATATATATAAGGCTTCCCTGGCAGCTTCCCATGATGCTTCTTTTGTATGCTCAGGTGTCTTCTCATCCTTCAGGGGAGAATATACTGGAGTTGTGGAGGAAAAGCTTTGCTGGGAATAACTTTCCTTAGGATAGCTTCCAAAGGAAGACTTGGTGATACCCACATCATCATTTAGAAGTGGAGATATGGATATTAAACCATCCTTCACACAATGGAATACACTGGAGAACACCATCTGCTCATCCTGAAATTTAACCTCTGACTTTGCAGGATGAACATTAACATCTACAAATTCCGGGCTTACTGTTAGTGAAAGCACAAAGAATGGAAACTTGTTAATTGTAAGCATGGATTTATAAGCAGCCTCTACAGCTGCAGTTATGGTTTTGTTCTTTACATACCTTCCGTTTACATATATTGATTGATAGTTCCTGTTTCCCTTTGACAGGCTGGCATTGCCTATAAAGCCTCTTACAGAAATAAGGTCCCTGCTGCCTTTAACCTCTATTATGTTTGAGGCAAAGCTCCTGCCATATATGGCAAGTATGGAGGATTTAAGGTCCTTATCCCCACGTGTGGCAAATACAAGTTTGTCGTTAAGCCTGTATTTAAAGCAGACATCTGTATGACTCATGGCCAGGTTCTGCATAACATCTGTTATATAAGAGCCTTCCCTGGTTTCCGACTTTAAAAACTTAAGCCTGGCCGGAGTGTTATAAAAAAGCTCCTGGACAGTTATTATTGTTCCTTCCTGGCAGCCGCACTCCTCCATGGCGGTACATTTTCCACCCTCCATGCACCTTCTCCACCCAGTTTCCCTGTCTCTGGGCTTAGAGAGCATCTCTACCTTTGATACAGCTGCTATACTGGCTAAGGCTTCTCCCCGGAAGCCCAGGGTGTGAATGATGTATAAATCTGAGGCAGACTGTATCTTGCTTGTAGCATGTCTTAAGAAGGCCAGCTCCATGTCTTCTTTTTCCATTCCACGTCCATTATCTGTAATCCTTATAAAGCCTATTCCACCGCTTCTTACCTCAACTGTAATGTCAGTGGAGCCTGCATCCAGGGCATTTTCCACCAGCTCCTTTACAATGGAGGAAGGTCTTTCAATAACCTCTCCCGCAGCTATTTTGTTTATGGTTGAATCATCTAAAACATTTATAATTCCCATAATATCACCCCTGCATGCTCTTGGCCTTTTGAACCAGTCTGTGTAAGGTATTCATTGCCTCCATGGGAGTTGTGTTCATTATGTCGATTTCCCTTAAGGCATGAACCAGCTCCTCCTCTTTAAAACTGAACATGTTAAGCTGCTGTACATTGGGCTTCTGTTTTTCCTTCTCATCTGTGGACGTAGATACAGCAGCCTCGTCCTGCTGATTTTTTCTGTTTATATCGCTTTCCTCAAGCCTCTCTAGTATTCCCCTTGCCTTGGAAACTACCTCATCCGGAAGTCCCGCAAGCTTTGCAACCTGTATACCGTAGCTCTGGTCTGCTCCTCCACGGATAATCTTCCTCAGGAATATTATATCATCTCCGTGTTCCTTTACGGATACACAGTAGTTCTTAACTCCCTTAAGCTTGCCTTCAAGCTCTGTGAGCTCGTGATAATGGGTGGCAAACAGCGTCTTTGCACCTATTCTCCTGCATATATAGTCCACCACAGCCCAGGCAATGCTTAATCCATCAAAGGTGCTTGTGCCTCTTCCAACCTCATCTAATATAATAAGGCTGTCAGGTGTGGCATTTTCTAGTATATGGGACACCTCAGACATCTCTACCATAAAGGTGCTCTGTCCTGAGGATAGGTCGTCAGAGGCTCCTATTCTGGTAAAAATCCTGTCTATAATGCTAAGCCTTGCAGCATCTGCAGGTACGAAGCAGCCAGTCTGCGCCATAAGGCATATAAGGGCTACCTGTCTCATATAAGTAGATTTTCCAGCCATGTTAGGCCCTGTGATTATTGCAATAGCATCATCATTTTTATCAATAAAGGTATCGTTAGGTACAAAAACCCCCTGTATAACCTTCTCTACCACAGGATGGCGTCCGTTCTTAATTTCCACTGAACCATCATTGGTCATCTCAGGCTTTACATAGTTGTTTTCAAAGGATACTGAGGCGAAGGATAAAAGTACGTCTATGGATGATATATAGGCTGCTGTTTTCTGTATTCTGGATATCTGGGAGGCTATTTTTTCCCTTACCTGAGCAAACAGGTTATATTCCAGGTCAACAATCTTCTGCTCAGCTCCTAATATAAGGTCCTCCTCTTTTTTAAGCTCCTCTGTTATGAACCTTTCCCCATTTGACAAGGTCTGTTTTCTTATATACCTTCCCTCAGGAACGTTTGCAAGGTTACTTTTGGTTATTTCTATATAATAACCAAATACCTTGTTAAAACCAACCTTAAGGGACTTTATACCTGTAACTTCCCTCTCCTGCTGCTCTAAGCTGGCAATCCACTCCTTGCCGTGTGCCATGGCATCACGTAGTTTGTCCACATCACTGTTATAGCCTGATTTGATAATTCCCCCGTCCTTTATGGTAAGTGCAGGAGAATCCTCTATAGCCCTGTCAATAAGCTCATAAACATCCTCAAGCATATCAAAATCCTGGTAGATTTCCTTTAACAGAGGACATCTGCAGGAGGACAGGGAGGCCTTGATATCCGGCAGCTCTCTTAGGGACTGCTTTAGGGATACCATATCCCTGGCGTTGGCAGAGCCACAGCTTATCCTGCCTGAAAGCCTCTCTATATCATAAACGTTTTTTAAAAAGGCACGTATGTCAGAGGATACGTATATGTTATCAATAAATTCCTGTACTGCTCCCTGGCGCTTTGTTATATCCTGAAGCTTAATTAGGGGCTCTTCAATCCATTTTCTAAGTAGCCTGCTGCCCATGGAGGTTTCTGTATGGTCCAGTACCCAAAGCAGGGAGCCCTTCCTTGATTTAGACCTTACGGTTTCAGTAAGCTCCAGATTTCTTCTGGCAGCCGAATCCAGCACCAGATAATCCTGTATGTCATAGGTCCTTATTTTTAGTATATGACCCAGGTTTGACTTCTGATTTTCTGATATATACTTGTATAAAAAGGATGAGCATCTGGCCTGTTCAGGAGTAAGCTTATCCAGGTCGTTCTTAAACCTTTCCTTAAGCAGCTTTAATGTTTCATTAGGGTCATAGCTTATAAAATCAATCAGAAGGGAGAACCTTTCGTTTATCTGCTTTACCAGCTTGTTGTCCTTTTCTACTCCCCATAGGAGAATTTCAGAGGGAGTATACTTTGAAAGCTCATCTAAAAGCCTTGAGGCTCCGTCGGTGGAGCAGGTGGTTAAAAACTCCCCTGTAGATATATCACATACTGAAAGGGAGAAGCCCTCCTGCTGCATAGAAACGCAGCCTATATAGTTGTTCTTCTTATCATCAAGCATGGAGCTTTCAAGAACAGTTCCAGGAGAAACCACACGTATGATTTCCCTTTTTACAAGTCCCTTTGCCAGTGCTGGATCCTCCACCTGTTCACAGATGGCCACCTTATAGCCCTTTTCTATAAGCTTTGAAACGTAGCCCTCATGTGCATGGTGAGGTATGCCGCACATAGGTGCCCTGTTTTCCAGTCCACAGTCCCTTCCTGTCAGAACAAGCTCCAGTTCCCTGGAAGCCACTTCTGCATCCTCAAAAAACATCTCATAAAAGTCACCAATCCTATAGAAAAGGATACAGTCCTTACACTGCTCCTTAGTCTCAAGGTATTGCTGCATCATTGGTGTTAATGCCAAAATAACGCCCTCCTACTCTGCTACTTAACCATGCTTAAATATGTGCCATGAAGCAGGTACATTTGTGTATCATCTATCCTTACATTTACAAGCTTGCCTATAAGTGAGGAGTCTCCTCCTGAGAAGTTAACCAGCTTTCCTGTTCTGGTTCTTCCTGTCAGCTTATCCTCCTCTGTCTTGCTATAGCCCTCTACAAGCACCTCAGCAGTATTATTGATGTATTCCTTGCATCTTTCATCTCCTGTGGCATTTACCAACTCCAGGAGTCTGTTAAACCTGTCATGCTTTATTTCGTCTGGAACCTGCTCAGTGTATTTTGCTGCTGGAGTGCCTTCTCTTATGGAGTATATGAATGTAAAGGCGGAATCATAGCCTACCTTTCTTACGATATCCATTGTCTCCTGGAAGTCCTCTTCAGTTTCTCCAGGGAAGCCAACTATTATATCAGTTGTTATTGCAACTCCCGGGATTGCCTCCTTAAGCTTGCGGACCAGCTCCAGATACTGTTCCTTGGTATACTTCCTGTTCATCTTATTAAGCAATCTGGTGCTTCCTGATTGCACAGGAAGGTGTACGTGCTCACATACATGGGGGCATTCTTTTATGGCGTCTATCAGCTCATCCGTCAAATCCTTTGGATGTGAGGTCATAAACCGTATACGCTCAATTCCTTCGACTTTATCTACCCTTCTTAAAAGATCTGCAAAGCTGGTATCCTTAAGATCCTTTCCATAGGAGTTGACGTTCTGACCTAGAAGGGTTACCTCCTTATAGCCCTTAGCTGACAGTTCTCTGATTTCCGCTTCTATAGCCTCAGGGCGCCTGCTTCTTTCACGTCCCCTGGTATAGGGTACTATGCAGTAGGTACAGAAGTTGTTGCAGCCGTGCATGATTGTAACAAAGGCCTTAAGGTCGCTTTCATGACTTATTGGCAGTCCCTCAACTATTTCACCCTCCTTATCCCACAGCTCTATTACAGTCCTGCCACTCTGCATGGCACTTGATAAAAGCTCAGGGAATCTGTGGAGGTTATATGTGCCGAATATTATATCAACAAATGGGTATTTCTTCTTTATTACATCGCTTACACCCTTCTGCTGCATCATGCAGCCGCATATGGCGATTATAGTATCAGGATGCTTTTTCTTTATGGCCTTCAGCATCCCAAGGTTTCCATATACCTTGTTTTCAGCATTTTCTCTTACACAACAGGTGTTAAATATAATTATACCAGCATCCTCCCTGTTGGCGCATTCATTGTATCCCAGGCTCATAAGCATGCCTGATAGTCTCTCTGAATCCTCCTCATTCATTTGGCAGCCGTAAGTAGAAATAAAGAAGGTTTTATTTAAAGTCTTCATGTTTGTTTCCTCCAATAAAATAGTTATTTCTTTATTATACCATAAGGAGGCGATTTTGATAATTTAGGGTTCTCTTTTTTATTATTTATGACAAATTGCATTAGTAATTTGTAAAACTGTAATTCATTGCTTTGCATAACACATTCCCCCATAAATTACAAAATATGATTGTATCTATATTGTATTACCCAAACATATGTTCTGTCAAATATTAAAATTTTATGTAAATTTACACATTATGCCCATCAAATGTATTATAATAAGGAGATGTATACAAATGAGTAAAGAAGAATTGCGCGCTTGGGCCATAGGAGAAATAGAGCGAACTGCTGAGAAGCTCCAGCATGAGCCTGAAGGTAAATTTAGGTATTACTTAAAGGGAGAACTTACTGGATTAGTTAATGCATACTACCGCGCAGGAGCAATAAGCTTCGAGGAGAAAAAGAAGTACATATAAGCCATGAGCCAGCCTATAGGGTTGGCCTTTCTTATACCCAAATTTGAGTTTGTGGGGCCCATAGAGGGGAGTTTATATCCTTTGTATGAATCGGAAGTGAGCAAAAAGAAAGCCCCTCAAAAGAGGGGACAAATTCTTATTTTAGCTTTACAGTCTCAGGTGCGCCTGTCTTGAATAATATCCCTGGATACATTTTCAAAGAATATTCGTTCACATCTTTTGGCACTTCAAAAACAAATACTCCGCTCCTGCTCATGCCAGGGTTAACAGATTCGAGGAACAGGTATTTATCTCCTAGTATAGTCATAAGTTCAGCTTTACTATATACACCAAATTCTCTATTTTGAGAGTCTACAAGCTTAAACATGTTTGTATCTATGGTCCTTGCTTCTTTATCATTGTTAACAATCTTTGCCTCTACAGCAACAAACTTTCCTTCTGTCGTAACATCTTCGATAAACATGTTATCACTATGAAATTTATCCTGTTCTGTGCTGCTATTAATGGTGATACCAAATTTTCCGACATCAATAGAGTCTCCTATTGCAAATATCTTTTCTGCCTCTTTTGTAGGCGTAGTTACTCCTGGTGACCCAGCCTGTTTTACATCTCCTTCGTCTCCTCCGCCAGATCCCCATATTCCTATTATGACCACCACAGCAATAATCCAGAACCACCAGCGCTTAAAAATGGGCTTCTTCTTTCTAATGTTCTCTTGCATATCAATACCTCCTAGTATATTCTATTTATTACATATATTCTCTAATAATTCATTTAATCCTTCTTTTACCAGTAAAAATGTAAATGTTTGCAGATTTGGGCAAAAGGAAAGCCACCCCGTAGGATGGCCGGAAAGGGAGTAAAGAAAATGTATCGCACAGTTAGAGTATTGACATTTTACATGGATTTATACAATGGCAGAAAGAAAGGCCACCTTTTCAGGCAGCCTTCTAAAATACGGCATATCAAACTCATATCACAGCTTCTCTATGTACCAGGTATTGCTTTCCATTTCCCAGCGCAGCTCCACAGGGTCCGTTCTGCCTTCCACCTGGCAAAGGTACATCTGGCAGTCCCGGAGATTCCTTCTCTCCTTCCAGGACCTCATGGTCCTATTGACCTTAAAGGTGCCCTGGGTGGAGGTCAGCAGCATAGGGATGGCATTCTTCTTATCAAACATGACCAGTGCCTGGGCTTCTTCTCTTATCATTTTCATTACACATCACCCATCTTTACCCTTATTGTCCTGGGACTCGAAGGATTCTTTTCTATAGCACCCATCTTCTCCAAGTGATTGAGATGCTGCTGCACAGTTGATGGAGACCTTAACCCTACCATGTTGCCAATCTCACGCACTGTAGGAGAATAGCCATGCTCATTATTATACTGCAGAATTGCGGTTACAATCTCAGCTTGTTTTGATGTCAGCTTTCTCATATTACCCCTCCCTATAATATCATTATAGGGAACATATGTTCGCATGTCAATATGGTTAAGGACAAAAGAAAAGCCCTGTATGCGAATATCTTAAACAGGTATAATAGGAAATTGGTATAAAATAGTAAGATATATTCCGCAAAGTGAAGAAAAGTGCAATAAAAGTGTAGTTTTTTAACATTTTTAACTGTATTTTGTTCAATATAATTATATTAAATTCTGCATTAATAGGATATACTATATATAACAGACCTTGCAACGCCTCTTAACAATGCGCAACATGCAAGCCGAAGTAGATTTGATTTTTAAGGAACCCCACAACGCCTCTTAACAATGCGCAACATGTGGGCTTTTCCTTTATATGGGGTATTTGTTATGTTAATTAATTGGAACCCAAGCAGTTCTGAAGCAATGAATATGAAAACCGCAAAGACATTTCAAGACCAATTGGAAATACTACGAAGCAGAGGAATGTTTATAGATGATAAGACCGAGGCATTAGAAATTCTTAAAAGAGTTAATTATTATCGACTTACTGTCTATGCTCTGCAATTTTCCAACAACAATCATTATACATCAAGCATATCATTTACAAAGATGTATAAGATATATGAATTTGATGAAAAATTGAGATCCCTTCTAATGAGTATAATTGAAATTGTCGAAATACGTTTAAAAACCTATACCGCCTACTATCTCGCACATAAGTATGGACCTCTTTGTTATAATGACATAGCAATATATGAGAACCCACTATTATACAGTGGGTCCAATAAACTCGTAAACGGAAAAGAAAAGCATACTAATGGATTGAAAGATAACATCTATTATTCTTTAAAAAGCAAGCAATCAGAGTTGTTTGTGAAGCATTATAGCCAAACAAAGCATGGTGTGTTTCCCATATGGGTAATTGTAGAAGTGTTTTCTTTTGGTATGATATGCAAAATGTATCAGAATCTCTTCCCATATGATAGAAAACAAATATCAAGCGAGTGTTTTAATGTTCATGATAAATTTTTATATAATTGGTTAAATACATTAAACAGACTTAGAAATATGTGTGCACATTATTCAAGGATTTATAATAATACAATATCACCTAGGCCTAAAGTTCCAAACATATATGCTAGTTATTGTATTGATGACGTGCATGTATTTTCATCAATACTTGTATTAAAAACGCTAATAAGCAACTCTGATGCATGGGAATCTTTTAAGATAGACCTGACTAATCTTATTAAAGATTATTGTACAAGCATTGATTTAAAGCTCATTGGATTCCCTGATAATTGGGAAGAAATACTAAATCAATAATCTACTAGCACCTACTAATAGCAGGTGCTTTCTTATGTAAAATAAAGGCCACCCTCCGAAGAGAGCAGCCCTGACATACTACTTTATATACTCTTTTGAAACAAACCCCGTTACCTGGCCCTGCACACCTACCCTATCGGCCCTGTTGGTTATCCTATAACGCCCATTAATACAAATGCCATCCCAGAGGTAATATGTGCCCGTCCTGCGCCCTACCGCTACAGCAGTGGAGGCGGTGTTATATAGTGGCACATCGTTTAGCTCTACCTTCTGGCCCTTGTATGGAACCTGAGGAGTTGGCGCTGGTGCCGGTGTTCCTCCGGATACAAGTTCTAGGGATGATACGGCTACCCAACTGTTTATCCCTTGTAATAAGGCCTCTACCGTTCCCCTGTTGGTCTGTATCTTTGCCACAGTGTATGGTTTGTCAATACAGGAGCCTGGAACAGCCTTTCCCCTAGCAGATGCAAGGCCACCATATACCGCTCCAGCCTTTATCTTTACTGCAGAGCTAACTCCTATGCTGCCTGTAGGTGCTGGAACTGGCTCAGGTGCAGGCACTACGTCAGGCTTGTACTGTATGCCAAAGTATCTGCAAATTCCCTTCTCGTATGCAGTAGAACATGCCTGGCGATTAGCAATAAGCCATGCTGCATCATCTGGGTTGTCATGGAAAGCCATTTCAACTAATACTGCGGTGGCGGTAGTGTTAACCACTTCGCCTAGCTTGGCCGTCCTTCCGTTTTTAACTCCCCTGTCGGCACTCGGAGTTATTACCGAGAATACATCATATATATACTGTGCCAATTTCTGCGAGTTGCTTACCTTTCCTTCTATAATGTAGGCATACACCTCTGTTCCTCTTCCTCCCCCGGCATTGGTGTGGATAGCCACATGAATGTCTGGCTTTTTAGCGTTGCTGTCTGCTATCATTTGGGAAAGATTCATGTCCGGCCTATTACGGTATACGGTTATGCCGTATTTCTCCCTCAAGGCTTTTTCCAGTATGTCTGTTACCGCATTAGAATTTTGTTCCTCTGTTATGCCACCTACAGCAAAACGGTTGGCCTCTTGAGTTGATGGGCTTAAATATACGCTTGCCATTATTCGTTTACCTCCTCGTTTTTAGCTTTCTTGCCTTCTTTTAACTGTGCCAAAATATCTTTTAACTTCTCAGGCACAGGAAGCCCAAGAGCTGCTGAATTTTCAAGTATGCTTATGCCCTCATTGGCAATATAAAAATAAGCCACGATTGTTCTAAATACCCATGTTCCTGAGCCTATGAGCCTGTCTAAAAGCACTGCCATGATAAGTATAAGAATGATGATAAATTTCTTTGCAAGGCCTTTGAAGCCTATGCTACTTGATACCTTATGTTCCAAGCCTGCTCTTATTACCCCTGTTA
>JAEZLD010000110.1 GCA_023415335.1 Bacillota bacterium | reverse complement strand
ATTTTGTTATATGTAAGATAAATCAATGGAACATATATAGGGTATAAAGTATAATAGTCATATATTGTATAATGAAGCTTTATATATGGAGGTGTTCAATATGCTTGTGAATCTGTTAAGAGACACTGCATGGCAAATGGTACCACCTAAGCCATACGGCGCTTTTCATCTTATATTCTTCCTTGGAGGCATTGTTATTGTTACAGCTGCTGCATGGCTGCTCCGCAATACTAATGAAAGGCAGAACAAAATAGTGCTCTGGACTGTAGGAGGGCTTCTGGTGGCTTTTGAAGTGTACAAGCAGTTCTTTTACACATATGTAATCGGAGGAGGGGCATACCAATGGTGGATTTTTCCCTTCCAGCTTTGCAGTGTTCCCATGTATCTTTGCATAATAGTCCCCTTTCTTAAGGAGAGGGAGGTTAAGCATAGCATGTATGAATTCATGCTGGCATTCAACATGATGGGAGGCTTTATTGCATTCCTTGAGCCCTCAGGGTTGGTGCATGAATACTGGACGCTGACCATACATGCATTTGTATGGCATCTTATGCTTGTATTCGTTGGCCTTTATCTTGGCTTTTCCAAAAGGGCAGGAAGAAGGATTTCTGACTACAAGAAGGCCGTAAGTGTATTTTTAATACTCTGTGCATTAGCCTTTGCTATTAACCTTGTATTTTGGCAGGCATCCTCAGGAACCATAAAGATGTTCTATATCGGCCCTGCCATATCTCCTATCCTTGTGTTTAAGAGCATTGCAACAAAATATGGCTGGTATGTGAATACACCTATATATGTGTTCGCACTATGCCTGGGGGCATTTATATTCTACCTGCCCTTTGCTGCTGTAAACAAGAAGAAGGATAAAATAAACTTTACAATATAGACCAGAGTGTCTTAAAAGGGTACCCTTTTATTTCTGTATTTCTCAGATAAAAAAGTAAATTTTTTCTATGGTTGCAAATGCCAGTCATCCTAATTTATAATTAATGATGGGTATGTTTGAATAGCTGCATCAATCTAAGAAGTGGAGAAGTAATATGCTTAAAAAATTCATAGGTGATAAGAAGTTTTATAGGAACGTATTTGCCATTGCAGTACCTATAATGCTGCAAAACGGAATAACTACCTTTGTGGGGCTTTTGGATAACATAATGGTAGGACAGCTGGGAACCGAGCAAATGAGCGGAGTAGCAATTTCAAACCAGCTTATATTTATATTTAACCTTTTCCTGTTCGGGGCACTGTCCGGAGCAGGTATTTTTACTGCCCAGTTTTTTGGCAGGGATGATACTGAGGGTATGCGACACACCTTCAGGTATAAATGGATTATTTCTATTATAATATTGACCATTGTTCTGGTTATTCTGGGAATTTTTAAGGAGCCTCTTATATGGAGCTTCCTGAATGGAGATAACTCCTCTGGCAATCTGGAACTGGCAGCAGGGTTTGGACAAGAGTACCTGCTTATTATGTTCATAGGTCTAGTGCCTTATACAATAAGCCAGATATATTCAAGCACCTTAAGGGAGACAGGGGAAACCTTCACACCAATGATTGCCAGTACCATTGCTGTTATTACAAACGCTATATTAAACTACATACTGATATTCGGAAAGCTTGGTTTTCCAGTTATGGGTGTGGCAGGTGCAGCAATAGCTACGGTTATATCCAGGTTTGTAGAATGTGGCTACGTGTTGTCATGGACCCATAGGCATGCTAGTACTAATAAATTCATAATTGGTGCCTATAAAACCTTTAAAATACCAGGCTATCTGGTAAAGACCATAACCATAAAGGGAACCCCACTTGCAATAAACGAGTTCCTTTGGGCAATAGGCATATCCATACTTGCCCAGTGCTATTCAACCAGAGGAATGGATGCGGTTGCAGGCTATAACATAGCCTCAACTATAACTAACCTGTTTAATATAGTATTTATGGCATTAGGCTCCTCAGTAGGAATCATTATAGGAAGGCTTTTAGGTGCAGGAAAGCTGGAGGAGGCAAGGGAAACCGATACAAAGCTTATATTTACCTCGGTTGTTGCATGTTTCTTCATGGGCACAATCATGTTCCTTGTGGCACCCTTAATACCTGAGATATACAACACCTCAAATGCCACAAAGGAAATAGCCAAGGATATGATGAAGATAAGCGCTATATATATGCCAGTACACGCATACCTTCATGCCTCATATTTTACCCTGCGTTCAGGAGGGAAAACCTTTATTACCTTCCTTTTTGACAGCGCTTTTGTAATGTGCATATGTGTACCAGTTGCACTTTTAATATCAAGGCTTACCGACATACCCATTGTTCCCATGTATGCAATATGTGTAAGTCTTGATTTGATAAAGTGTGTGGTAGGAACTATATTGCTTAAAAAGGGAATATGGCTTAACAACATAGTTGAGGAGTTTGACAGAGGGGTTGCTGCAGAATAGATATATAAGACTAAAGAAATATGTTAATGTCCGCCGGCTTTAAAGTAAACCGGCGGACATTCTTTACACGTAATATTTTGCCTGGGCTGTCCAAAGCCTGTTGTAAAGGCCCTCCTTCTGCTGGACTAACTCCTCATGGCTTCCTTCCTGCACTATCCTTCCTCTGTCAAATACCAGTATATTGTCACAGAACCTGCAGGAGGACATACGATGGGAAATATATATGGAGGTCTTATCCTCTACCAGGCTGTTAAACCGTGAATAGATTTCATATTCACTTACAGGATCTAAGGCCGAAGTAGGCTCATCCAGTATAACTATGGGAGAGTCCTTGTATAATGCCCTTGCTATTGCCAGCTTTTGAGCCTCCCCGCCTGATATCTCCACCCCCTGCTCATTGCCCTGGTAAAGGAAGGTTTCTATTCCCTCTGGCATCCGTTCAATCCTATCCTTTATACCCGCCTTTTCCAGACAGCCCCAAAGCTTATCCTCTTCATATGAGGCGCTGGCTGCTACGTTATCCCTGATTGTTGTGGAAAACAGCTTAAAGTCCTGGAACACGATAGAGAAAAGTTGCGAGTACTCCTGGTAGTCATATTTTTTTATATCAATGCCATTTAGTAGTATTTCTCCTTCTGTGGGGTCATAAAGCCTGCACAAAAGCTTTATAAAGGTAGTCTTGCCAGCCCCGTTGGGGCCTACTATGGCAAGCTTCCTTCCCATGTCCATTTTAAAGGATACGTTCCTGAGAATAGGCTGGGAGCTGTTGGGGTAATGGAAGGATACATTCCTGAACTCTATTTCATACTGGTTATCGTCCCTTTTTTCTATAGGCAGCGTCCCACGGTACATTTCAGTTGGGGTATCTAAAAAGCTCTGGCACTTATCCGTATATTCCAGCAGTATGTTGGTTTCAGAAAGGGTCCCTATAAAGCTGGTTACAGATGTAGTAAAGAGTGTAATGGTGCCTATGAGCCTTGTGGCGGCGCCTATGGTCAAAAGCCCCAAAAGGGCTTTCAGGCCTACAACCCCATAGGAGAAAAATACTGCCAGCTGGGTTATGAATTTTGACCTGGACACGATTTTGCCCTCTTCATGGCTCATTGACATAAAGGAGTCAAAGAAATTGTTGGAGAAGCTATCCATCTTTTCTGACAGCATATCTTTCATTCCAAAAATGCGTATATCCTTTCCAAACTGGTAGTCATTGCACACATCGTACAGGTAGAAGGTTATCCTGTTTCCCTCTACGGTTTTTTCCATAAACATCTGCTGCAGAGAGCTTATTTTAGAGGTGCTTGCAAGGCTGTATGCAATGCTGGCACATATTAAAAGCATCAGTGCGGCAGAGGATAGAGGATGGTTTAATATGAGTACAATGGTTTCACTGCCAGAGTAGCTGGAAGGGATAAACATATAGGACATTAAAACACATGAATATATAATGGTTACCAGATTTCCACACAGAGTTTCTAGGTTTCTCCCGAAGTTTGGAAGCCCACCCCGGACCTTCTGATAATCCAGTGCCAATTGAAGGCTGTCCATAAGCTCCTTAGATTCCAGCTGTGGATAATCAAGGCTCATAGCTTTAAAGGAGATTATGTTGTAAAACCTCTGGTGTATTGTTTCGGATTTATAAGAGCATATATAGCTCAGCACCGTCTCAAAAATCAGAAGAACACCACCTATGGCTGCCATTTGATATACTAACTTTAAAAGGGAGTCTGGCTGTGTGCTGTTTACCAGTCCGTCCAATATGCGGGCGCTGTATATGATGCCTACAAAGGGAAGGGCAGACTTAAAAAGGGATTTAAGAATCACACATGGAAGGTAAAGCCTGTCTGTGACAGAGCAAAGCTTAAAGCCCATTCTGAAGTTTTTAGCAAATCTGCTGTTCATTGCTTGACTCCTCCTTTTCATTGTCCTTATAGTATTGGCTTTGTATATAGAACATCTCGGCATAGGAGCCCTTTGCCTCCATAAGCTGTGTATGGTTTCCTATTTCTACAATTTTTCCGGATTTCATAAACACTATCCTGTCACAGAATTGTGTTGATGAAAGCCTGTGGGAAATAAATATAGAGGTTTTACCCTTTGTAGTCTCATTGTATTTCATGTACATCTGCTCCTCAGCTAAAGGATCCAGTGCAGCTGTAGGTTCATCCAGTATTAATATGGGCGCGTTTTTATACAGTGCCCTTGCAAGCATAAGCTTCTGCAGCTGGCCTCCGGAAAGCTGTATGCCTTCGCTATCCAGCACCTGAGAGATACATGTTTTCTCTTTAAGAGGAAGCTGCCAAACCTTTTCTCCTAGTCCTGCTCTTTCAAGGCAGTTCATGACCTTTCCATAATCAATATCATTTTCAGGACAGCAGGCTACGTTTTCAGCTATTGTAAAGGCCAGTGGCCGTACATCCTGGAAAACTGCGCTGATTCTTTTCTGGTATTCCACAGGGTTAAGTTTTTTTATTGATACACCGTCAATTAATATATCACCTTCAGAGGGAACATAAAGACCTGAAAGCAGCTTTACAATGGTTGTTTTGCCAGCTCCGTTAAGGCCTACCAATGCAATTTTTTCCCCGGCATTGATTTTAAGGTTAAAGTGGGACACGGACGGAGTGGAAGCTTCAGGGTAGGTCAGGCTTACATCCCTGAACTCAATAGAGGGACCTGCAGCTGATATGTCAATAGATGTATCTCCATATTCTCTATCAGCCGCAGAGGGAATGCCCATATATGCTCTCATGCTGTTTACTCCGATGGATGCCTTTCTGAGACTGCTGATAGAATCTGTAAGCTGGTTGAGCCAGCTGGAAAAGCTGGCAATAATGCCGGTAAGGAATACAAAGGCAGTGGCATCTATTAGTCCGGTGGCAACCTGATTTATTAATATGGTATAGGATAGCAGATCTCTGGCAATGGTAAAAATACTGTTTGATAGCTGGGGAACGTAGTAGCAGGTCTGCTCCTTAAGCACGAGGGTAGAGTACTTCCTGGTCAGCAGCCTGATGGTTTTAACAAACCAATCCTCCAGGCCGTATATACGGATATCCTTACTGTTTTCCAGCTTCCTTGATTCGTCCACGAAATATTCAAGCCTCAAATGAGTCTGTGTCTTATCCTCCCTGTGCCTTAGCTCGTAGCTGCTGGCATAGGCATTCAGCACAGTACAGGCAAGGGTCATGCCAATAAGTAAAACCAGAATCCAGATATTTATACTGCCAATGAAGGCTGAATACGCCACAATACCCGCCAGACTGGATACGAATTTAGGAAAACTCTTCAGCATAAGCTCCAAGCCCTCCCAATTGGTAAGAAGGGAATACACTGCTTTGGACATCATCAGCTTACCTTTATTAGACTCAATGCTACGGTAGTCTGTAGTCATGCTTTTCATTGAGACTTCATATAAACCTTCCTTAACCCGAATAAATATGTTTTCATAGTTAAGGTTGTTTGTTACATAGAACTCAAGGGCCTGTAAGGATGCATACACCAGTATGATTCCTCCTATATACATAACGAAGCTTACAGCTCTGGTACCAGAGGTGATTAGATATACAGTAGCGGCGGGAATGAGTGCCGCAATTACAGGCAGGATTAATGTAAGGAAAATAGAAAGCATGAGTTTGAATTTAAACCTTCTGTCAAAATGATCTGCTTTTTTATAAACATACAGAACGTTTTGGAAAATATTATATCTATCCATATATTAACCTCCTATCAGGTTATATTACAATATTAATATAAGAATTTGTAAGACAACAAAAAAGTGCACCAGTGGTATTTCACCGTGCACCAATTGCATCTAAAGTGGAAGCATTACCTCGGTTACAAATACTCCAGGCTCATTTTTTCTGTTTATATAGCCTTCATATTTGGTAACTATTTTATTAATCCTTTTAAGCCCATGTCCATGATTGCCTCTTTTAGTGGATATATACTCTTCGTCAAGCTTCCTAATAGTTTCGCCGGTGGAGTTAGTTACTGAAATGTACAGCTGGCGTTTGAGAGCGCCAACATAAAGTCTCAGGAACTTATCCTTTTCAGGAAGCTTTTCACAGGCTTCCACGGCGTTGTCTATAAGATTGCCTATAAGCACGCATAAATCAATATCGCTGATTGTAAGGGATGATGGCACTGAGGCCTTATAGTTGACGTTTATATTGTTCTTAAGTGCCAGGGATATTTTTGAATTAATGATGGCATCCAGGTTTACATTGCCGGTTTCAACCAGCTGGTTAACATTGTCCAGGTCATCCTCAAGCTCCATGAGGTACTCCTGTGCTTTAGCTGTATGACCCATTGAAAGCTGTGCCTTAAGGGACTGAAGGTGGTTATGATAGTCGTGCCTCCATCCCCTCATGGTCATATATATGTTCTGTACCTCTTCAATCTGCTTGCTGAGCACCTTGTTCTGGTACTCGCTTGCCGATTGCTCATAGGATCTCTGTATATAACGGTGGCTGCTTTCTGATAAAAGAAATACCAGCATTATTATAAAGGATATGGTCTTTGATATATACACATCGTATAACCCTATTGTCATAAGGGACAGAACAGTAGACAGATACAGCCCATAAAAAAGTGCCGATGCCCTGGTCTTTATATGAATTAATATAAAGGATAGTATAGCAAGAGCTGACATAGAGACACACAGGGAAGGGCTATAGGAGAGATAAACATCAGCTATAAGGTAGGCACCTGAACAAATGCCCCCCAGCAGCAGTGACAATATCCACCATATGCCCGGAAGCTGGTGCTTAAGCTGGTATATAGTATACACAAGTATTATAAAATGGGGGATGAAAAAGATATGCTCCATCAGAATTCTCCATCCTTATATAAAGTAATAAATGCATCGTTAACGTTTTTATACAGGCCTCTGCTTATTGGAATGCGCCTTCCGTCAGACAGGATGCACTCCTCCCTGCATATTCTGACTACATGCTTAAGGTTCACTATGTAGCTGCGGTGGGTAAAAACAAAGCTGCCAGAACAAAGGGATTTCCCTATGCTGTTTATGGAGCCTTTCATCTGGTAGCAGTTCTTCATAAGATATATGTATATATAATGTCCCGCTGCTTCAACATAATATATGTCCTCATAATCCACCTTGATTTTATCCCCTGAGCTTGCTACCAGCAGGAATGGGATCTCTCTTGAAAGCTCCTTATAGGTGAGCTCAAGAAGCCTGAAAAGCTGCTCCTGCTGAATAGGCTTCATAAGGTACCGTATAGCTTGTACCTCATACCCGTCAAACACATAATCTGCCATGGCAGTCAGAAAAGCAATGGGAACCTTTTTATCTGTCTGTCTTATTTTTCTTGCAAGCTCTATTCCGTTCATTCCGTCCATGTTAATATCTAATATAATTACGTCAAAGGGATAGCCCTCCTGGTTTTCAAACAGCATCTCCTCAGCACTGTTATAAACGCTCAGGCTGCAGGGGATATTATATTTATCCTGGAATTCCTGGAGCTGTGACTCCATGTATTCCAGCAGTGTGGTATTGTCATCTACAAAGCATATACGCATGATTAGCCTCCTGGGCATAATTAGTATATATAAACATATATGTAATAATCTGATTATAGCATTGCTTAAGCTGTATTTCAACGAACCGGAGGGACTGGAATCAAAGCAGCATATAAAATTTGCCATTGTGTCTCCTGCAGTGTATAATGTTATATGCAAATGGTGAGTTCGTAACCATCCTCACCTAAAACAAAACTAAGGAGAAAACCAATGAGAAGAAAAAAAACACTTTATTTATGCCAGGGCGCAATCATTGCAGCAATGTATGTTATTTTGACTTATATATCTGCACTTATGGGCTTATCCTCAGGAGTCATTCAGGTGCGCATATCAGAGGCATTGTGCATTATGCCTATTTTCCTGCCAGCTGCCATACCAGGCCTTACCATAGGCTGCCTTATAGCAAACCTTCTTACAGGAAGCATAGCATTAGACGTTATATTTGGAACGCTTGCTACCTTTATAGGAGCCCTTGGGACCTACGCATTAAGGAAGCGTAAGTATATCTATCTTCTGCCTCCCATATTATCTAACATGATAATAGTTCCATTGGTGCTCAAGTTTGCCTACAAGCTTCCAGACGCATACCTGTTCATTGTAGCAACTGTGGGAGTTGGAGAGGTTATATCCATAGGGATATTTGGATATATACTAAAGCTGGCATTGGAGAAAAACAAAGCCGCCTTTAAGTGGGACTGGAGATAAAGTAATAAGCAGAAATAGTGTTGTAGGGGCGGAACTCTGTGTCCGCCCTTTGCTATGCAATGCTCCAAGCATATAATGACCTGGTATAGGCATCCACGTTTTGTGTGGTCTATATTTTTTATTGTAAAAATTTTCTGTTATTGATATCATTAGATAGGTAGTTACATTATAGCCTAGGCTATAATGTAAGGATTAAAAAGTAGGAGGGATAGGATGTTAAACGACGTGGTTTCAAAACACAAGGGGTCCTTTGCTCCTGGGGTACATACTGAGCTTAGGGCTCAGCTTAACAGAACCCGCAGGGTAGTATTGAATGCAGGCAATCTTATTGGTAACAGCAGGAATGACATATCCGGAGTTTCTGCAAGAGTATATAAAAACGGGGTATACGGCTTTTCATCAATGGCTGATTTTTCTGATGAGGCTGTTGCAGCTGTGCTTAATGCATCAACTGAAAATGCAGCATTTATGGACAGCCATATTAAAAAGAATAAGGGCATGCTGCCTTCCATAAGAAGTGGACATGTAGGGCTTGAAAATGACATATTAGATGTGGAGCAGAAATATTATATAGATTTTATAAAGGAGATAGACGCATACATTTCAGCCAAATATCCTAATCTGTCCAGCCGAAGGGTTGTAGCATTTGGGGATTCCATGGAGAAGCTTCTATGTACCTCTGATGGCTTTTCATCACATTCCAACATGCCAAGGAGCTATATATACCTTTTTATGAATACAGAAACCCCATCTGGTGTTCCTGTGGAGCTTTTTAGGGCGGTAGGAGACTATGGAACCTTCGATGAGAACTTTAAGGATCCGAAGCTTATATTCCCCGAGGTTGATAAGCTTTACGAAAAGCTTATGCAGAAGAAGGAAGGAGTATATGCTCAGGCAGGGATGAAGACCTGTATACTGGGAGGGGACCTTTGCGGCATGCTTGCTCATGAGGCAGTTGGCCATACAGTGGAAGCTGACCTGGTTATGGCGGGCTCCGTGGCAGCTCATTGCTTAAACAAGAGAGTGGCATCGGATAAGGTATCCCTGGTTGATTTTGCACATACTGCCTTTGGAAAGAAAACACCCCTTCCTATATATGTGGATGATGAGGGGACCCCTGCAGAGGATGCAGTTATAATAAAGGATGGAATACTGGTGGGCTATATGAACAGCAGGGAAACAGCCCAGCACTTTAACATGAAGCCCCAGGGAAATGCAAGAGCATATCTGTTCTCAGACGAGCCACTTATTAGGATGAGGAACACCGCAGTGCTTCCGGGAGAGGATAAGCTGGAGGATATAATAGCCTCAGTTGAGGATGGCTATTACCTTGTGGATACCAATAATGGCCAGGCAGACACCACAGGTGAGTTCATGTTCGGCGTATCCATGGGCTATGAAATAAAGCATGGAAAGCTGGGGAAGGCAATACTGGACACTACCATTTCCGGAGTGGCATTTGAAATGCTTAAAACTGTTGACATGGTATCCGATGGAATGAACTGGACCGCATCAGGCTTCTGTGGAAAGAAGCAGCCGATGCCTGTAGGCATGGGCGGACCTGAGCTTAGATGCAAGGTTATGATAGGAGGCAGGTAGTATGGCAGAGCTAAGGCAAACAGCAATAGATGCACTGGAGGCCCTGAAAAGGGAAGGAGCCCAGAAGGCACAGTGTATGGTAACATATAAGGAAACAAGGGAATTCAATGTAGATGGTGGGCAGTTCAGCTTATACCGTACCTTGTTTGATAACCAGCTTGTTATGATTTCCTATAAGGATAATAAAAGAGGGACTATAAGTATAAACAGATTGGATGATGAGGCTGTAGCCTCTGCAGCTAAAAGCTGCCTGCAGGTGGCACAGTCAGGAAGCCCTGACGAGGCCTGGGACATTGCCCCCTTCCATGAAAGAGAGGAGTTCAAGGAAGGGGACCTTACGCCTGACATGGATAGGCTTTTTAAGAGAACAAGTGAGCTTATGGAGGACATACACAATCGCCATCCTCTGATACTTATGGAGCAGATGATAGTTTCCCATATTACCGGGCACATAGTATATATGGACACCAATGGGACAGAATATCATGTTCAATCAGGAGCATATTCCATTTCGCTTATGTATTCTGCCCATGAGGGTGAAAAGTCCTCATCCTTCTTTGAAAGCTCAATTGTTACAGATAGCCTTGAAAAGCCATTTATAGAGCTGGGCTGCGTGGATAAGGAGCTAGGAGATGTGGAAAGGCAGCTGCATACAGTGCCTGTAGAGGGCAAGTTCCAGGGAGTGGTGTTGTTCCCTCCATCCTGCTTAGGCTCAATGCTCTACAGTGCCCTTGGGAATTTTGCAGGGGATGGAAACCTTCTTGACGGAACAAGCCTTTGGAAAAACTCCTTGGGGAAGAAGGTGGCAGATGAGAGAATATCCATCTCCATGAGGCCAAGGGACCAAAGAATAGTATGCGGAGAAAGGATTACATCAGAGGGCTTCATAGCAGAGGACTATGATGTAATTAAGGACGGAGTCCTTGAAAGCTTCATGCTTTCCCTTTATGTATCCAACAAGACAGGGTACCCCAGGGCTAAAAATTCCTCCTTCAGTGTGGTAATGAAGCCTGGAGACATGCCGCTTGAGGATATAATAAAGGGAATAGACAGAGGTATTATAGTTGGAAGGTTCTCAGGAGGAAATCCCGGAACCAACGGTGAATTCTCAGGGGTAGCCAAGAACAGCTTCCTTATTGAGAATGGTGAAATAACAGGAGCAGTAAGTGAGACAATGATAAACGGCAACCTTGCAGACATGATAAAAAACGTCTTTGCCATATCCAGTGAAACCGTCTGCGATGGAAGCAGCGTGCTCCCATATGCAGCCTTCAGTGGTATAACCATCTCAGGAAAATAACAGGTGCAGGTGCCATTCAGAACGCTGCATCCCAGCGTCAGACAATTGACAGAGAAAACAAAGCCGCACTTAAGTGGGGCGAGAGATAAGGTAAACAGTGATTATAGTGCCGTAGGGGCGGAAAACATCCATTTAGGATGTTTTCCTGTGTCCGCCCTTTGCCATTCAATGCAGCAGCCATGCTTCTTTTCATTGGCTGCTGTTTTTTCTTATAACCAAATTATTTGCTGTATATGTTTTATAAGGTCAAAAATGTGTGCATTATTAATTGTAGTTAAGGTCAAAAACGTGATACACTTGATTTATATACCCACTGGCACATAAAGAATTCATATGGGTCAAGAAGGAACATATTAATCCCGGAACCCATAAAGATATGTTATATAGAAAAATTACACGGAGGAAAGCTATGAAAATACGATATCCTGACTACGATAACTGCATTACAAACCTTGCCTGTTCCATATTAAAGCACTTTGGTGTGGAGCCTCCCAACAATACTCTGCCATTAGCAGATAAATATCTTGAGAAGAGATACAAGAATACTGTTGTACTTCTGCTTGATGGAATGGGAAAGAACATAATAGAAGCAAATCTTCAGCCGAATGGCTTTTTCAGAAGGAATCTTAAGGGGATTTATTCATCCACCTTCCCTCCAACCACAGTTGCTGCAACCACCTCACTTGACAGCGGGCTGTATCCTAACCAGACTGCCTGGCTTGGTTGGGAGGGCTATTTCAAGGAAATAGACAAGAATGTGGTGTATTTTTTGAATACCGACCAGCAGCATAACAAGGCGGCTGACTACAACGTTGCATGGACATACTGCCCGTATGTGAGGGTTATGGACAGGATTAATTCTGCAGGTAAAAGGGCTTTCTATTCTACGCCCTTTGTAGAGCCTTATCCTAAGACCTTTGATGACCAATGCAACTACATAAAAGAGCTGTGCGATAGTGATGGGGAGAAGTATATATATGCCTACTGTGAAGAACCTGACCATACTATGCATGGAAAGGGCTGCTTCGGGGAGGCTGCAAAGAAAGTCATAAAAGAGGTGGAGGAGAGGGCAGAGCTTTTAGCAGAGGAGCTTTCCGATACACTTTTGA
>JAEZLD010000174.1 GCA_023415335.1 Bacillota bacterium | reverse complement strand
AACGTTAAATTTGGTGGCGATAGCGCAGGGGATACACCCGTTCCCATTCCGAACACGAAGGTTAAGCCCTGCTACGCTGATGGTACTTGCCGGGTGACTGGCTGGGAGAGTAGGTAGCTGCCAATTTATCATTCCATAGCTTCAAATTTGGAAATATGGAATGTTAGGGCCTTTAGCTCAGTTGGTAGAGCAACCGGCTCATAACCGGTCGGTCTGCGGTTCGAATCCGTAAAGGCCCACCATATATGGGGGTATAGCTCAGTTGGGAGAGCACCTGCCTTGCAAGCAGGGGGTCAAGAGTTCGAATCTCTTTATCTCCACCATAAATCTGGTGACGATAGCACGGAGGTCACACCCGTTCCCATTCCGAACACGAAGGTTAAGCTCCGTTACGCTGATGGTACTTGCCGGGAGACTGGCTGGGAGAGTAGGTAGTTGCCAGTTAAACAAAAAGCACTCTGTATTAATACAGAGTGCTTTTTGAGTTAAAAGAGAAAATAGAACAGTGAAAAGAAGAGGAAGGAAAGCCTTTTAAACAATAACAAGACTTTCCTTTAATCATATATGAGTTAATACGAGATATGTTTTCTATCCTGGGAGATGGTCTTTGCACCAGCAGTTAATCAGTAACATTTAATACACGATGTTTCTAATATATATCAGAAAAGTTGATGATTTTATACATCCAATAGTGCCTTTTCTGCATATCTATATGATAATAATACTCCACAAATCCATATGACCACGACTAATATAGCAACTATAACACCATACTTCAAAAATATATAATTATTCCAGTTCGCAGGTATAGCAAATATGGTCATTAAAATAGTCCATATATTTCTAAGCTGTTTTAGACGGTTATTTGTGCAGCAGCCATGGTCTTTTGATATTTTCCATATTAATGTTAGGAGCATAAAATGGAAATAGAGCTCTACGATTGATATAATTATAGAAATGATGTTTATGGAAGAAGAAATTCCAATCAGGGAAGATATCCAGAGCGTGCCGTTCCATATTCCAAGCAATACACAATGTGTCTTTAAAGACAAAACAGAATGTTTTGCTTCGTATACAACATCTAGTGCATTAATAATAAATACATATCCCAACCAGTTTGGAAGAATATCAAGAACTCCTATATTGATATTAATGTATATAAATATATATCCCCATATTATCCGGGAAAGGGCTTTTATATATGAATCTCTGGTCATTTACCTTCACCTCTTGTTATCGTTACTGTGTCAATAGGTTTATTGGTCAAATAAAGCCTGACCTTATAGTAATCGGGAAACAGATTCTTTTTATGCAGTTCTCTTTGAGTATCAAAATATCCTGTAACCACCCCATCCCAGTCAGCACGTGTTGATCTTTTTATATAGTTATATCCATTGATGCTGCCACCAAGTATATCACTGTCCATGCTGCCTTCTTTAAATTCAGGTATATCTTCACCAGGATATGCTGCTATAATAGCCAGGCCTGCAGAGTACATATTCTTTCTGTCGGCTTCCGTACCTGTATATTTATAGGAGTATGTTATTTGAGTATCCACAGAATCAAACTCTGCATCAAGCTTTGCAGTTCTGTCATAGCTAATTCCAGATAGTATAGGAAGTAGCTGGTGGTTATCAGCTAAAGTAATATTGACTTTATATATGCTTTGTTCATGTATCGTTATGATTCCTGTATTACATTCTGCCTCATATGTATTTAGATATGGAATACAGGATGAATTGATATTCTGTAATTTAGGGTCAATAGCAGATATCTGCCTATTACCTGCCTGTGATATAACCCATCCTGTTTTCTTCTCAACCTTAACCGGATGTATATAATAGCCATAGCAATATTTTATGTTGCCGCTGTTATCAGTATAGGTAAGGTAATCCCCATTTTCTCCAAGCAGCTTATTAGACTTAAAAACTATAAGTGCAGAGTAGGTTCCATCGATATTCTTTTGAAGGTTATATACTTCGTACTGCTGGTTGATTCCGGACACGTCGTATGTTAAGGGATATACAGCTCCTTCAATAATCTCCTTTTGCATGTCTATAGGGGAAGCGGCTAACAAATAAATTTCGTTGGAGTACATGATTGCTTTAGCATAGGTGTCTATGGCACCTGCTACGGTTGTGCATCTGCTGATACGGGCAGAGGATAATGCCTGTGGTAAGCTCCATCTTCCCGATTTGACCTCATATAAGCCTGGTGTTGAAATGCCAGATACTGAAGGCACAAGCAATACTGCCATAATGCATATATAGAGAAGGGACAGGTTTTGAGAGTTTCCTTGTATACCATGTTCCTTATTATCATATATAAAGTCTAAGTCCTTGAAAATTAACCAAAACACATACTGGAGGAAGGGGTTGCACCAGTTAAGGGAGCGCAGAATGCTCCAAAATAAAAGCTGTATTCCATAAGCTAATCTGCTGCCTGAATGGGTAAGGTGTGTCATTCTTCTAACACAAAGACATGTATATATTATGAAGAAGGCTATGACTCCTGATATATATATAACAAAGAGCCAGTCTGTAATGCTGGAGGGTGTAGCAACAAGCCAGGGCAGGGAATGTGATACTTTAACAGGACTGTACTGGGATATATAGCTGGAGTTTAAGGAAGATTCCACCATACTTTTTATGGTTTCAAGCATTATGGCAAGTCTTGGTACCATATATTTATAGAATATGCCGGCTGGGAAAAGTATACGTACAAATAGTATGAACCAAAGGCAGTACATTAATTTTGGAGATATGCTGTTCTTTAGCAAAAGCCTTACCAATAGTACTAGGATTGCAATCATAGAGGCTTCTATTGTCTGCATTGCAAAGGACCATATGTTTGTCATATATGACACTCCTTTTATGCATATTATGAATAATATTTTTGTGGAATCAGAGTCAGAAAAGTAAAGACGATATGAAAAAAATATTATTATATATAATTGTATGATATACCTACTGGATAAACATGTAAATATCATAAAAAGCTTTTTACACAGAAAATGAACTTATATGGCCATAGATGAGGTAGTAATGAAAAATAACTAATTGCTGATTTAAGAGTCAAAAACAAATATTCACATAAACATATTGACATATTATGGATTAAACACTATACTCTAAGTATAGAATGAATGTTCATTCTATACTTAGGAGGTGTATAAACAATGTATAAAACATCAAAGGTCACACAAAAGAGGAAAGAAGCTAAGCGGCAGCTGATTTTGGACACTGCTGTCAAGGTATTTGCTGCTAAGGGATATCACAATACCACAGTTAAGGATATTGTAGATGAGGCGTCTGTTTCTGTTGGAAGCTTCTATTTTTACTTCAAGAGTAAGGAGGATTTGTTTGCAGAGCTTTATACAAACATTGTAGAAAGATTTCACACCGCCATTATGAATGTATTGGACGTTGAAAACTTCTCGCTGCTGAAGAATTTTACCCGAGCAATGATGGCAAATCTTTGGCTGTATGAGCAAAACCGTGATATTTCCAAGATAATGCTTTTAGAGGCTGCAATCATTAATCCAGAGTTTCAGAGGGTAAGAAACAATAGCGTGAAAGAATCAGCACAAGAGATGGCAGCATGGTTTGAAAGGTTTAAACTGCATAATGTAGTCAATATCCCAGATACAAAAGTTGCCGCTCTCATTTATGCAGGCTCTTACTACTATTTGATTAATGAATGGTTGGAGTCTGATGAAAACATTCCCCTCACAGAATACGGCTATGCGTTTTGTGTTTACAATCTTCAGGCGTTAAAAATTCCGTTTGAAGAGGCAGAGGTAAGAGCTTATATTGATGATGTTCTATGCAAGTTGGAAAAGTCTGATAAAGAAGTGGACTAGAAAGAAGGAAGGTACTATGAATCACCATTTAGGAAAAGACATGACAACAGGGAGTATTCCAGGGAATCTGATTAAATTTGCATTTCCAATATTAATGGGAAACATCTTGTCAACAGGATATAGTATAATCAATACAATGTGGGTTGGAAATCTGATTGGAAAAGATGCAGTTGGAGCTGTGGCAGTCAGTTTTCCGATTTTTCTAGGCATGGTTGCATTATGTTCAGGAGCGACGTTAGCTACATCTATCCTAATTTCAAAGGCTTATGGTGCCAAAGATTATAAGCAAATACAAAAGATAGTTAACAACTCATGGACTGTTGGAGGAATAATCATACTAACTATCTCTGTGAGCGGGCTGATATTTTGTGGCGAGTTTTTGAAGATACTTAAAACGCCGCCAGAAATGATGTTTTTGGCAACGGGTTATTTACGTATTATGTTTATTAATTTTTGCGGGTTGTATTTGTCTTATCTAATTTCTTCCATACTTCGAGGTGTGGGAGATACAGTTATTCCTATGATATTCATTATTATTTCCACTGTTTTGAATGCTGTGCTAGATCCTTTATTAATTTTAGGTATTGGACCATTTCCAAAGATGGGATTAAATGGCTCAGCCTATTCAGATCTAATAGCTACAACCGTTACCATCGCTCTAGGGGTTGCTTATACGTTTCGCAAGTATAAAAACGAACCCATAAATCCAACAAAGCTATTATTTGAAGGAGATACTGTACTCGCGATTTTGAATATAGGGCTACCCTCATTTATTCAGCAAATGTTAATTTCTGTTGGATATGCATTTATTACTGTTTTTGTGAACAATTTTAGTTCAGCGTCTATTTCAGCATTTGGGGTTGTCAGTAAGATTGATACGATTGCAGCTATGCCAGCTATGGCCCTGATGATGGCTGTTTCCACTTTGACGGCACAGACTATTGGTGCAGAGAAGTCTGACAGAATAAAAGATATTCTTAAATATGGTATAATGGTTAATATTCCGGTAATTCTGATTATTTCTATATTATGTATCACTTTCCCAAAGGGGATCATGCACGCATTTGTTAAAGACATGGAGGTCATTCAGATTGGAGTTGATTACCTGAGAATCGTAGGTGCAGGCTATATTTTCTTTAGCGTATTTTATATATCTAATGGCATTATTAACGGTGCTGGTAAAACGCTGCCAACCATGATTCTATCCTTTATATCTCTTTGCCTTGTACGGGTTCCTTTAGCCGGATTTTTATCCAGTACTAGATTTGGTATTCATGGCATATGGATTGCCATAGTGATTAGTTTTGCCGCCAGTACAATTAACAGTCTTGTATATTACAGATATGGAAAGTGGCGTAGAGTAATTTCCTCTGGGAAGCAGACTAAAAAATATGTATATGTGAAATGACCTTGTTTTTTTACATATGCCTTTATGTTTATAAAGTAATTCACTAGAATTGGAAGAGGTGTATCTTATGGATTCTGTAAAGAGAAAAGAATTGAGAAAAGCATATGAACAAAGGTCTGTAACAGGCGGTATCTACTGTATTGAATGCAAAGGGAACCATCGTAGGTGGATAAAATGCACAAATGATCTGGAGAGTATGAAGAACAGGTTTGAGTTTGCGGTTTCGGTTAATTCCTGTCCAGAACCGGATATGCGTGTAGAGTGGGATGAGTATGGTAAACAATCATTTTCATTTATCATTCTTGAAGAGTTAAAAAAGAAGGAAAACCAAACGGAACGAGAGTTTTCAGATGATATGAATGTTCTTTTGGAAATGTGGCATGAAAAGTATAATGAGAACAACTTGTGATTAAAGATCAGGTTCATAGAACTCTAAAACTAAATAAGACTTTGGATCAAAATCTTTTAATTGCGAATGGCCTTCTACGATGAAATAAAATCATAGGAGGCTATCTTTATAGAAAGAAAAAAGAGAACAAATAAAAAAATGCCAGGCTGATGCCAGGCAAAATAAAATAATAGGGTTTAGTCATGGGGATACATTATATAAATAAGAGTATACAATATGTATCACATATACTAATATAACATAAATAGGATAGAAAGTACAATACCTAACTCAAAAAATATATAAAAATGAAAGAAAAATTGCAAATTAATGTAGCACATAAATAAATGATAGTGCATCATATAAACATGTCTGTGTGATAATGCGTAATGTGGTATAATTAATTGATGTTATTCAGAAAAGAGTGAACCATCATGGAAAAAATAAATGAACTGTGCAGTTTGGTTCAAGGGTGCAGAAGGTGTAACCTCTGTGATAAAAGGACAAAGGTTGTGTTCGGTGAGGGGAATCCAGGGGCAAGGCTTATGTTTATCGGTGAAGGTCCTGGACATGATGAGGATGTGTCAGGAAGGCCCTTTGTTGGTAAGGCAGGGCAGCTTTTAACCAAGATGATAGAAGCCATTGATCTAAAAAGAGATGATGTTTACATATGTAATATTGTTAAATGTAGGCCTCCACAGAATAGGGTTCCTATAGAGGAGGAGGCAGAAGCATGTCTTCCATTCTTAAGGCAGCAGGTAGCTATAATAAGGCCTAAAATAATTGTTTGCCTTGGAGCAACCTCAGCAAAATACATAATAAGTAAGGATATTAGAATAACAAGGGACAGAGGAAAGTGGTATGAAAAGGGAGAATTTAAAATTATTGCAACCTATCATCCCTCGGCACTTTTACGTGACCCTGACAAGAAGAAGGCTGCATGGGAGGACTTCAAGGATATAAAGCGTATAAATGAGGAACTTGATAATGTAAAATTATGAGGCATGTAAAAAGAACATCTATTGTATTTTATTTTTTTAAGGTTTTATTGTAAAATAATATATACTATGATGCTGTTATTAAAACAGGAGGATATATGGATAAACTTAAAGAGCTAGAAGCTTTATATAAGGAAATCGTAAGAAATGATTTTAAAAGTGATTCACCTATAGTGTTCGGAGAAGGAAAAAGAAATCCATATATAATGCTAATTGGGGAAGCACCAGGGCAGAAGGAAGAGGAATTAGGTAAGCCTTTTGTTGGGGCGGCAGGTAAGAATTTAGATGAATTCCTAAGGATTTTAGAAATAAAAAGGGAAGATATTTATATTACAAATGTAGTTAAAATAAGACCATATAAAATAAATCCATCTACAGGAAGAAAATCTAACAGAACTCCTACCAAGGCAGAGATTAAGTCATCACTAGGAGTTCTCCTAGGGCAGATACAGGAAATCAATCCTACTATAGTAGTTACCCTGGGGAATACACCTTTAAGGGCTATAGAGGGTCATAATGATGTGAAAATTGGGGATATGCATGGAAAGCCTGTAATAAAAGAAAGATACACATTATTTCCACTATATCACCCTGCCAGCATAATATATAATAGAAAGCTTTATGATACCTACATAGAGGATTTACATATATTAAAGAAGCTTCTTAATCGCAAGAAAATGGAGGAATAGGTTTTGAAAGAAAATTTTGATAAATTCAAGAGCTTTATAAAAGGGAAAACAGTAGGAGTGGTAGGAATAGGGGTAAGTAACAAGCCCGTAATACACCAGCTTTTATCTCTGGGTGCACAGGTTATTGCGTGTGATATGAGAAATGACATAGGAGAGGTAAAGAATGAGCTTGAGTCTATGGGAGTTAGGGTAGAGCTGGGGGACAGATATCTTGAGCCTATACCAGGCTGTCAGGTGGTATTTAGAAGCCCTTCTATGAGGCCGGATAATTCATATCTTGAAAAAGCTAGAAACAACGGAGCATTAATAACATCAGAGATGGAGCAGTTTTTAAAATACTGTCCAGCAAAGGTTGTAGGTGTTACGGGAAGCGATGGTAAGACAACAACAGCAACCCTTATAAGTGAAATACTGAAGGCTAATGGGATTAATACCTTCCTTGGAGGAAATATAGGTAACCCATTGCTGCATAGAATAGAAGATATAAAATCTGACGACTACGTAGTGGTTGAGTTATCCAGTTTCCAGCTTTTACAGTGCCACTACTCACCACAGATTGCTGTCATTACAAACCTCAGCCCAAACCACTTGGATATACACAAGGATATGGAAGAGTATGTTAATGCAAAGAAAAACATATTTCTAAACCAGGATGGTGATGGTATTGCTGTTTTAAACATGGATAATGAGGTAACCTTCGGGATGAGAGGGGAGCCAAGTGGAAGTGTAAGGCTTTTCAGCACAAAAAATGATATGGCAAAAGCATATGTTAAGGAAGGAAAAATGTATGTGGATGATAAATTCATATGCTCAATTGATGACGTTGCACTTCCAGGAATGCATAACGTTGAAAACCTCCTGGCTGCCTTCTGTGCGATATATGATATAGTATCAGTACAAGCAATGAGGGAGGTTGCACTTAATTTCAGAGGGGTAGAACATAGAATAGAATTTGTAAGAGAATATAAGGGTATTAAATTTTATAATGATTCTATTGCATCAAGTCCCACAAGAGTAGTAGCAGGACTAAAGTATTTTAAGAATGAAAGAAAAAAGAAGGCAATATTAATTGCGGGCGGCTATGATAAGAAAATACCATTTGATGAATTGGCGTCTGAAGGACTAGATAAAATAAAAGCACTTATACTTATTGGGGTAACAAAGGAAAAGATAAGGCATGCTTTTGAGGAAGAAATGAAAAATAGGAATGAAAAACTCTCTATAATAGATGCAGATTCTCTTGAGGATGCAGTTGCAAAGGCAATAGAGCAGGGGGAGGCAGGGGATATTATAACCCTTTCACCTGCATGCGCTGCATTCGATATGTTTAAGAACTTCGAAGAGAGAGGAAGGATGTTCAAAAAAATAGTGAACAGCCTAGGAGAATAAGAAAAGATAGTTTATATATAGCTGGGGCAATATATAGCTTCATTCTGCAGAGTAAAGCAGAATGAAGCTATATATTATGAACACCTATCCTGGTGTATCTATATGTAAAATAGCAAGAAAAACGAAGAAAAACGTATATATATAAGCATATTTCAGCTAAAACGATTTTTTTATGTGGAGTAAGATTCGGTTTTGGTGATATCATAATAAACGTTGTTGCGAGACATAAAGCCTTGAGACAACGTGAAAAATGCTTAAATATTTTACAAAATAAAAATGTTGACAACATGGGAAAGACGTGATAAACTAAGTAAGCTGTCTCGGAGAGACAGAGCGCTGCTTAAGAAAGCAGCGGAACTGGTCCTTGAAAATTGAACAGTGGAAAAGCAAAAGCATCATACATCAAGTATGAACGTTGTATAAGAACAACAAGTCGTA
>JAEZLD010000163.1 GCA_023415335.1 Bacillota bacterium | reverse complement strand
ATCTCCCTTTCCTTATCGTATATCTTCTGCGCCCACATACGGGCCATAAGCTGCTCTGTAGTTATTCCAAGCTTATCTGCTTGGGCTTTCATATCCTTATCCTTACCCAGACGCTCCTCATCCATCTGCTTTTTTAGCTCCTCAACAGATATGTTTTTAGACTTTGCCTTTTCCTCAAGTTCCTTTTCGTGCTTTACCTTTGAGGCTGCTCTTAGCTGCTTCTTAAGCTCTGCAACTGAAACACCTCTTTCGTCTGCTAGCTTCAGTAGCCTGGCATTGTTGTCCTCAGATTCCTTTTTAAGCTGAGATTTTACCTGCTCCTCACTTACCCCCTTAAGCTTAGACAGTTCCTTTACCATGGATTCATATTGCTTGGTTTGGGGCTGAAATTTCTTAGAGGGAGTCACGGCTTCTGATGGTGGTGCTGCAAAGGTGTACGATGGATAAAGGAAGGTTGCCATAAGCAGAAATAAGAGTATTAAAAAATGTTTAAATAGCTTCATGATATTCCTCCAGTGCTTTAATTTTTATTGTTACATATTAGTTTGCTTATATTGCAAAAAATATATGCTTCTCTTATTAAAAGGGTTTATTTTTTGTGAGAATGGTGTATAATATAAATATACCGAACATATGTTCTGGGGTGATTCTATGAGATGGATACTACACGTGGATATGAATGCCTTCTATGCCTCTGTGGAACAGGCTAAAAATCCCCAGCTTGCAGGACTTCCTATTGCAGTTGCAGGGGATAAGGAAAAAAGGAATGGCATAATACTTACAGCCTCCTATGAGGCCAGGGCCTATGGTGTGAAAACAGCCATGACTGTGGGGGACGCCAGGAACCTTTGCCCAAGCCTTATATTTGTGCCACCCGATTTAAAAGGTTATATGCGCTATTCCATGAGGGTTATGGATATACTCAGGAGCTACAGCCCTGATGTGGAGGTTTTCAGTATAGACGAGGCCTGGGTGGATGTAACAGGCTGCGAAAGGCTTTTCGGAAATGCTGTGGAGATAGGGGACAAAATAAGGGCAAGGATTAAAAAGGAGCTTCATATAACCGCCAGCGTAGGAGTATCCTATTGCAAGCTTATGGCGAAGATGGCATCGGACTTGAAAAAGCCCGATGCCACCTCAGTTATAATGGAGGAGGACGTTAGAACCAAGGTATGGCCTCTGCCAGTTGGGGATATGATTGGGGTAGGAAGGAAGATGAAAATCAAGCTTAATAGCATGGGCATATATACCATAGGGGAGCTGGCCAATACCCCTCTTAAGGTATTGGAGAAAAGCTATGGCAAAATGGGTACATACCTATGGCATTTTGCAAATGGTATGGACAACTCAAGGGTATCCTCAAAGGAGGATGAAATTAAGGGAATAAGCAACTCCATAACAACCCCAAGGGACGTGGATAATATCCAGGAAGCCTCAGAGGTGCTTATGTGCTTGTGTGAAAGCGTTGGAAGAAGGGTAAGGGAAAGAGGTCTCCAAGGGGATGTAGTTGAGATAATGATGAGGACCAAGGATTTTGCATCCTGCATAAGGCAGAGGAAAATAAGCATACCTACAGATGTTACCCCGGAGATACATAGCTATGCCATGGAGCTGCTTAAAGACAACTGGGATGAGCAGGTGCCTCTCAGGCTTCTTGGAGTGCGGGTATCGGGGCTAAGACCGGCAGCGGGCTTCAGGCAGGTGAGCTTCTTTGAGGAGCCAGAGCGCATAAGGTCTGAAAACCTGGATAAATGTATGGACATAATAAGGGAAAGATACGGATACAATTCCGTAATAAGGGGCTCCCTTATGCCAAACGGCTGTGACAAGCTTATAAGAGTTTATGATGAGGATGAATGGAAGCCCATGAAATCATTCAACAAAGGGGGAGGCATAATATGAAAATGATAAGGGAAGAGGCTCAGGTGCTGGTTATGTTTGATAAGAGGAACGCCAGCCCCATACTTTTGACCTCCACCCAGGGTACCTTCAGGGTAAACAGGACCATAAAAACCTGGAAGGAGCGTAGGAATCTCAGGGACTGCTTCATATATCTTTGCCAGATAGACGGTAGAACAGACCCGCTGGAACTTAGATGGGAAACAGAGAGCAATACCTGGTTTATTGAGAAGCTGTAGGTATAATTATGCTAAAAATTTCACATAATATTAGGTTGATTTTAACCCTTAGCCCTTGTTAGCTAGGGGTTCTTTTGCTAAAATGTAATGGATGGGGATATAAACATATAAACTACATAGAAGGGAGAAAACATAATGATTTATTCACATGAAGTTGAACAAATGACTTGTGTAGCCAAAGGACCAAATCACGGACCAGCCCCAATTCCTGAGGAAGGAAAATGGGTACAGGCTAAAGAGATAAAGGACATATCAGGGCTTACACACGGAGTCGGCTGGTGTGCACCTCAGCAGGGTGCCTGCAAGCTTACTCTTAATGTAAAGGAAGGTGTTATCCAGGAGGCACTTGTTGAAACCCTTGGATGCTCAGGTATGACCCATTCCGCAGCAATGGCCTCAGAAATACTTCCAGGAAAGACAATACTTGAGGCACTTAACACTGACCTTGTATGTGATGCTATAAATACAGCAATGAGAGAGCTGTTCCTCCAGATAGTATATGGAAGAACCCAGACTGCTTTCTCAGAGGGTGGACTTCCAATAGGTGCAGGACTTGAAGACCTTGGAAAGGGCTTAAGGAGCCAGGTTGGAACCATGTATGGAACTCTTGCAAAGGGCTCAAGATATCTTGAGATGGCAGAGGGCTATATATCTGAGATAGCACTAGATGAGAACAACGAGATAATAGGCTATAAATTCGTTAACCTTGGGAAAATGATGGAAGCAGTAAAAAAGGGTGTAGATGCTAACGAAGCCCTTGCAAAGGCAACTGGAACCTATGGAAGGTTTGCTGAGGCTGCTAAGGTCATAGACCCAAGGCAGGAATAATTGGAGGGGAGGAATAGAGATGCCATTATTTGAAAGCTATGAGAGAAGAATAAAGCAGATTAATGAAACCTTAAATAAATATGGAATTTCCTCCATAGAAGAAGCTAAGGCTATATGTGATGAGAAGGGTGTAGATGCCTATAACATCGTAAAGGGAATACAGCCAATATGCTTTGAAAATGCATGCTGGGCATACACTGTAGGTGCTGCTGTTGCTATAAAGAAGGGCTGTAAAAGAGCTGAGGATGCAGCTAAGGCCATAGGAGAGGGACTCCAGTCCTTCTGCATACCTGGTTCTGTTGCAGACGATAGGAAGGTTGGACTTGGACATGGAAACCTGGCAGCAATGCTTCTTAACGAAGACACTGAGTGCTTCGCATTCCTTGCAGGACACGAATCCTTTGCAGCAGCAGAGGGTGCAATTGGACTTGCCAAGTCAGCCAACAAGGTAAGGAAGAAGCCCCTTAAGGTAATACTTAACGGCCTTGGAAAGGATGCAGCACAGATTATATCAAGGATAAACGGCTTTACCTATGTACAGACCAAGTTTGATTACTATACAAGCAAGCTTGAGATAGTAAAGGAAGTAGCCTACTCCAATGGAGAAAGGGCTAAGGTTAGATGCTATGGAGCAGATGACGTTAGGGAAGGCGTTGCCATAATGCATTTTGAAAACGTTGGAGTATCCATAACAGGAAACTCAACCAACCCAACAAGGTTCCAGCATCCTGTTGCAGGTACCTACAAGAAGGAATGCATTGAGCAGGGCAAGAAGTACTTCTCAGTTGCGTCCGGTGGTGGTACGGGAAGAACCCTCCATCCAGACAACATGGCAGCAGGTCCTGCTTCCTACGGCATGACTGATACCATGGGAAGGATGCACTCAGATGCACAGTTTGCAGGCTCATCATCAGTTCCAGCACATGTAGAAATGATGGGACTTATAGGTGCCGGCAATAATCCGATGGTGGGAATGTCCGTTGCCATTGCCGTTGCGGTCGAGGAAGCTATGAATAAGTAGAAAAAAGTTTTAAGAATCCTGAGAAATCAGGGTTCTTTTTTTATATGCGTTTATATAATTAAATGTGTTATAAAACTATCTTACAATTCTATGAAATTTTGGTATAATATAATTATAATAATTTATTAGGAGGCTATATAATGGACAAAAAACTCTCTACAATTCAAAAGATTGAAAAGATCAATGACGTTTATGCTGTTGGGGATGTTGGACCTGGCGGAGGGTATCATGAATATCGTATAGTATCTATTAGCGATGGTAAGGAACCTTCTACTGTTCTTGCTGATATTCAATTTCAAAGAGGACCCAGAGGAGTTAACAGCTCTGTAAAAGGTGTTCTTGATGCTGATTTACTGGAGATTATAAGAGACAGGCTGAAACTCTTCCAGGAGGGTGAGTTTGAAACCCTATATAATGATAAGGCCCTAGAGCATGTTGAAGAGGCCCTGATGTGGCTGAATAGAAGAGTAGAAGACCGAGCAGAGAGAAATGTATTAGGCACTTACCACAAGTAGTAAGCTGCTGGTTGCTGAATAGTCAGATGCTTTGAAATTTCTAAGAGCCTACGGAGGATACATAAACGTGCAGAAGCTCTGCTTATATCAGGTATAAGTAAGGTGATTCATTGCTCGTGTGGGACAGACTCCTGTTTGTTGCAAAGCTTTACCCAGCAATATATTTGAATTTAAAAGAGTCTTGATAATCTATGGTATATAATTGTATAAGGTTTAAACGGGGTAGACTACTCATGCAGATTTATAATGCGGGGGCCTATCCCTTTTGTTTTTAATAATTATGCTGATGGAAGCTGCAATAAGCTGTTGTGAGGGTGAATATGGCGCATAGGCTAGGAGATACTAAGAGAAAAAGGAGTGTTTGCTATGTTCAAGCATGAAAAACAGCTATTCCACCCAGTAGAAATTGAAAAACCTAATCCTCAATATGCCGCATTAATGCAGGAACAGCTTGGAGGAGGCAATGGGGAACTCAAGGCTGCAATGCAGTATATGTCTCAGAGCTTTAGAATAAAGGACCCTCAGATAAAAGATTTATTCTTAGACATAGCTTCAGAGGAGCTGAGCCATATGGAGATGGTGGGCCAGCTTATAAACCTCCTCAATGGGCATGATGTGGATGCGGAATCGACTCCTGCAGGTGAAATCCAGAGCCATGTTATACTGGGGTTAAACCCAGGGCTCATAAATGCCTCGGGATACTCCTGGACAGCAGACTATGTTACTGTTACAGGGGACTTGTGTGCAGATTTGCTCTCCAACATTGCCTCAGAGCAGAGGGCAAAGGTAGTTTATGAATATCTCCACCGTCAGATTAATGATAAGAAGGTAAGGGAGGTTATAGACTTCCTGCTTAACCGTGAGGAGGCACATAACGCACTGTTTAGGGAGGCTTTTAACAAGGTTCAGGATACAGGCTCCAATGAGGATTTTGGTGTGACTAAGGATTCAAGGCTTTACTTTAACCTATCCAATCCTTCCCCAGAAGATTCCTTTGGAGACACAAAGGCCAATCCGCCGAGCTTTAAAAATCCTAATGAATAAAAATAAGGACCTGCAA
>JAEZLD010000161.1 GCA_023415335.1 Bacillota bacterium | reverse complement strand
GTTCCAGGGAATATCGCCTTATCTACCTGCTTTGCAAGCTCCTCCTTGCAGAGTATAAGCCCTCCTCTAGGTCCCCTTAAGGTCTTGTGGGTAGTAGAGGTAACCACATCCGCATAAGGTACTGGACTTTGGTGAAGTCCTGCAGCTACAAGTCCTGCAATGTGGGCCATATCAACCATCAGGTATGCTCCAACGCTGTCAGCAATCTCTCTGAACTTTGCAAAGTCAATTGCCCTTGGATATGCAGAGGCTCCTGCTACTATAAGCTTTGGCTTGCACTCCTGTGCAGTCTTATATATTGCATCATAGTCCAGCATTTCAGTCTCATCATTAAGGCTGTATGGAACTATGTTAAAATACTTTCCGGATATGTTAACCGGACTTCCGTGAGAAAGATGTCCCCCATGGGCAAGGTTCATACCCATAACAGTGTCCCCAGGGTTAACTAGGGCAAAGAAGGCTGCCAGGTTGGCATTAGCTCCACTGTGAGGCTGTACATTGGCATGGTCAGCACCGAACAGCTTGCAGGCACGCTCCCTTGCTATATTTTCTGTTATGTCTACCTTTTCACATCCTCCATAGTAACGCTTTCCAGGATATCCTTCAGCGTACTTGTTGGTCAGGCAGCAACCCATTGTAGTCATTACTGCTTCACTAACCACGTTTTCAGAGGCTATGAGCTCTATGTTTCTTTTTTGACGGTTCATCTCTTCCAGGATAGATTGTCCTACTTCATAATCAATACCCGTTATATACTCCATTGCTTCTTTTATCATATAAACCTCCATTAAACTAAACACCCATTATTCTTCTATACTATATATTCTATATATTTAATTATAGGGTTTTAAGCACTCCTGTCTCTTCATTAAAAGCGCAAATGAGTTCATCAAGCTCTGCAGCCTGTGCATGTACAGCATCCCAAGTGCCCTCAGTATCGTACCACAGGGCATTCAGCTCTTCAGAGGTCTTGCCCTGCTGCTCTACCCATGTATAATACTTAAGGTTATGCACTCTCTTACGCTCGGCATATGTAAGCTCTATCATATTGTCTGTCTTTTGTCCCAGCATCCTCAGATTATGGTCCGAAGCTGCTCCAGCAACGCTGTAAGCACCGTGCAGCTCATTGAGCTCTGCAATACGGCTTCCATACATTACGGCTGAGTCTGTAAGAACAGTACCAACTACATCTCTCTCTGTCAATTCATAATACTTTGCCATCTTAATGCAGCACAGCACATTTGCGATACCTGAAATACCAAGCCAGGACAGCTTTTCGATCAGTTCATCATCCAAATGCAGCTCATCCTTAAGGTATGTATGTCCTTCAGGAGTGTTAAACAGGCGGAGCAGGCGCTGTGAGTCTTCATCATCAATATCTATAGCCATGTCACTGTTCTTAACATTGTGTATCCAAGGAATATGCTTATCACCGATTCCTTCTATACGATGGCCTCCAAAGCCATTGTTCAAGATAGTTGGGCACTGAAGCGCCTCGCCAACTGCCAGCTTAAGGTTTGGATATTTTTCCTTGAGGTAATCACCTGCAGACATGGTTCCAGCAGATCCAGAGGTAAAGCATGCTCCTGCAAAATGGTCACCAGGACGCTTAACAGCTTCAAAAATATCAGCTAGTGCTTTTCCTGTAACGTTATAATGCCATAGTGGGTTTCCCATCTCCTCGAACTGGTTGAATATCATGTACTGTGGGTCCTGCTTAAGCTCATTGGTTTTGTCAAAAATCTCTTTAACATTAGACTCACAGCCTGGAGTTGCAATAACCTCAGCACCAATAGAATGCAGCCAGTCAAACCTCTCCTGGCTCATCTCAGCAGGAAGTATTGCAACACCCTGTGCACCAAGAAGCTTTGAGTTGAATGCACCTCCACGGCAGTAATTACCTGTAGAAGGCCATACTGCTTTATGAGCATCTACATCAAACTGACCAGTTACGAGCCTTGGTGCCAGACATCCGAAGGAAGCACCAACCTTGTGACAGCCAGTTGGGAACCACTTGCCGGCCATTGCAATAATGCGGCATGGTACACCAGTCAATACGGAAGGAAGCTCAACATAGTTCGGTACCTCCTGGAATAGTCCTCCGAATTCCTTAGCTTCATTCTTCCAAGTGATACGGAACAGGTTTAACGGGTTCACGTCCCACATGCCTGTATCCTTCAGCTTTACCTTTATCTTCTCAGGAATAGTTTCTGGATTCTGCATTTGTGAGATAGTAGGAATAACAATTTTATATTCCTTTGCCTTGCGGATATTGTGTTCAAGTCCTTCTCGGTTTAAAGAAAGGTTAATTTTACTCATTAATATTTCCCCCTTTATTTTGATTATAAATCAATTTTGAATACACCTATTGGTTATTGTTGAGGCATTTCTTGAACTTCTGCATGTCTGTTTGCATGCTGACAAAATATAATGGATTCTTCTGTGTTTTAAACTCTGATGAATATTTTATACTTCTGTGTGACAATACATGGATGCTGTACATTGTTTCATATAATTTAGAAATTATGTGATATATTGTATGCGATATATTGGTTATCCTGATTTAAGTTTATACGAAATGAAATAGACTGTCAATATAAAATGCAGAAAATCTTACATTCTTCGGCATCATGAAGTGAATACTTCAGACAGAAAAGTTAATATTCCCCTTTGAAGCAAAAATTCACGGTTAAAAATTTAACCGTGAATTCCATACCACTCATAATATATTAGTGTCCTTAAGCTATAGACCATTATTTCTAAATCCTATTGATTACTTATTTTCAGAGCTATGGCCGGATACCTGGGAGCTTGCCTTCACATGGTTATAAGCTCCAATCCAATTATCACGCATGGCATTTTCCATTCCGGCTAAATCTCCAGCTTCAAGGGAATCAACAATGATTCTATGTTGATTTATTGAGGCTCTGCGATTAATATTGACTCCGAAATATAAATTTTCACTGCGCAGAATACGGAGCATCAGGTGCTCTATGTATTGCTTCAGATATCCATTATCAGCCTTATCAATCAGATATCCATGAAACAATGCATCTTCATGCTGCTGATCTTTTATGGTTCCAGCTGATATAGCCTGTTCAAAATCAGAATTAATTTTACGCAGCATTGTGAAGTCCTTTTGTCCCATTGAATGATAGGCCATACGTGCCGCTACAATCTGAAGCTCAGCAATAAGCTCATAGCATTTTTTTATGTCGTTCCAGTCAATTTCAGACACCCGGGTGCCACAGGATGGAACAACCTCAACCAATCCCTGTTCAGAGAGGGATTGCAAAGCCTCACGTACCGGTGTACGGCTAACCGAAAAGTATTTTGCAATCTCAGAATCTATGATTTTTTCGCCTGGCTTTAACACCCCGGATATAATCCAATCCTGTACAGCATTAAGCACCAGTTCCTTAGCAGTAATACGCAGGTTAGATTCTTCTTTTGTGGGAATAGGCATATCACTTATCCTCCTGATGAATAACATTTTAACTAGTTTATCATATGAAAAATAAGAATGCAAATATAGAGAATTATTCTAATACATAGACACTGTTATATTCCCGACTCCAGGATTTCATATATCTTATTCATATCAAGATGCTTCCTCAATGTATCTGCCACAAGGTCATACTGCTGGTTTTTATAATCCATAAGCGATATCCTTGGCATTTCTTCAAGCTTTACACCCTTTGCTTCAGCAAGTGAACGGACTACCTTTTCTGCTATTTCAGGCGCATCAAATATGCCATGAACATATGACCCATATATATTACCTCTGTAACAGCCATCCAGTTTTGATTCTCCGCTTATACAGTCTGTTATTTCTGTTATGCTATCCAAGGATGACTTGGTTTCTCCCATATGGATTTCATAACCCTCAAGAATACATCCTTGGAGCTTATGTAACCTTCCTCCAATAGACCTGAATTTTCCTTTAACTCTGGTTCTTGTTTTCTGACCCTGAAACACTGAAGATACAGGCAGCAGGTTCATGCCCTCTACGCTTCCACCTTCCTCTACTCTCATAGGGTCTGAGATGGACTCTCCCAACATCTGATATCCACCACACACTCCAAAAATTACAGTACTATTGGCAGCATGCCTTAAAACAGCCCCTTCAAGTCCATTCTGCCTCATCCACATCAAATCCCTCATGGTGTTTTTGGTACCTGGAATAATTATCATATCAGGTATTCCCAGCTCATATAGGGATCTGACATAGCGCAGCGAAACTCCTTGTATCCCCTGAAAAACGTTGAAATCAGTGAAATTTGATATGTGGGGCAGCTGTATAACTGCAATGTCAATTAAATCCGCCTGACCGCTGCTAAGCCTCTGACTTAAGCTGTCCTCGTCATCTACATCAACAGTCATATAGGGTACCACTCCTACAGCAGGTAAGTTTATAATCTTCTCCAGCTTTTCTATTCCAGGGAGGAAAATTGTCTTGTCTCCCCTGAACTTGTTTATGATCATTCCTTTGACCATGTCTTTTTCATCCTCATCCAGCAGTTGAACCGTACCGTAAAGCTGTGCAAATACCCCTCCTCGGTCCACATCCCCTACCATAAGCACAGGTGCATGGGCAGCTTTAGCCATACCCATGTTAACAGTGTCCTGTGCCTTAAGATTAATCTCTGCAGGACTTCCAGCTCCTTCTATAACAATTATGTCATATTCCTCCTCAAGGCTATGGTATGCTTCCATAACCATAGGTATAAGCTGTTTCTTGCAGGAGAAATACGCCCTTGCGCTGGTCTGCTTCCATACCTCTCCGTTAACTATAACCTGACAGTCTGTATCATTGGTAGGCTTAAGGAGTATTGGATTCATACGTACAGAAGGTTTTATACCAGCAGCCTCAGCCTGCATAACCTGGGACCTTCCCATCTCATAGCCCTCCTCTGTTATGTATGAATTAAGCGCAATATTCTGAGCTTTAAAAGGGGCTGTCTTATATCCATCCTGCATAAATATCCGGCACAATCCGGCTGTTATGAGACTTTTCCCTACATTGGACATTGTTCCCTGTATCATAATACATTTTGCCATAATTACTTCTCCTGTTCAATTCTGCATACCATACAGCTTTTAAAGAAATTGTATGGTACCAGAGGATTAGAATAATACAACATATGTTGAAAACCTTCCATCAGATAGCAGGCTTTTCGCCAGATTTCCTGTTACGCTCTGCTGCACTATTTCATGCAGGAGAGCCACAACGAACGTTATTGAATTTTATACTAGGATATCATATCTCTATTAAAAGTAAATACAAAAGCAGCCATTTATGTACTATATGTCCTATTACTAACATTTGTACAAAAATGACTGCTTCTACTTACTTTATCTTTCT
>JAEZLD010000151.1 GCA_023415335.1 Bacillota bacterium | reverse complement strand
TATCAGATGGGAAAACAATGTTTGGAATGCTTGCACCATAATATTTTATTAGTGGTATTAATCCAAACCAGGCAATTACTGAGCCTCCAAACATAAGCATGGATGCCTTTGTTCCAACTATGAAGCCCACACCAAGCAGTGAGGCAAGCGAATCAACACCTATCATGGTGCCCTGGTACTGTGTTATGGTATAGGTTGCAGATTCGGACCAGAAATTGAGTCCTCCGGAAAGGAACTTGTATACTCCTCCAATACCAAGGCCGGAGAGCACTGTCTTAAAGCCGGATCCACCCTGAGACCCGGTTACAAGGACCTCAGCAGCAGCCATAGCCTCTGGGTATATAAGGTTTCCATGCTCCTCAACTATAAGGAATCTTCTAAGAGGTGTAATAAAGAATACACCCATGGCACCACCGATGATTGTTACAATAACAACCTGAAGTACTGAAAGGCCGAAGCCACACAGTATAAGGGCTGGAAGCACAAATATAATGCCGCCGGCGATGGATTCGCCCATTGCAGCCAGTGAGGCAACCATGTTGGCTTCCAGTATGCTGTTTCTTCTGAATAGCCCCTTTAAAATTCCTATTCCCATAATAGCACCAGGTATACCGGCGGATATGGTCATACCTACCTTTAAGCCTAAGTAGGTGTTTGCGGCTGCAAACAGGCAGGCAAATAAAATACCTATAATAATTGAGTAGCCTGTCATTTCAGGCATTACCTCTGTGGTGGGTACAAAAGGAACATAATCATCGCCCTTTATTCCCCCATAAGCAGTAGCTGAAAGACGTTTCTTGTTTTCACTCATGATGATACTTCTCCTTTTCCTTTGTTTATAATTTTTTATATGTTAAATGGCTGCTTAGCCCCAGCCATGAGTAGTTTACTTAAGGTTAGCCAAAAGAGCCTTCAGGAACTTGTAGGTTCTTTCTACTGAGGAGATACTCATGTGCTCATTTGGGGTATGCACATCGTAAAGATCTGGACCGAAGCTTATCATGTCCAAATCGCCTAGCTTTTCCTTAAGAAGACCACATTCAAGACCTGCATGTATTGCTTGAATTTCAGGTTCCTTGTTCCACAGGTCAGTATATGTTTTTACAGCGATGTCCCTTACCTTAGAGTCTGCGTCATACTGCCACTCAGGATAGCTGTCAGATAGCTTTACATTTGCTCCGCAAAGCTTTGCTATATGCTGTACCCTTAAGGCTATTTCGTCCCTCAAGCTTCTTATGGAGCTTCTTATGGAATGGGTGAATATGATCTGGTCGTCCTTTGCCTCAAGAACTCCAAGATTAAGGCTGCTGACAACAAGTCCCTGTATTTCTCTGCTTACAGTCTGCACTCCATCGGGAACAACTGTAATGTAATCTATAAGCTTCCTGGTATCCTGGAGGCTCATAAAGCGTTCTACGGAGATTTCCTTAACCTCAATGGATATGCTGGGGTCCTCTACGCTGAACTCGTTTCTGAAAATTGAGCCCATTTCATCAGCTATTTGTGATATCTCTGAAAGCTTAAGACTCGGACATACTATAACAGCAGAGGCTTCCCTTGCAATAGCATTATGCTTGGCTCCTCCACATATTGAGGAAAGCTTAAGTTCATGCTGTGAGCATATTCTGTCTAATAATCTTCCCAGAAGCTTCACTGCATTGGCTCTCTGCTTTACAATTTCCATTCCTGAATGTCCTCCCTTGAGGCCTCCAATGGAAATTTCATATGCATCAGAGTATTTATCCTCATATGCAAGCTTAAAGGAAGTAACAGCGTTAACACCACCTGCACAGCTTACAAGGAATACTCCCTCCTCTTCTGCGTCTATATTTAAAAGTATTTTACCGTCTATATGCTGTGGATCCAGGTCTATGGCACCGTTCATGCCTGTTTCCTCGCTTGTGGTTATAAGAACCTCCATAGGTGGATGGGGCACATCCTTGGAATCCAGCAGTGCAAGTGCAAAGGCTATAGCAATACCGTCGTCAGCCCCCAGGGTGGTATCAGTGGCATATATGTAGTCACCCTCAACCCTTAATGCTATAGGGTCCTTCAAAAAGTCATGTGTACTGGTTTTTGTCTTTTCTCCCACCATATCCATATGTCCCTGGATAATAACGGCAGGGGAGTTTTCATAACCCTTGGTGCCAGGCTTCTTAATAACAACATTAAGGGCACCATCCCTATAAACCTCAAGATTTCTCTCTTTTGCATACCCAACAAGCCAATCGCTTATTTCTTTTTCGTTTCCTGAGGTTCTTGGTATCTGGGACATCTCTTCAAATATACTTAGTACCTCAGACGGTTTCAGATTACTTAGCTTATTCATAACTAACTCTCCTTTCCCTTTAGAACAAAATGTAACTAAATTGTATACAAGTTGTATCATAATCACTGATATATCTTACCATCAGTTGTGGACAAATTCAAGAAAATGTCTGCGATTTTAAGAAAAAATATTTAAAAAACTGTTATATTTTTTTAATATATAGTTATAAGTGATGTGACCGTATCCACTGAAACGGTGCTGCCGTAATTGCTTTGTGGCAGCACCTCTTTTTATGTTATTCGGTATAATCTGCTTTGTAGCCCACCCATCCTTTTTTAGAACAGTATCTTATAAATGTCACGAGTCTTCTCAGCTCATCATTAGGATTGGCACTGGTTTTGGACATCTCCTTTGATATTTCATATATGGTTTTTTCACCATCCATAAGGCACCAGGCCTTTGAGCTTAGCTCGTCAAGATCCATATCGGTTTTAGGAGATTTTTTTACTAGCCATCCCGCAAAGCGTCTTACAGGATCCTTTACAGTCAGGTGGAGTGTTACCCTTCCTTCATTATTTGCATCCCAATGTTTTTCCTTTATAACGGGTATGTACAAAGCAAAATTATATTTATTCTTCTGATGAGCGTCCACGACATTCACCTTCTTAATTCTTTTTAGTTGAGAACCAGTAGATCCAGACCCCTAAGAGAATGAACATTACGAATGAGAATAAGTTATTTGCCTCGAATCCTTTAAAGAAGGTAAGACCAGCTGATGTCAGCAATTTATAAAGCTTTGGTCCTACTGCAATGTTTATGTTCAATATTGCGAATACTGCTATGAGTATTCCTATTAATGCATCTCCTGCAACAAGTCCTGAAGCAAGAAGTGTTCCCTTTTCGACAGACTGGTCAAGCCTATCCTTATTCTTGGCAAATCTCTTTTCAACTATTTTTCTTATTATCCCGCCTACAAGTATGGCTGCATTAAGAGTTATAGGAAGGTATATTCCGAGTGCTACAGGGAGTATGGATATTCCAGCAAGTGCACAGAACACAGCTAATGCTGCACCTATTATAACTAGTGTCCACGGAAGCTTTGCTGTCATAATGCCTTCAACGATAAGCTTCATAAGGGAAGCCTGTGGTGCTGCCACTGCCTCACTGCCTATTGTATATGCCTTATCAAGCATAATAACGACCAGCCCTGCTACAACAGATGCAAATGCAAGGGCTGCAAACATTCCCAGCTGAACCTTCTTCGGGCTGCCTCCTATAACATAGGTGGTTTTAAGGCTTTGTGCAGTGCCTCCTGCAACAGCTATTGCAACGCAAACTATGCCGCCTACAAGGAAGGCCTTTGTCATGCCGGAATCACCTATGTTTCCTGTAACCTTTAGTATTGTGGTTACAAATAACATTGTGGCAATTGTCATGCCTGAAACTGGGTTGTTGGATGCACCAATTATTCCAACCATTCTGGCAGAAACAACAGCAAAAAAGAAGCTGAATACAACTGCGGCTAATGCACCAAGGAAGGTTGCACCAATAGCAGGTATAAGCCATGATGCAAGGAAGCCAAAGGCAGCGGCAGCGATTACCCATGAAAGTGGAGCGTCCATGCTAATTCTGTCAAGCTTACCATTGTTCTTGTTTCCTATGCCTGACATAGCCTGCTTGAAGCTTCTGATTATTGTAGGCATGGATTTAGCCAGGGATATGAAGCCTCCCATAGCAACAGCTCCTGCACCGATGTATTTAATATAGTTTTTCCATATTTCACTTGCTGTCATGTCAACAATAAGCTTATCAGATGGGAAAACAATGTTTGGAATGCTTGCACCATAATATTTTATTAGTGGTATTAATCCAAACCAGGCAATTACTGAGCCTCCAAA
>JAEZLD010000103.1 GCA_023415335.1 Bacillota bacterium | reverse complement strand
GGTTACGATGATTCTATCCATCACTGAAACAGGCAATTTGGAAACGTATTTGTATGAAGCTACATCTGCCTTTGGCACTGTTGGGCTTACCTTAGGGTTTACCCCAAGCCTTACATCCATAGGAAAGGTTGCTGTATTACTTACAATGTATGCTGGAAGGGTTGGACCTTTAACTCTTGCGTTAGCTTTTGCAAATAAAGCTCAGACAGCGGGTACAACTATAAAATATCCAGAGGACAAAATATTAGTGGGTTAATGGAGGGTTAACATGTCAAAAAAGCAGTTTGTGGTTATTGGCCTGGGAAGGTTTGGAAGTAGCATTGCTAAAACGCTGTACTCCCTAGGAAATGATGTTCTGGCAATAGATAGTAGCGAGGAGGTTGTTCAGAGTTTAGCTGACAGTGTAACTCAGGCTATACAGGCAGAGGCTACTGATGAGGCAACCTTAAAATCACTGGGAATAAGAAATTTTGATGTAGCCGTGGTTACTGTGGGAACAGATGTACAGTCTAGCATTATGATAACGCTTCTTGTAAAGGAGCTTGGAATAAAGTATGTAGTTGCAAAGGCTCAGAATGAGCTTCATGCCAAGGTGCTCTACAAAATAGGTGCCGATAGGGTAGTATTCCCTGAAAGAGATATGGGAATAAGGGTGGCACATAATTTGTGCTCTTCCAGTATATTGGATTATATTGAACTCTCTCCAGACTACAGCATCATGGAGCTAACAGCCATAGAGGAGTGGGAAGGCCATACTCTCAGGGAACTTAACATGAGGAATAAGTATGGAATAAATGTAATGGCTATAAAAAGGGGTAACAGCATAAATGTGTCACCACAAGCAGATGATATAATAAAGCCAAGTGATGTTATGGTTGTAATAGGCGGAACGGATCAGCTTAACTATATTGAGAAAATAAAGGTTAAATAATATTTAATAGGATATTTGATACAGGTGGTGGAATATGCTAAGTAGGGATAACCAGTTTGTAAAATATGCATTAAAGCTTAAGCAGAAAAAGTACAGGGACGATGAGGGTAAATTTATAATCGAAGGAATAAGGCTCATCGAAGAGGGAATAAAAGAGGGTCTGATAGAATACATACTATATTCTTCAAAGCTTATGGATACTAATGGGGCCGAAAGGATACAGAAGCAGGGCATAAAAATGTATGAGGTATCACATGATATATTAAAGGAGCTTTGCGATACTCAAACGCCTCAGGGGGCTGCAGCAGTGGTAACTAGACCTGAAAGAACCCTTGAAGATGTGGATGGGGACTTTATTGTAATTGCAGATGGAATCCAGGACCCTGGAAATCTGGGCTCCATTATAAGGACTGCCGATGCTGCAGGAGCAAACGGGATTGTTCTTCTTAAAGGGACGGTAGATGCCTACAACCCTAAGACGCTGCGCTCTACTATGGGTTCTGTATTCCATATCCCTGTGATATGCTGTGATAATATAGATGAGCTGGCAAAATCACTTAAAGAAAAGAGCTTTTCCGTATACGCCTCAAGCCTGGAGCAATCAGAGGCAATATATGATTGTGATTTCAAAGGCAGGACCGCTATTATTATAGGGAATGAGGCTAATGGGATTCCCAAGGAGCATATGGAGCTTTGTACCTGTAAAATAAAGATACCTATGGCTGGGAAAGCAGAGTCGCTGAATGCAGCCGCTGCTGCTGCCATAATAATATATGAGGTGGTAAGGCAGCGCAGAGGTACTTTTATTTGAATGAGTGATTAAAAATTATATATATTGCCAGGTGCTTTGAGAAAATAGGATGGCACCACGAAAGTGACTTTTGTCCCTTTATAGGATGAAGGTCATAATTTTTTGGAGATTTATAAATGAAGGAGAGCATTTTGTAGATAATGAACGAAATCTATAAAAATAAGGAGTTTACAAGACAGTTCCAAGATGTGTTAAATATAATAAAAAGAGTTCACGCAACCATAACAAAAGCCTTGAATAAAGAGATGAGATAATATATGACTGCGTCTAAGTGGTTTTAATACATGAGCGATAGCTTGTTATTTTTTTAATAATAAATAACATATTATGAAGGATTTTTTAAAACAATGTAGAAGTAATAAATAAGCTTGTGTGCCATTTGAATTCGTATAATAATTTTGAGAGGGTGCTTTTATGGGCAATAGTAAGGTTACTGTTAAAATAAACGGTTCGGAATATACTCTTATGGGAGATGAAACAGAGGATTATTTGTTTTCAATTGCAAATTATGTGGATAAAAAGATAAAGGAAACGCTACAGAGTAATCCAAGACATAGTACGACCTCCTCCGCAGTCCTTACAGCAATCACACTTGCAGATGATTTGTTCAGGCTCAGAAAGCAGCTGGAGGATACAAGAAAGGCTATCAATGAACCGGAGAAGCAGCTTGCTTTAATCAGGGAAGAGTACGACAGGCTTAATGGAGAATTTATACATCTTCAGAGACAGCTGGAGTCTGCCACAACTGAAAGCAGGGATAAGGACCAGGATATTGACAGTATGAGGAATGAGTATGATTCCCTGTACGAGGAGTATGTTAAGAAGGATGAGGAGCTGCAAAATCTGTTAAAGGAAAATGAGAATATAAAGGCCCAGGCCAAGGCATCTGATAGTAAGCTGGAGGAGAACAGTAGAACCATTGCTGAGCTTAAAAACCAGCTTCTGGAGAGTCAGATTGAGCTTGTTAGCATGAAAAAGCAATTGAAGGATGAGCAAAATAGAAAAAGAAACTGATAAGACCCATAGGGTCTTATTTTTTTACATTTTATCACACATTTTTTTATGATTGCATAATATGAATTAAGACTGGAGCAGTGGTATAGGAATGTATAAGGAGGGAAATCGATGGATAATCTTTATAAACAGATTGGAGTTACACCAGAACAGATAGACATATATGTAAAAAGAATCCTTGCTAAATATACCAACGAGGAGCAGATACTATTTTCAGAGCATGCAGTGGGAATAGGACCATGCCCTAGAAAAGCGCCCTTAGGCCTGTGTATTTATAAGAAAGTGGTAGATGATACTGACTTTGGAGTTAAGTGTATAACAGAGGTTAAGATATGTGAGTGGTCAACGTGCCAGGAAATAATATGTAACCACAAGGCAAGGCTTAGAATAACCTTTAAGGTATTCCTTTGCGTTAAGTATGAGGATAACACATATGGAGTGATAGTTCTTCCAGATGACAATGGAGTGAAATTCTGCTTCCAGGAAACCTTCCCAATAGTCATAGGTACAGGGGAGACTCTTACTATTAGTAATGGCTATTTTGTATGGTCAAAGGATATTCCGTTTACTGATTTCGATAAGCCGCTGCCACCAACAGTGTTTGATGATCCTACCTTGTCCTCTCATCTGATTGTAAGAGCTATAAGGCCGGAATATGATGTGCTTACCGACTGCTTATGTGAGGGGGGAGCAGCACCTATTCCAGGAACCCAGGTACAGCTGGCACTTTTTGCAGACATACTGGATAAGCTTGGAGTTGAGCAGGACGTTCTTGTACAGGGAATTCCTTTGGAAGATTAATTATAGCTAATAGCAATAGACTTATAAGTCCTTAACAGGTTAATAACAAAAGGGCTCTACATTAGGCAAGGGCTCTTTTGTTATGCCATAAATTATGTGCTGTTGGTTATTTCATGTGAATTGTGTATAATCTATATGTATGAGTATGATATACCGATGATAAAAGAGAGGGAACAATATTATGATTGAATTGCTTGCACCTGCAGGAAATTACGAAAGCCTGAGGGCTGCGGTGCTCAATGGGGCTAATGCTGTATATTTAGGAGGAACGGAGTTTTCTGCAAGAAAATATGCGGGGAATTTTGACAGGGAGCAGATGAGGGAGGCAGTTCGCTTCTGCCATGCCTACGGAGTCAAGGTGTTTGTTACCATGAACACGCTGCTTACCAATGAGGAAATTAAAAAGGCTTTGCCTTATGCAGAGTTTCTATATGAGACAGGTGTGGATGCACTTATAATACAGGACCTAGGGCTGTTTAAGCTGCTTAGGGAGCATATACCTGATTTTGAACTTCATGCCAGCACCCAGATGACCGCTCATAATTTAGAAGGGGTAAACCTGCTGCACAGCATGGGCTGCAGTAGGGTGGTGCTGTCAAGAGAGCTGACACTAGATGAGATAAAGTACATAGCAGACAACACCAAGGCTGAACTGGAGGTTTTCGTACATGGAGCTCTGTGTATAGGCTTTTCAGGACAGTGCCTCTTCAGCAGTATGCTAGGAGGGAGAAGCGGCAACAGAGGAAGCTGTGCTCAGCCCTGTAGAAAGCAGTATACTCTCGATAACGATGCCAGGGGATATAATCTGAGTGCGAAGGACCTATCTTCAAGGGATTTTATAGAAAAGATAATTAAAACGGGGGTAACCTCACTTAAAATAGAAGGAAGAATGAAAAGGCCTGAGTATGTGGCATCTGTAGTTGGTGTATACAGAAGAGCTATAGATGGTTGTGCAAAGAACGACGATAACAGAAGGCTTCTCCAGGCATTTAACAGAGGAGGCTTTACCAGCGGATACCTTATGGGACGCCAGGGAGAGCTTATGATGAGCAGGGAAAGGCCTAAAAACTGGGGAACCTATCTGGGAAGGGTAACCTCATCCTCGGGTAAATTTGCCAGTATAAGGCTTGAACAGGCTCTCACTGTTGGTGACGGAGTAGAGGTGTTCAATAAGGGAAAGGGTGCCCCGGTGGGAAGCATAAGGGTGAGTGGAAAAACAGTAGATGCTGCAAGACCAGGAGAAATCGCTGAAATATACCTTGATGGGGCAAAGCAGGGTGATGTAATATATAAATCACTGGATGCAGGTTTAATTAAAGAAGCAGAGCAAAGCTGGAACCCCAAGGAGGCTATGAGGGCTCCTGTATACATAGACTTTCATGCCCATTATAACTGTCCCATATATCTGACAGCCTCCAATGGTAAGGGGATAAGCGTATCCTGTCAGGCTGATGGTATTGAAAAGGCTCAAAAAACACCTACCTCTGAGGAAAACGTTAAATCTGCCTTATCAAAGCTTGGGGATACCCCATTTTACCTGGAGGAAGCCTGTATCTATATGGATAAGGATATAAGGATATCGGCAGCCCTGCTTAACAGCTTGAGAAGGGAAGCAATAGAAAAGCTTATAGATAAGCTTCAGGGAAAAAAGAGAGAAATGGAGCTTCCAAAGGACATTATCACTGCTTGTGTTGTGAGATATCAAAGGACTCCAAGGGTGGCTGTTTTAACTGGCAGCCTGGAATGTGCCAGAGGGGCTGCAGCAGGGGGGGCTGATGTGGTATTCTTCGGAGGACCGGATTTGAGGACTAACAATGGTACCATATGGGACGCACTTAAGCTTTCAAATGAGAGAACAAAGGTGCTTCCATGGTATGGAAGTATTATAATAGAGGAATATGAAAAGCTTAAGAAACAGGCAATGGATCTCAAGGCACTTGGTATAAACGAGGCTATGTGCGGCAATCTAGGCTTCTATAAGCTACTTAGTGAAAATGGCTTTAAAGTGTATCTTGACAAAAGCTTTAATTTGTTCAACTCCCCGGCATGTGATTCTTTAGAAAATGATGGGTGTATACTTTCTCCAGAACTTACATTAAGGCAGATGCAGGAGCTTTCAAGGTATACAGAAAGCAAGCTTATGGTGTATGTATACGGAAGGCTGGAGGCAATGGTTAACAGAAACTGTATTACTGGAAGCAGTCTGGGCTATGGAGGAGAAGGGTGCCCCAATATATGTGAGAACAAGATTCACTACCTTAAAGGGGATGAGGGAGAGGTGTTCCCTGTAGTCACCGACTGGGCCTGCCGAAGCCATGTATATAACTCTAAAATACTTTGTACAATTGATAATATAAAGGATATAATTAATATGTGTCCTGATTATATTGTGCTTACCCTTTTAAACGAAAGCCAGGAGGAGTCTAGGCTGGCAGTTACGGCCTGCAGAGTAGAGATTGAAAGAGCTATGGGAAAAGGCGCTTCAGTAAATCCAAGCCTTAACAGACTCAAGGAGCTTTTGGGGAACAGCATAACCAAAGGGCATTTTCAATATGGAGTAGATTAATACCATAAATGAACAGGTGTAAAAGTGAATGGTTTTATAAGGAAAAATAAGGCTTATGGGAAAAGATGGTTTCAACAATAGCCAAGCTTTTTTAAGAGCATTATGTGGGAAAACACAGTGTATATGTGTACAAACAGGAAGGAATGGTGGCATACGTGAATGAGAAAACCATAAGGGTTTTGGAATATGATAAGATAATAAATATGCTCTCTGAGAGAGCACAGTCGTCATTGGGCAAGAAGCTATGTATAGAGCTTGCTCCCTCATCCAGTAAATATGAGGTGGAGGAGAATCTCAAGGAAACCTCAGAGGCCATTGAGGTGGCACTTAAGTGGGGAAGTCTGCCTCTTCATGGAATAAAGAATATTGTTGATATAATTAAAAAAGCAAAAATAGGCTATACACTGAATCCAGGAGAGCTTCTGGCAGTGTCTGACATTTTAAGGTGCACAAAGGGTTTAAAATCTTTTATGAAGGATGGTTCTAAGCAGGAGCTGTATCCTATTATAGCGGATACCATAGACACCCTTGTATATGTGAAGCCTCTTCAGGAGGCCATAGAGATGGCTATTGTAAGTGAGGACGAGGTGGCGGATAAGGCCAGTGAAAAGCTTTACACCATCAGGAGAAATCTCAAAAGTAAGAATGCAGGAGTCAGGGATAGGCTTCAGGCAATGGTTTCAGCCTATTCAAAGTATCTGCAGGATTCTATTATAACTCTCAGGGGAGACAGATATGTTATACCTGTTAAGGCAGAGTATAAGGGAAACGTTCCAGGGCTTGTTCATGACCAGTCTGCCAGTGGCTCCACTCTGTTTATAGAGCCTATGCCAGTGGTTGAGCTTAACAATGAAATAAAGGAGCTGTTGCTTAAGGAGAAGGCAGAGGTGGAGAGAATATTATCTGAGCTCTCCTCAAAGGTAGAGGCCTCGGCAGACATACTAGAGCATGATAACATGAACCTGGGATATCTGGACTTCCTTATGGCCAAGGCTAAGTTTGGACTGGATGTAAATGGAACCATTCCCAGGGTTAATGAAAATGGAGTTGTAAACATAAAAGCAGGAAGGCATCCTCTTATCGATAAGGACAAGGTTGTGCCTATTGATATAAGGCTTGGCGAAAGCTATAATGCAATTGTAATTACCGGTCCTAACACCGGTGGAAAGACAGTTACCCTAAAGACAGCAGGCCTTCTCACCCTTATGGCTATGTCAGGACTGGCTATACCTGCCCGTGATGGCTCAGAGGTTTCAATATTTAAAAGAGTGTATGCAGATATTGGGGATGAGCAGAGCATAGAACAAAGCTTGTCTACCTTCTCATCTCATATGACCAACATAGTGGAGATAATGAAAAATACTCAGGACAGCACCCTGGTGCTTGTAGATGAGCTGGGAGCAGGAACCGACCCTACAGAGGGAGCAGCATTGGCTATGTCTATATTAGAGAGCCTTCAGGAAAAAGGAGCGAGGATTATTGCAACCACCCATTATAGTGAGATAAAGATTTTTGCCATGGAAAAGCAAGGCTTTGAAAATGCCAGTGTGGAGTTTGATGTGGAAACCTTAAGGCCTACCTACAGGCTCCTTACAGGAATACCTGGCAAGTCTAATGCCTTTGAAATATCAAGGCGTCTTGGTCTGCCTGATTATATAATAGAAAAGGCAGGGCAGTATGTATCAAAGGATGCTGCCAGATTTGAGGATGTAATACAGAGCCTTCAGAATAAAACCACATTGGTTGAAAAGCAGCTTGAGGAGGCTGACAGGCTTAAGAGAGAGGCCTCGGCCATAAAGAAGGAGCTTTCAGAAAAACAGTATAGGATAAACAAACAGAAGGATGAGGTAATAAAGAAGGCCCAGGAAGAGGCAAGGGCTGTGGTGAAGCAGGCAAAGGAGGAGGCAGATGCCATACTCAAGGAGCTTATTGACATGAAGATGAGAGCCTCTGAAACCATTACCATTAAAGATGCCGAGGAGTCCAGAAAGAAGCTTAAGGAAAAGCTTGATACTATGGAGGTTAAAGACGTAGATACCATGGAATACAAGGAAGGTATGGTACAGGTTGAGCAGGTAAGGCCTGGAGAGGAGGTTTATGTGACCACACTCTCCCAGAAGGCTGTAGTAATATCAGGACCAGATTCAAGGGGAGATGTGCTTGTGCAGGCAGGCATAATAAAGATTAATGTTCCATTAAGCAAGCTTATGAGGGATTCCAAGAGTAAAAAGGATGTAAGAAAAACAGGGACAGCTAAGCTAGCTCAGCAGAAGTCATTCAGCGTATCAAGCTCCATTGACCTGAGAGGCCAGACTGTTGATGAGGCTATGTACAACCTTGATAAATATTTGGATGATGCTTTTCTGGCAGGGCTTTCAGCTGTAGCCGTAATCCATGGGAAGGGTACAGGGGCACTACGGGAGGGTATACAATCCCAGCTTAGAAGCCACAGATATGTGAAGAGCATGAGGGTGGGCAACTACAATGAAGGTGGCAGCGGAGTGACTATAGTTGAAATAAAAA
>JAEZLD010000036.1 GCA_023415335.1 Bacillota bacterium | reverse complement strand
TATTAAACATTGCTCAGGAGATGAAGGGGAATGGCTTTCGTCTATCTGCAATAACCTGCGAGAAGGAGGGTGAGGGTTTGGAGTTAACTTATCATTATGATAAGGACTATGAGCTTATAAACATAAGATCCTCTGTAGAATATGACAGTATTATACAGAGCATATCCCACATATATCCTTCTGCATTTCTGGCAGAAAATGAGTTCCAGGACCTTTACGGAGTACAGTTTAAAAACCTTACTATAGATTATAAGGGAAGGCTGTATATGACAGAAGAGGGTACCAGGGCCCCTATGCTTTCTAAGGAGGTGAAGGAAAATGCCTAGATCGGTTATACCATTTGGACCACAGCACCCGGTGCTTCCTGAACCTCTTCAGCTGAAGCTTGTTATGGAGGATGATGTTGTAAAAGAGGCCCTTCCATCAATAGGCTATGTACACAGAGGACTGGAAAAGCTGGCAGAGCTTAAGGATTTTAATCAGACCATATATGTAGTGGAAAGGGTATGTGGAATATGTAGTTTTATGCATTCTATGGCATATGCCAGAGGAATAGAAGAGCTTATGAACGTACAGATTCCAGAGAGAGCAGAATATTTAAGGGTAATATGGGCAGAGCTTGCCAGGCTGCAGAGCCATTTATTATGGCTTGGACTTATGGCAGATTCCTTTGGTTTTGAAAGCCTTTTTTTGGAGGTGTGGAAAAACAGGGAGAAGGTATTGGACATTATGGAAATGACCACGGGGAACAGGATTATAATATCTGCCAACAGGGTTGGAGGAGTTACCAAGGACCTGACTGAAGAGCACCTGAGGGCTATACTTTGTACAGTTAATGAGCTTGAGGACAGCATACAGGAGATAGAAAAGGTATTTATAAACAATTATACTGTAAAACAGAGAACGGTGGGCATCGGCGTACTTACAAAAAAGGAGGCTGAGGAGTATTGTGTAGTGGGACCTGTGGCAAGGGCCAGTGGTATAGCTATAGATTTAAGGTCTACTGGCTATGGTGCATATAAGAGTCTGGATTTTCAGCCTATTGTAGAGAGTGATGGTGATAGCTATGCAAGGATTGTGGTAAGGATAAGGGAGCTATACCAGTCATTTGATCTTATAAGACAGGCAATAGCAAAGCTTCCGCAAGGAGAGCTCTGTGTAAACGTAAAAGGCTTTCCAGAGGGATCAGTTGTATCAAGAGTGGAGCAGCCACGGGGAGAAGCCATTTACTATATGACAGGTAATAACACTAAAAACCTTGCAAGGCTTAAAATAAGGACACCTACCTTTGCTAATATACCCGCACTTATAAGGATGCTTCCTGGGTGTACTTTGCCAGATGTTCCGGTGCTTGTGCTTACAATTGATCCATGCATAAGCTGCACTGAAAGGTAGGGAACTTATATGGCTATGCTAACAATAATACTTAAGAACTTGTTTAAACAGCCTGCTACAAGGCTGTATCCTAATGTAAAAAGGGAGCCCTATGAAAGAACCAGAGGGAGGCTGGAGATAGATCATGAAAAGTGCATACACTGTGGTATATGCCAAAGACAATGCCCAGCTGATGCAATATCAGTAAGCAGACAGAATGAATACTGGGAGCTCAATGCCTTCAGATGCATTATTTGTGGGGAATGTGTTTTAAAATGTCCTAAAAAGTGTCTTGAAATCAAAACAGACAGAAGGGAATCTGGTGAGAAAAGAATAATAATTCATGAAAGAGAAACAGATAGGAAGCTTTAAATAAGGATATAAATGGGTTATAATTAAATGGCGGTACCTGCCTTTTGCTGGTATTGATTATTTATACGAGAGGAAGAGTTTAAATGGAGCTTTATAGAAAACCCTGTGAACCATATACTCCTATAATAAACCAAAGCCTGAAAAGCAGAGAATACGCACTTTTGTCAATTCCTATGGAATACAACGGAAGTCAATATAGAAAGGCTCTATACTACCAGGCTAAGCTTGGAAAATTATCTTCGGAGCCTTCAGGGATTGTCTTTCTATCAGAGGATGGAAAGACTATTAAGGAAAAAGAAATGAAACATCAGCTTGTATTATGCTTCAGAAGGATGGAGCTTCTTCTAGGCTCTGCTTCCTCTAAAAGGTTCAATAGAGCATATACAAGCGAGAGGCAGCTTAATAGTGAGGAAAGAGACTATAGAGATATTGCAGAGGCTATGGAGGCACTTAAGGGTATACAAGGTACAGAGCTGATAGGTGAGGTGCTTGCCAATCTTACTAATGCTAAAAAGGAAATAAACACAGCTGTAACTAAATACAGGGAATGCATGGATAGATGCGCATCACAGAAAGGCAGGGTATCATCCGAGGATATTGACAGTCTATATGAGTCATACATTGGTGTTATGGTTGCTAACTTTAAAAAGGTCAAGCTTATAAGTACTGCCGGGCCTTATTATGGAAATGTAGTAAAGGCTGCAAGAAAGATGAGAAGAAATATTAAGATACTTTTGACATATAGTAAAATAAAAAAAGGGCTATCGGACATTGACTATCAGCTTTCCTATTTTTCTCGTCTACTTCCAATTTATAAGGATGTAATACATATGAACGTTGATAGGTATAAGGCTTATTTAAGGGATATGGAAAGCAGTGAAGTGGCGTATAATATAAAGCTATTGAGATAGGACATAGTTAGGTAATAAGCAGAAGTGAATATTGAAAGGGGTGGACTCTGTGCCGCTCCAGGGTATAGCAAAAATCCGGCACATTGTGCCGGATTTTTATATTAAAGCCTTTATTTATCTACTACCTTTATGTTTTCAACCTCAGGGTCCTCGGTTCCCTGTACATATAGGTTGCAGGATTTCAGTGCCTGTACGTAATCTATTATTTCCTTAGTTATTATCTCACCAGGGCAGAGTATTGGAATTCCTGGAGGATAAGCCATTAGGAACTCTGAGGATACCAGACCTACACTCTCCTTAAGTGGAACTGA
>JAEZLD010000003.1 GCA_023415335.1 Bacillota bacterium | reverse complement strand
CCTTTGCAGCGCCACCACCAAAATCCGGGGCTCCCTCTAATAAATTTCAGCCACAAACCAAGCAATATGAGCTAATGGTAAAGGAATTGTCTAAGCTTAAGGGGGTAAGTGAGGAGCAGGTAAAATCTCAGCTTAAAAAGGAATCTGAGGACAACAATGCCAGGCTACTGAAGCTAGCAGATGAAAGGGGCATCTCGGTTGCAGAGCTAAAAAAACAGCTGAGGGCCGCCTCAAAATCAAAGCATGAAAAAGAGCTCGAGAATAAGGCAAAGGAGAAGAACATATCCGTTGAGGAGCTTAAAAATCAGATGGAAGAGGAACGCCTGGCCAAGGACAAGGATATGAAAGCCCAGGCCGATAAGCTTGGAATAACTACAGAGCAGCTTATGGCCCGTATGTGGGCGCAGAAGATATACGATAAGGAAAGGGAGATGGAAGATACGGCCAGGAAGGAAGGCATCTCCATTGAGGAGCTTAAATACAAGCTTCTCAAGGAAATGCTTCCTCCCACTTCCCACCAATAAAATCAAAGGAGCTGTCCAATGCGGCAGCTCCTTTACTTTGCAAAATCTAACATGTTATGAGCTTTGTTTTTTTGTTCTAATCTGCGATATTATCATCCCTGCAAGCATCAACAGGCAGCCTGCATAGCCCCTGGGTCCTAAATCCTCATGTAGTATTATAAGCCCACCAAGGCTACTAAAGGCAGATTCCAGGCTCATTATTATGGCAGCATGGGATGGTCTTGCATCCTTCTGAGCTACTACCTGCAGCGTATAGGCTACTCCTACCGAGCCTATACCTCCGTAAAGTATTGGTGCTGCAGCCTGAACCACCCCTGAAAACGGGGCATCCTCGAATATAAGTGCCAATATACAGCTTAATACCCCACAGGTCAGAAATTGTATAAAAGACAGCTTGAGGGAGTCTGTACCTCCTGCAAACCTGTCGATTATAAGTATGTGCACTGCAAAGAAAACAGCCCCTATAAGCACAAGAAGGTCTCCTCTTGATATGGAGAGGCTTTCACTCACACTGAGCACATAAAGCCCTGAGAGAGCAAATACAACACCTATCCATATGTTCCTTCCTATTTTCTGCCTCATAAATATTCCAAACAAGGGTACAAGCACTATATAAAATCCTGTTATAAAGCCGGCCTTTCCAGCAGTTGTTTCAGATACTCCTATCTGCTGTAGTGTGGAGGCTATAAAAAGCACCATCCCGCAGGCAATACCCGGCAGAAGGGGAAACCCAGATGCTTGTCCATTTCTATTATTTTTACTTGAAATTATATATATTAGGGGCAGCAGAGAAACCGCCCCTAATATGAACCTCACCCCGTTATAAGTAAAAGCCCCCACATAGCCTGAGCCAACCCTCTGTGCTACAAAGGCAAAGCCCCATATGGCAGCAGTCAATACAAGAAGGGCATTAGCCCTGATTTCCTTCTTAGTCATCAGTTAATATCACCTTTTCTGTTATTTCCACACCGTTAATCTTCATATTATACATGGAAAAGCTGTTCATCTCATCTCCGTCATGTCCCGGAGCGCTGTAGGTTTCTACCATTGCTGCAGGCACTACTATCTCCCCGGAGAAGCCTGTGGTATTGAAGTAGGTCCTCAGGCTCAGCACAAACTGAAGCACGCAAAGGTCTGTACAGCACCCAGTTACTACCCACTGCCCAGTACCAGACTCCATAAGCTGGTCTATGGCCTCCCTTGCCTCCCTTTCCAGAAAGCCGTTGGTAGAGTTTTTCTTAATAACCTGCACATAGCTTCCAAGGCTCTTAAGCTCATCCACTAGCTCAGACTCCTCCGTGCCCTCTATACAGTGGGGAGGATAGAACCTGAATTCCTCTGCATCCTTGTTATGAGAATCGGTGAATGCGATTATTGGGCAGCCTTTTTTCTTAAATTCCTCAGCAAGTTCAGCAATCTGTGGTATTATTTTCTCAACCCTGGGGCTGGCAAGGACTCCCTTTTTTGCAAAGCCATTGTTCATATCCACAATAAAAAGCACTGGCTTGGAGGATTTCCATATAGCCCGGGGTTCCTTCTCTATTATTCCATTCATGTCCATTATACAATCCCTCCTTATACCTTATTCTGCACATCCATAATCAGCCGCTTTAGCATGGAGGCGTTTTTTGCCCCCTGTGCCCTGAAGTGGTTGTTAAAGGCTACATAGGTATTCTTTGCATTTTTATCTATGTACTTTATTTTGGAAACCCACTCCCCCAGCTCCTTCTCATTATAAAGATAGTCATATCTTTCATAGGCCTCCTTGTGGTCGTACCACTTTTCGCTATTCCTTCCATGGAATCTTACATAGGCCGTATCAGAGGTCAGTGCTACTGCCGGCCTGACCAACCCTGGTATGGGCGGCTCATCCACACATACCCACCCGGTCTGTATGGACCTCAGGAACCTTATGGTATCTTCCTTTGTCCATGAGGCATTCCTGAATTCAAAGCAGAGACTGCTGCCCTTAAATCCATCCCTTAGCTTTGAAAGATAGTCTATGTTCTCCTTGTTGTAATGAAAGGAGTTTGGAAACTGGAATAATATACACCCAAGCTTTCCCTTGTCCTCTATAGGCTTTAATGCTTCCAGAAAGCATGTAGTATCCTCCTTGGAGGCGTCTCTGGAGTGGGTAAAGCTGCTATGGGCTTTTACGGAAAACCTGAAATTCTCAGGAGTCCTTTCATCCATGTTTTTAAACATGGAGTGGCTGGGCATCCTGTAATAGGTGGAGTTAATTTCAGTAAAGCTATAGTGGTTAGAGTAGAAGGACAGCATCTCTCCTTCTTTGACACCCTCAGGATAAAAGGGTCCCTTCCAATCCTTGTAGCTATAGCCCGATGTGCCTATCCATATCAACTGCACCAGCTCCTTATTATTTGGTATTCCTCAGGAGTTATTCCAAGCCTCCTGCAAAGAAGCTCATCTATTCTTCCCCTAAGGCTTTCACCACCCTGCTTAACAAGCAGGTCAAGCTCCTCCATGTAGTCTGGAACTCTCAATGTCATTAGCTTGTTAGGATAGTATTCATACATACCCTCCCCAAGCTTTTTAGCAAGGGTCTTTATATAAAATTCATATACACTGCTGTTCAGCACTCCCGTAAGGTACTCGTATGTGTACATGCTTTTAAACATCTCATCTATTGTTATTGCATATACATCTGCACTGAAGTAGCTGCCCTGGTCAATGGCAAACCTGTTGTCACTGGATTTATAAGGGAATATGATCTTCTTCTCCTCAAATATAGAGTCTTCCCTTCCCCATTGCAGCTGAAACCATTTTCTTTTTCCACTCCTGCATTCCCTTCGCTTTTCAAGCCTTTCCTTATACTGACCAATATATTTTAATGCCTGCTCCCCGTTTTCTTCATTTATATGGTTGGAGTATATTATAACCTTATCCGTAGAATCTACACTAAATGGCCTTATGTCAGTGCTCTTTATCCAGGGCTTTAAAAGCACCTGTTCTATTGCAAGCCTTTCTGCATCATTTTTCTCAAGCACGAATGCCTTGTCAAGGCCCGTTATTACTCCCTGATGGCTGTGGCAGAAGTACCTAAGCTCCCTTCCCTTTAGCTTGTTTATTATTGATTGCTCCATGGAGCCTGTAAAGCTCCAGCCCTCTTCGTTAAGATGAGATGGGCAGGCTGATATGTGCCTTGCATATTCCTCATTATTTAGGCTTGAGTATTCAAGTATATTGGCTCCTATGGATTTGGAGGCTTCCTTAAGGCGGTAAAAATCAATAATCTGGCCTGCGGTACCCTTTTGAAATGTGAATATCATAGTATCCACTCCGGCTCCCTTTATGGGCCTTATGCCGTAAAAATCGATTATGGTTTTCATGCTGCCATTTTGGAGTATATATTTCCTTATACCTTTTCCGCTTAATGACTCCAGAAGATATCTGGAGGTAATAAGACTTAGGCTTCCATTTTCCTTAAGGCAGTCGATGGATTTTTTTATGAAACAGTAGGCTATGTCCCCTTTATCAAAGAACACCTGTGGATACAGACTCTGCAGTCTTTCTCTATATTCCCCTGTAAGCACCTTATGTCCCATGTAAGGCGGATTGCCTATTATTATATCAAACCCATGCTCCTGGTCAGCCAGGAAATCCTTATGTACTATATGCTCAGGAAAAACCTGATATTTTTCATAAAGCTCAAGCGATGCTATCATAACAGCTGTTTCATCGTTGTCATAGCCAAACAGATTATGGGTAAGCACATGGAAGGGTCCAAAGTCTATGCCTGCCTCCTCAGCCATTTTTGAAAGAGCCTCGCAAATCTTGGTTAAAAATGCCCCTCCTCCGCAGCTTGGATCAAGCACCTTTACATATGGGTCAGCCTTAAAGTCCACACCTTCAATTGCCCTATCCACCATAAAATCCACTATTTCAGGAGGGGTGTAAAAGCTTCCCTTCTCCTTCTTGTACTCCCTGCTGCACAGGGTCTGATAGACCTCTCCTATACTGCCATGTATATCCCAATTGCTCCTAAAGGCACCCAGCTCTATCAGCTTTCCTTTTTTTGCTTCATTGTATAAACTCTTTATTCCCTCTTTAAACTGCTCCAGCACTGCTACACCCCCTATTCTGAAATATCATCAGCTTATACAATAATTATAATATTAAAAACTGTTTTTTTATACACAAGAATTTAGACACCTCAAATATTATGCATTTATGCACATCTGTATTGTTAATTATTTACTAATTTTATATAATATTCCGTTTTTTTTAGCCTCAAAAGCTTATTTTTGTGGCATACTATATGATAGGAGGTGTTATAATGAAAAAAAATACTCTTTCTATTTTGATAGCAGGTATGCTACTGCTTACCTCATGCTCCTTAAAGCTTTCCTGGAGAGGGTCTGACACCAAAGAGGCTAAGATGACGCCAACGCTCTCTGTATCCTCTGCTCCCTCTCCTAAGATTATAAACACCCCTACAAAAGCTGCAACGCCTGTACCCTCCGTTACTCAAACTATTGATTGGAATGAGGACTCCCTGCAGGTATTTACCACGCTGGACAATACCAAGCATGGATGGGGCTACAAACCCAATTCAGAACATAAAACTCCGGAAATGCCGTCATCCATAGTAGATCTTTTAAATAAGTATTCTGGATATTATGTGGGAGACACCTCCTCAAAGGTAATATACCTTACCTTTGATGAGGGCTATGAAAACGGCTACACTGGCCAGATACTTGATATACTTAAGGCCAACGATGTAAAGGCGGCATTTTTCGTTACCCGCCCTTATATAAAAGGTAACCCCGACTTAATAAAAAGGATGGTACAGGAGGGCCATACAGTAGGGAACCATACCTCTACACATCCTTCCATGCCAGATAAGACAGGTGACGCTGAAGCTTTTAAGAAAGAATTTACTGATGTGGAGGAGCTCTACAAGGAGCTTACAGGTCAGGATATACCCAGGTTCTTCAGGCCCCCTATGGGAGAATTCAGTGAAAAGTCCCTTGCCATGACACAGCAGCTTGGCTATAAGTCCATATTCTGGAGCTTTGCTCATAAGGACTGGCTTGTAGATGCCCAGCCTGATGTAAGCACCACCCATACCAGGGTAATGAATGGGTCACATAACGGAGAGATAATGCTGCTTCATGCAGTATCTAAAAGCAACACGGAAGCCCTGGATTCCATAATAAAGGACCTAAAAGCCCAGGGCTACAGGTTTGCATCCTTAGAGGAGCTGCCAAATAGGTAAAAGTCATCCGGCATTAGGTTATTAATGCCGGATTCTACTTGTTTACTTTCCTTAGACTTTATTAAAATATGACTCATCAAAATAACTTTTATTAAAAATCAGCTGATCATTTTCTATTATATCTTTTCGCTCACTGCATGACCAGGACATACAGTAATTTAACGTATGATGCCAGCTGAATATGAATATGCAGTCTTTCTTTAAGTAAGAAGCAATTTTATCAAATGTGCCCTGCAGATCTGTTGTCCATCCGATTCCATATATGGAATAAACGTAATCAAAATAGTCATTGGGAATACTAAGCTTCTCTTCCACAGGCCCACATATAAGCTTTGCTGTATATCCGTTTTCCTTCAGATATTTTTCCGCATTTTCAATCTGCTTATGGGATAAATCCACTCCCCATAGCTCAGTGGCTTTTCTATCGGCATGTTACTTTAAGGAATGACCGCTGCCACAGCATATTTCAAGCATTTTCTTGCCAGAAACATCCCCAAATAAATGAAGGTCCTCCTCTGTAACAAACTTAACCCCATATGTGGGAAGTGTGGTTACTCCAAACCATAAATCTGCATTTTCATTCCAATATGCTTTATTGGTATTTAATATTTCTTCCCTTTGCGTAAAACATCCCCCGATACGAATAGCTTTTCTCGAATAATATAAACTATCTCCCTCATTAACAAATAGGGAATTTGTTTTACACAAATTCCCTATTTCATACAATAAACCTTATAAGTTTCAACTAAACTTGATACCAGCTAGACTATATTCCTATATTCTTTCCCAGTCTATATATATGTTAAGCTTCTCTACAAACTTCTCAAGATAAATCCTGTCCTCGTCGTCAAAGGTATATTTTTCAGGGCTGTCTATGTCCAGAACACCTATGACCCTATCTTCCTTTATTATAGGTATTACGATTTCAGATTTGGATTCACTGTCACAGGCAACGTGTCCAGGAAACTGGTGTACATCAGGCACCACCTGAGGCGTTCTTGTTTCAGCTGCCGTTCCACATACTCCCTTGCCCAGTTTAAGCCTACTACAGGCAGGCTTACCACAGAAGGGGCCAAGTACCAGTTCGCCTTCTCTCATGATATAGTACCCTGCCCAGTTTACACAGTCTAAATTGTTAAAAAGATGGGCTGCGCTGTTGCACAGGTTTGCAAGACAGTCCTTTTCAGATGACAGCATGCCCTCAAGCTTGATTATAAGTATCCTGTAGAAGGCCTCCTTTGTGTCAGCCTTTATTTTTGTATTGTTCTGCATGCTTTCCTCCTATAATCCTAAAGGGCTGCATCCACTATTGCAAGTATCTCGTCCCTTTTGCTCCTTGCAGTCTCAACCAGTGTCTTGCACTCTTTCTTTGTTTCCTCTGCAAGCTTTTCATCAGTGATTCCGCTCAGGTTTATCCTTACATTTAGTATTGCCCCTTCTACGCAGGAGCATGCCATAAGTGCCCCAACTCCTGCATCTGACATGGCAGAAGGATTGCCCTTGGTTACTGCCAGCTTAAGCAGTGGGAATATTTCCATTGCAAGCTTTGCAACACCAAGAGGCACGTTCATTGCAGTAACATATGCATCTGCAATAGCCTTACTCCTTACAGCCTTTTCCTCGTCAGTTCCCTTTGGAAGCTTGAATGCAGACATTACCTCATCAAAGGCAGCTGTGTCTTCAACCATAAGCTCAAGGTATCTGTCTTTAAGCTCATTGGCCTTAATAATTCCATTGTCTATGCTGTCCCTGTCCTCCTGGCTGTAGCTTAAGTATCTCTTCTTCCCTACAGTAAGGCTGAACACCATGCTGGAGAGGGCTGAAGAAATGGAACCGCAAAGTGCTGCCACAGAGCCTCCTCCAGGGGCTGGTGAATTGGAGGCAATCTCCTCTACAAATTCCTTAATGGTCATATCATACATCTTACCCATTGGTTTTCCTCCTAATAAAGCTTTTTCCCATCCTTTATAACGACCCTGCCGTTCTTTATTACTGTATTTACATGGTTTATTCCAAAATGGTAAACTATATAGTTTTCATTCATGGCATTCATAATAAGTATATCTGCCTTCTTGCCCTTCTCCAGGCTTCCTACGGTATCTCCCCTGCCTATGGCATAGGCCGAGTTAATGGTCATTGCAGATATTACCTGCTGGGGTGTAAGCCCCATTCCCATGGAAGCAAACACCATTATGCTCTGAAGTGATTCAGTAGGACAGGTTCCTGGATTATAGTCTGTTGCCAACGCAATGGCAAGTCCTTTTTCTATCATTTCCTTGCCCCTTGCAAACTTTCCAAGCCTCAGGTAGAAGGAGGTTCCAGGCAGTATTATAGGGATTGTCCCTCCCTTTTTCATCTCCTCTATGCCCTCATCAGAGGCTGCTACCAGATGCTCCGCTGAAATTGCATGAAGCCTTCCTGCAAGCTCTGCCCCTCCCATGGGCTCTATTTCGTCTCCGTGAAGCTTTATTCCAAGGCCATATTCCCTTCCCTTAAGGAGTATTTCTTCTCCCTCCTCTAAGGAATAAAAGCCTTCCTCTACAAAGCAATCAATGAACTCAGCCAGCTTATTTTGTGCCACATAAGGAATTACCTTATTGAGCATAAGGTCTATGTATTCTCTTCTTCTGGTCTTGTACTCCTCAGGAACAGCATGGGCACCCAGATAGGTCCTTATTATATCCACAGGATGCTTAACGTCTCTCAGCACCTCAAGACACTTAACCTCGGTTTCAAAGTCCAGGCCATAGCCTGACTTAGCCTCTACCGTAGTAGTTCCCCAGGACAGCATTTTATCTAAGCTTCCCACCATCTTTTCTGTGAGCTGCTCCTTTGAGGCGCCCCTTGTGGCCCTTACGGTGCTCAGGATTCCGCCTCCTGCTTTAGCTATTTCCACATAGGGAACCCCTCTCAGCTTCATCTCCAGCTCGTTTTCCCTTGAGCCATAGTGTACCAGATGGGTGTGTGGATCTACCAGACCAGGCATAACCAGCTTTCCAGCTGCATCTATTATCTGGCAGCCTTCTTCGGCAAGGCTTTCCCAGCCGGTTTCCCCTACTGCCTCTATTATGTCATCCTTTACAGCCACAAAGCCCTTCTCTATTATTCCCAATTCCTGCATATCCTTGCCCTTTTTAGGGCCGCTTGATTCACAGGTTACAACCTTCGCATTTTTTATTATTAAATCAGCCATATCCTACCTCCCAGGAAGTTATTTTCAAAAGCCCTGAGTATTATTCATGCACCCTGTTTTCCAGCACCTGATCCATGCTGAAGTTTTCAATCTGCAGATAGTATTCTGCTGTATCTATAAGGGCCTTCATAGGAACAAGTCCAATTACCTCGCTGCCTATTACAGGAACCCCATACCTCTTAGCTTCCATCTTAACCATCTCAAAGGCTCTGTATACTGCAGTCTTCTCATAGTTAACCAGGTTCATGGATACCTGTGCTATGTTCCTGTCCTCAAGTTTAACTCCCATTGCCTTTACAAATCTGAGTCCTCCGCCTATGAACCTTACAGTCTTTGCAATCTTGGTTGCAATGTCAAGGTTGTCAGTGCCCAGGTTTACGTTGAAGGCTACCAGCGGGAACCTTGCTCCAACAGCAGTGCAGCCACTTTTGGCATTCATCTCCTGTGGTCCGAAGTCAGGCCTCCACTCCGTATCCTTTATCTTCTCAAAGAAGCCCTCATACTGCCCCTTTCTTATATCTGAAAGGTTCTTCCTTGCAGGACATGAGGCTGAATCCTCATAAAGGTAAACAGGAATTGAAAGTTCCTCGCCTATTCTCTTTCCAACCCTTTTGGATATTTCTACACACTCAGTAGTAGTAATATCCTTTATTGGAATGAAGGGTATAACATCGGTAGCTCCCATCCTTGGGTGTCCCCCTGTATGGTTTCTCATATCAATAAGCTCGCTGGCCTTCTTTGCCAGATTGAAGGCTGCTTCCTCAACAGCCTCTACCTCTCCGGCAAAGGTAACCACTGTTCTGTTATGGTCCTCATCTGAGGAGTAGTCAAGAAGCTTTGCTCCCTTAACCTTTCTAACCTCTTCTACAATTTTTTCTATTATATCATTGTTCCTTCCCTCGGAAAAGTTTGGAACACACTCAACTATTCTTCCCATTCTATACCTCCTATATTTCGCCTATGGCGCTTTCCACTTCATTAACCAGCTTTCCGCTTTCCACAAGTGAGCTTGCAGCATTTATATCTACATACATAACCCTGTCCTCCTCAAGAGGGGGTACGATGCTTCTTAGCAGTTCATATGCTGGCTTTGTTCCATTTCCAAGCATCTTGTTCTCCTCAGGCCGAAGATTAATAGCCTGACAGGAGGCCAGATACTCTATTCCAAGCACCCTGGATACGTTGTATATTATGGTCCTTGCCTTTCTTGCAGCTATGGTTCCCATGCTTACATGATCCTCCTGGTTTGCTGAGGATGGTATAGAATCCACTGATGCCGGATGTGCCAGCACCTTGTTTTCTGATACCAATGACGCTGCACTATACTGGGCTATCATGAAGCCAGAGTTAAGCCCTCCGTTTTTAGTAAGGAATGCTGGAAGATCGTTAAGCTGGTAGTTTACAAGCCTTTCAATCCTTCTTTCACTTACGTTAGCCAACTCTGATATTGCTATCCCAAGGAAATCCATAGCCAGGGCCATAGGCTGTCCATGGAAGTTTCCTCCTGATATAACCCTTTCTTCATCAGGGAATATTACAGGGTTGTCTGTAGCAGAGTTTATTTCTGTTTCAACAACTCCCTTTACATATTCAACCGCATCCTTGCTTGCTCCATGTATCTGAGGTATGCACCTTAAGGTATAGGCATCCTGCACCCTAAGCTCTCCCTGCCTGGTAGTAAGGCTGCTACCATCCAAAATCTTAAGCATATTCTCAGCACACTTTATCTGCCCCTTCTGAGGCCTTACCTCATGAACCCTGTGGTAATAAGCATCGGTTATTCCCCTTAAGCCCTCTACAGTAAGGGCTGCTGTTATATCTGCAGCCTTCACAAGGTTAATGGCATCATAAATTGCAAGTGTTCCCACTCCGGTCATAACCTGGGTTCCGTTTATAAGTGCAAGTCCTTCCTTTGCAACCAGCTCTATGGTGTTGATGCCGGCCTTTTTCATAGCCTCAGTTGAGCTCATCCTCTGTCCCTTATAGTATGCCTCTCCCTCTCCTATCATGGTAAGCACCATGTGTGCAAGAGGAGCCAGGTCTCCGCTGGAACCTAAGGAACCCTTCTGATATATAACAGGCTGTACATCCTTGTTCAGCATGTCAAGTAGGGTGTTTATGGTGCTTACCCTTGCTCCTGAGTAGCCCTTGCTCAGTGCATTAGCCCTTAGCAGCATAATGGCCCTTACAGTCTCTCTGCTAAATTCCTCTCCTACTCCGCAGGCATGTGATATGATAAGATTCCTCTGGAGTGTTTTAGTATCCTCCTTGGATATTACCACGTCGGAGAATTTTCCAAAGCCTGTAGTTATTCCATACTCAACCCTGCCCTGCTCTACAAACTTGTCTACTATTGCCCTTGCATTGTTTACCTTAACCTCTGCCTCAGATGAAAGCTCCACCTGATAGTCATGTCGTGCTACGTTTACAACATCTTCAATCCTAAGGCTTTCACCATCTATAATAATCTTATTCAAAATTACTACCCCCTAGTAGTTCCCTTATTTATTCAGAGCCTTTTCTATAGTATCCTTTATAAGCTTTTCATCTGGTATATATGGAATGGTTATATGGTTATTATCCCCATAGGTTTTGTTGTACTCAATGCTTGTAGTGATGGAGTTGGCATTTCTTGCCCAGGAACGCCTTGCAACTCCCCCCATTACATCCCATGGCATTGAAGATTTAATTATCTCATCAACCCTTTCACTTCCATCAAGAACAAGACCAAAGCCTCCATTTATGGCCTTGCCTATGCCAACTCCTCCTCCATTGTGGAGAGCAACAAGGCTCATTCCTCTGGCAGCATTTCCTGCAAAGCACTGCACTGCCATATCTGCCATTATGTTACTGCCATCCTTTATGTTGGAGGTTTCCCTGAATGGTGAATCGGTTCCGCTTACATCATGGTGGTCACGTCCAAGCATTATGGGTCCGGTTTCTCCGTTTCTTACCATTTCATTAAACCTTAAGGCTATCTTAGTCCTGCCCATGGCATCCTGATAAAGTATCCTTGCCTGGGTTCCAACCACCAGCTGGTTCTTCTCAGCATCCCTTATCCATATATAGTTGTCTCTGTCCTGTCCTCTTCTGTCAGGATCGATACACTCCATAGCTGCATGGTCAGTCTTTATCAAGTCCTCATGCTTTCCGCTTAAGCATACCCACCTGAATGGCCCATAGCCATAGTCAAACAGCTCAGGCCCCATTATGTCCTCAACATAGGATGGAAATACGAAGCCGTCCATTTCATCAACACCGTTCTTAGCTATTTCCTTTACCCCTGCATCAAATACTGATTTCATAAAGGAATTACCATAGTCAAAGAAGTAGGTTCCCTTCTCAACAAGAGCCTTTATAAGATTAAAATGCTTTCTCAGGCTAATATCAACTAGCTCCTTAAACTTATCCCTGTCACTCTTTAAAAGAGCCGTTCTCTCTTCAAAGGATAAGCCCTGTGGACAGTAGCCTCCATCATACTGTGCATGGCAGGAGGTCTGGTCTGAAAGCAGCTCTATCTTAATATTGTTGTCCACTGCATACTCAAGCAGGTCAACTATGTTTCCATGATATGCTATGGACACTGTCTCCTTCTTTTCCTTGTACTGCTGTGCAAGGTCAAAAACCTCCTTCAGGTCTGAGGATACAAGCTTAACCCATCCCTGGTCATGCCTTGTCTTTATTCTAGAATAATCCACCTCTGCAATTATCCCAACTCCTCCGGCAATCTCAACAGCCTTAGGCTGAGCCCCACTCATGCCTCCTAAGCCTGAGGAAACAAACAAATAACCCTTCAGGTCCTCATTTCCCTTTAAGCCCAGCTTCAGCCTGCCCGCATTGAGCAGAGTGTTAAAGGTACCATGTACTATTCCCTGAGGTCCTATATACATCCATCCTCCTGCAGTCATCTGACCATAGTTGGCAACGCCCATCTGCATGGCATAATGCCAGTCCTTCTGGTTGTCGAACATTCCAACCATAAGGGCATTTGTGATTATAACCCTTGGTGCTTCAGGCTTTGATTTAAAGAGTCCTAATGGATGACCTGACTCTATAACGAGCGTCTGATTCTCTGTAAGCTCCTCAAGGTATTTCTTAATAAGCCTGTACTGCATCCAGTTCTGGCATACCTGCCCGGTCTCACCATAGGTAACCAGCTCATATGGGTAAAGAGCCACATCAAAATCAAGGTTATTGTCTATCATTACCTGGAAGGCCTTGCCCTCTATGCACTTGCCCTTATATTCATCAATGGGCTTCCCATAGATTCGTCCCTCAGGTCTGAACCTGTAGCCATAGATTCTACCCCTTGTCATAAGCTCATTTAGAAACTCTGGAGCAAGCTTTTCATGCAGCTCCTCAGGTACGTATCTTAATGCATTCTTTAAGGCTGTTTCTGTCTGAGCCTTAGTAAGGGTATAGCCCCTGTCTGGAGCCCTTCTTATTGCTTCAACAAATTCAGGCATTTCAGGAAGTATGTTATCCAGTTTAATTGTCATAGCGTTTGAAATTTCTTTATTGTTTAACATGCTGATCCCCTCTCCGTTCCTTATATCTTTTACTTCCTTCATTATAACATCTAACTATAATTTATATTGTCTGAATATTTTTAACATATTATCATTTTACTATGATAACGTAATATATTGTTTTAAATTACTACAGGAAACGCCTGTCCACAAACTATAAAGGGGGGTTTACATAGTAAGTGATATGTTCTCTTTTTCATATGGGCTGTAAGTCTCTTCATAAAAATTGCCTTACAAATGAAGTGTCTTTTTAACGGTCCACTCACTTTGCGAGGCATACTACTTCACTATTTATATTCTGTCTGCTGTTTATATAATGCTCTATATCCCATTCAGCTTTTCAGCTATAATACCCATCTGCTGCTTAGTAAGCTGCCAGCCTGCATCCATTTCCACAATACAACCATCCCAGCAGATAATATATGTATTTTCAGCTTCATCTCCTATGTATACCTGATAAGCAGCCTTCGCTCTCCAGGGCTCTGTATCAATCTCCTCCAGTCGGCGCTTCCATTGTTCAGGTACTCTCTTGTTATTCTTATCATCGTGGTCATTATAAAGCTGGTTAAAGCATAAATCATATGTGGCTGGTATCTTAACCTTCGTAATGGTGTATTTTAATGATGGCATCTCTTGAGCCAAGTCCCTTCTTGCGTCCTGATCTGCGGTATATTGGCAGATTAATAAGGACTTCTGTTCCTCCCACATCCTGGAGTAATTGTTATCATCTTCACCTGTCAAATCACCTACCGTAAGTGGCAGGGTGTCATGGTATGCAGTGAAAGTCACTCCCTTATACTCGTAGCTTTCTGTATAAGTATGCCCTTTCTTTTCGTAGTCTTCCCCTTTGGCTAATTCGCCTACAATAGCAGCTACCAGATTTACTATTATGATAATGGGCACTATAAAACCAACAATTACAGTGCTGGTAATTGTAGTCAATACCTTATTTGTAGAGGCTTTCACTTTCATGCTTTTTAGATTGCTCTTTATACCATCTACTACATATATGTATACAGCTATAATCACAATGCTCACAATAGCAGCTGCTATCATATAACCGCTGAAATGCAAAGTAACAGAAACTATGTAATATATAGCAGTAATAGTTATCAAAGCCAGAGCAGCATACTTCATGCCACGATGGCCAGGGGTTGGTAAGAATTCTCCTTGTTTCGCTACCATTCTTGCCTTCCTATCCCATATAATGTACCCTACAGCTTCTACTATATAAAAAATAGCAAGCACAACTAAATTAAAAACTATAACAATGTTTACGGTACTAAGCAAAGTATCAATAGGATTCTCCATAAGCTCCTTATGAGACCATCTTATCACCATAAAGCAAAAAATAAGAGGTATGCAGAAGTTAGGCAATAGGCTCTTTTTCATTGCTTTGTGTATTGTATTCACCTGCGTTACAGGGTCTGTCTCTATGGGTATTGGATTTTCCCTTTCATTATAGAATATCTGCATCTTATTAAA
>JAEZLD010000196.1 GCA_023415335.1 Bacillota bacterium | reverse complement strand
TTGTGTATTTCGTTCCAAGCTGAAATATGTTGCCTATCTCTATACCCTTTTTTATGGTAATAGACGGCTTTCCGCAGCAGGCGCATATAGCCCCCTCATAGGTTTTGGCTATATCGGAGTAGCTTATTTCCCCTACATCACGTATAAGGTTTACACCTTTCAGATGGTAGTCTGTTTCATTGGCACCGCATACAAGGCTTTCTATTCCTTTAAGAGAATTATCATATATTACCCTGCAGTCATGGGTTAAACCAGCAGGGCCAATAAAGCCTGCAACTATTCCGCATCCTTCTTCAAGCACTGCGGAATGGAAGGAAGACCGCAGCACTCCTCTCAGCTTCGTTTCATTTACTTCCAGGTCTCCTCTTATAAATACTACAACATATTTATCAGTTGTATCCTCCTGATATACTACAGCCTTGCAGAATGCTTCAGGATTGGTTCCCAGGAAGTCGCATAAATCCTTAATGGTCTTTACATCAGGGGTATATACCTTTTCAATAGGTTGTATTTCTGATGCCTTGTTTTCTACTATGCACTGGGCTGCTTCCATGTTGGCTTTATAGCCGCACTCCGGGCATATGGCTAGGGTGTCTTCGCCTATGTCTGACAAAAGCATGAACTCATGGGATACGCTTCCTCCCATCATGCCTGAATCTGATTTTACTGCCAGTACATTTTTAGCTCCTGCTCTCTTAAATATCCTTTCGTAGGCCTTCAGGCACCTATCATAATATTTCTCCAAATCCTCCATGCTGGTATGGAAGGAATAGGCATCCTTCATTGTGAACTCCCTGGTACGGATGAGGCCTCCTCTTGCACGGGGCTCATCCCTGAATTTGGTCTGTATCTGATAAATCATAAATGGATAGCTGACATAGGATTTGGCGGTGTTTTTAGCCAGCTGTACTGCGGCCTCCTCGTGGGTCATACCCAGTACCAGCTTGGCACCGTTTCTGTCTGTAAGCCTTGCCATTTCGCTTCCTATGCTGGTATATCTTCCTGATTCTTCCCAAAGGGAAGCAGGCATGACTACAGGGAACTGAACCTCTTGTCCATCGATGCGGTCCATCTCCTGTCTTATAATAGCCTCTATTTTCTGTGATATCCTCTTCATAGGTGCATAGAAGGAATATATACCGTTTCCAACAGGCTTTATATATCCTCCTCTTACCATAAGCTTGTGGCTATCTATGAAGCAATCGGAAGGCGCTTCCTTATATCTGTCTCCTATTAGGCTTGTAAGTTTCATATTACCCTCCTGTTTTATATATTTACTGTATAATAGAATAACTTGGGTTTAATGTCAACAGTCTAATACATGGCCTTTAATTGACAAGAATGGAACATGTATTATAAAATATCGATATAATAATATCGATAAGGTGGGGAAGCTATGAGCACAAAAGATACCTGTAAGGAAATTTCCCAGCAGACCTTAAAACGCCTGCCATATTATCTTAACTATCTAAGTCAGTTAAAGAATGAAGGAGTAACAAATGTTGCATCTCCGCAGATTGCAGAGATCCTGGGCTATAATGAAATACAGATAAGAAAGGATTTGGCATCTGTAAGCAGTGCTCCTGGAAGACCTAAAATGGGGTTTGCAGTATGCGATCTCATTGATGATATAGAAAACTTTCTTGGCTATAGAAATACCAATGATGCTATACTCATAGGGGTGGGCTCTCTGGGAAGGGCTCTTTTAGGCTACAAAGGCTTCGGGAGCTACGGACTTAACATCGCTGCCGCCTTTGACTGTGATGAATCCAAGGTAGGGGTTGAGGTTGATGGTAAGATGGTATTTTCAATGGATAAGCTTCAGGATTTATGCAGAAGGCTTAATATACATATAGGAATTATAACTGTACCTGCAGATAATGCCCAGAAGGCATGTAATATACTTATAGAAAGTGGAATAAAGGCTATATGGAATTTTGCTCCCATTAGGCTAAAGGTGCCTGAGGGAATACTAGTACAGAATGAAAACATGGCAGAGTCGTTGGCACTGCTGTCCCAACATTTAAAGCAGCAATGCCAAACAGGTAAAGAGGAGTAGGTTACATATGTACATACCAGTAATTTCCTGATTTAATAGGATGTTTGTTAATTAAAATTGACTAAATTTTTATAGTTAATTGATATAGGTAGTGGCTGTTTGAAGAAGATGCTAATAGTAAAAGTGCTTGTCCACAAATCCAATTTAAATTTTACTTAATATGTTAGAAACTAGTTGCGAAGCAAATGCAAGATCATCTTTCCAATCATTTTTGCCAGTATACCACATTTCAACAACAAATCTTCTAATACCGTTATTCCAGCATGCTGTAACTAATTCTTCAAAATTAACAACACCATCAGAAAATGGGACATCTCTGTAATTACCTGGTTTTGTCTCCTTTATATGGGCAGCAATGAATCTGCCTTTTCCTTTGTTTATATCTTCAACAACAGGATGATTATATAGCAAGGCTGCATTATTTAGGTTGCCTATATCGGGATAGATGTTAAGATAGGGTGAGTTAACTAAATTAATATATTCTAAGGATTTTTCCACTGTATTCATAAAAGGTGTTTCCATAGTTTCGAATCCAAGTAAAATGCCATATTTAGCGGCTATTTCTGTGCATTTTAATAGATTTGTTTTGAAAAATTCAACAGTTTCTGCGGTGCTATCTTCATAATAAACATCATATCCTGCAAGCTGTATATATCTAATTCCTAGATTCTCACAGAGTATGCATGCTTTTTCCATGATTTCCAGACTCATCTTGCGGGTCTGTTCGCACATGCTGCCGAGGGGATATTTCCTATGGGCACTTAAACACATGCTACCTAGAGGAATTCCCAGCATATGAGATGCATCTAAAATTAATTTTATTTCATCATTTGACCAATTAAGTCTTGAAAGTTTTTCATCTGATTCGTCAATAGAAATTTCAACATAGTCAAATCCAGCTTCTTTTGCTGCAAAGAATTTTTCTTTCCAAGTTAGTGTGATGGGCATGGCTTTTTCATATAGACCTAACTTATAATTCTTCATTTCCTCCTCCAATTTTAAGAAATCTCAATAAATTACTGTATTAATGCAATAGCCATTTTATATTTTCATAAAATTGCTTATTATATTTTTTGAATATCAGTCCATAAGTCATCTAAGCAGGAAACAGCTTTTAAGTAAATATTGTATTTCTTTTGATAGATATCAAAGTTTTCTGGGTTTGGTTGGATAGTTTTAACAACATTTGTCATTGCATAAATTGCTTCGTCAATGTTTTTGTTGTCTCCACAAGCAACAGAAGCACAAATAGCACAACCAAGTGTTCCTGTTTCTTTGGCAGAAACAATATCTATTGGGAACTGCATAATATCTGCAAACATATGAACCCATATATCTGATTTTGTTACACCGCCAGAAAGCCTAATAGATTTAGGAATATCAGAACGAGTTTTTATCAGTCTATCTAAATGGTATTTGTGTGAAAAGCACACTCCTTCAAGGATTGAACGGAACAAGTGTCCACGAGTATGATTTTGAGTAATTCCGATAAAGGAACCCTTTGCATTAGGATGAACATTCGTGCCTAAAATGAAAGGTAAGAAAATGGGACAAAATTCTTTTGGGCTGACCTTATTGATTTCAGTATCTATATATTTATAAGCAGCACTTTTATCAGCCATAAGTTCCTGGAAAAATCTTTTCAGTATCCATTCTTGGTTGCCCGCAGAAGTTGGACTACATTCTTCTACCAAGAAATAATCCTTAGCAGCGAAAAGAGAGTTCATATATGCCGTACCATCAAGTACAGGAGTTCTCCGAATATATTCATTAATGCTCCATGTTCCTGCAATCATACAGATAGTAGAATCATCATTAATACCAACTGCTAAAGCACAAGCATTAATATCAAAAAGACCCCCTGCTACGGGCATGCCTTCATTAAGGCCTGTTTTTGCTGCGGCCTCTTTAGTTATGTGTCCACAAATATCTGTCGAGTATTTTAGAGGAGGAAGGGCGTACATTAAGTCACCTAAACCAAAAAAATCTAGCAAGTTTTTGTCATAATCTTTAGTATGTAAGTTTATTAAATTTGAACCCGAATAATCCGAATACTCTGCAAATGCTTCATCTGTTAATCTAAAACGTATATAGTCTTTACATGAAAAAATCCATTGTATTTTTTCTATTACAGAAGGTCTATTATCCTTTAACCATGCAAGAAGAGATACAGGTTGGCAAGACAGAATATGCTGAGCGGAAAGCTCAAAAACCTTTTTGGCAGTACCATCCTTCTCCCATTTAACTGGATACTCCCATGCACGATTATCGGTGGATCCAATGCCGGCCATGGCAGGACTTTTGTCCTTACCCCAAAGATATAATCCCTTACCATGTCCGCAAACTGCAAGACACTTAATTTCGCTTGGTTTAATACCGGATTTTTCAATAACATTTCTTATTACAGTACAGTTGTTCTCCCACATTAATTCCATATCGCGTTCAGCAAAATCATCTTCGCTAAGTTCGGTATTAGTGTCAATGGAAGCTACGGCAATCTCTTTTCCTGATTGGTTGTAAATTGCGGCTTTTGTTGTTGTGCCACCATTATCAAGGCCAATGTAGTAACTCATCCTTACAGCACTCCTTCGAAATCATTTTAAAACATATTTATTATTTAAACTGCTATTATATTTGCAGGTGCTTTCTCTAATTACAAGAGTGGTGTCTGCATAGATTTTAACCGCAGATGAATTAGGGTGATAAATTTTTTGCCGCAGCATAGTAACAGCCCACTTCCCAATATCCCTTTTGGGAACATCATTAGTGGTTAAAGGAGGGTCAGATAATGTTGAAAAGTTAATGTTATCAAAACCAACTATGGATATGTTTTGAGGAATGCTAATGCCGAACTCTTTAAAAGCTTTGATTGCTCCAAGGGCGATACTATCATTATTTGCAACAAGAGCAGAAGGAAATTTTGTTCCTTTCTCAAGGAGCTCTTTAATTGATTGATAAGAACCGCTGGTTGTTGGTGCTACTTCAAAAACATAAGAGTTTGCTTCTCTAATGTTGTACATCTTAAGGGCAGTTATAAACCCTCTTAGTCTTGCATTGCAGTTAGAAGAGGGCATATTATTTGCAAGAAAACCGATGTTTTTATGTCCAAGCGAGACAAGATACTCAACAGATAAAAAGATAGCGTCCTGGTTGTTCATAGTTATACAACTGATGCCTTTTCTAGGTATAGAATTATCAATAACCACAAAAGGTATAGAAATATCCTTTACAAATTCAAACGAATCCTGCTCGTTAAATTCTGTGCCTAAAATTAAAAGTCCATCAGTGGGGTTTTCGTTTACAAATTTAATAAATTCGCTTATATTTGAAAGCTCGCAGTTTGAAACAATTAAATTAAAACGCTTTTTCCTACATTCCCTTTCAATTGAATCAATTATATCAGTTATAAAACCGGGATTCTCTTCTATAAGCTTAGAATGTTTTTTTATTTTTAATAATCTGATAGAATTTTTAACACTTTGACCTGCAATGTTTTCTTCGTTAACTTTATATCCGTTTGCACTTAGAAGCCCTGCAACCTGTCGCCGCTTTTCTTCACTGACACCTTTTTTATTGTTAAGTACTAATGATACGGTTGCTTGAGATACATTACAAGCTTTTGCAATTTCCTTTAGATTCATCTTAAAACACCTTCTTATTAGAATAATTATTAAACTGCTAATATAATTATAAATTATGAAAGTATAAAAATCAATAGAAAAATAATTATGTAAACTAAAATATTAGTAAATTTAATCTACAAATTTCTTACGGGATAATAAAGCATTGCATGTGAAAACTACATATGCCAATCAATATCATGTGCTAATAATAAATATAAAAATCACATTGACATGGTTATTATTCTATGATAGTATCGACTTAAGATAACTTAATAAATTAAGTTGTGTTAAGTAACTTAACTAAACGTAGTTTGATAAGGAGATTAAGTTATGAAAACTTATCGCAAGGGTACAGGAGTAAGGTATACTCCATTCAATCATTATGGTATGACAACTCAAGTCATCTTTAATCCGGATACTGGAAGTAAGCACGTAAATGTTACATTGTCTACTATTATGCCAGGTGAGGGAAGTTTTGACGAGGTTCATGAAAATTCAGATCAAATATTTATTGTAGTAGAAGGCGAAATGACTGTTATGGCAAATGGGCAATTTATTGATAAGTTAAATGAAGGCGATGCTCTTTTGGTTAATTCAGGAGATGTTCATGCAATTATAAACAAATCCAACAGGGTATGTTCGTATGTTGCAATTACGGCACCACCGCTCGAAAAAACTCATTAACAAATTATTTAGAATGATGGGGGGAAAAAATGAAAAAGGTAATTAAACCATACAAATTTGGAACATTCAATTCAAATGTAGACTTTACAGAATCTCTAGGTAAAGACGGACTCAATTTTCCTATCTCAGAAGATTTATCGATCTTAAAAGATCCAATCATACTAGCGAATGGTCATGTAATTCCCAATAGGCTTGTTATTCAACCATTGGAGGGATTTGATGGGACAAAAGATGGTAATCCATCGGATCTTATCTTCAGGAGGTACAAAAGGTATGCAGAGGGTGGGGCAGGCTTGATTTGGTATGAATCAATCACTGTTTCTGATGATGGGAGATGCAATCCACTTCAAATGATTATTAAGGACGAAACGGTTCCTGAAATTAAAAGACTAGTAAAAGAAACAAATGAACATGCAATAAAAAAGTTTGGGAGAAAGCCATACAATGTTCTACAGTTAACTCATTCAGGAAGGCGTAGTACAAACGAAAAGTGGGAATCAATCCCTCTTGCTGCTTGTAAAAATCCATATATGGATTCTCATAATTCTATTGACGGCCAGTCAGGGAATATTATAATTGCTTCTGACGAAAAAATTCATGAGATTATTGAAGGATATATTCATGGTGCAGAGCTTGCGGTAGAATGCGGATTTGACTCGGTTGACGTTAAAACCTGCCACGAATACATAATACGAGAGCTTCTCTCGGCATTCACAAGACCAGGTAAATATGGTGGAAGCTTTGAAAATAGGACAAGGGCTGTGTTTGAGATTATTGACGGTATCAAAGAGCGTTGCGGAGATAAAATAGATATTTGTATACGCCTTAATGCCTATGACTGCATACCTTATCCATATGGATGGGGAATGAAGATGGAAGATGGTGTGATGGAGCCAGATCCAACAGAAGTTATCAAGCTTTGCAGAATGCTTGTTGAGAAAGGGGTTGACTTAATTAATCTTTCAACAATGATGCCTCGTTATCAACCAACAGGTGGAGGCTGCTTAGTTGAGCATGAAGAAGGGAATATCGAGCCATACAAAGGGGTATATGCTCTCTTAAATATGACTAAAAGAATTAAGGAAGAAGTTCCGGGTGGTATTTTTGTTTCAACGGGACTAACCTGGCTTGAAAACTTTGGTGCTGCAGTCGCTGCAGGATGCATTAAGGAAGGCTGGTTTGATATGGCTGGATTTGGCAGACAAGCATTTGCGTATCCAGATTTTGCACAGGACATCATTGAAAGGAATACAATGGTGCGGTCAAAATGCTGTATTACATGTGATAAATGCTATGATCTTATACAGAAGGGCCACGTTCAGTCAGGATGTGTAATTCGTGATCAGGAGGTTTACCTACCTTTATATAAAAAGTATGTTCAGAAAAAAGAAATTTAATTAATTAATGTTGTAAGAGGTAAAATTATGAATTATATAAAATTAAACAAAACAGATTTAGTAGTTTCTCCAATCTGCCTTGGAACAGTTAATTTTGGAACTACCCTAAGCGCAGAAGAATCAAAAGCTCAGTTGACAAAATTCGTTGAAAATGGTGGAAACATCGTTGATACTGCTCATGTTTACGGAAACTGGGATAGTAAGGTGGATTCAATTAGTGAAAGAATAATAGGTGACTGGTTTGAGGAGACAGGCTTAAGAAAAAAAGTGATTCTTGCAACAAAAGGAGCACATCCTCTTTGGGGGCATATGGATATCCCGAGAGTGAATAAAAAAGATATCAACCATGATCTTAATGAGAGTCTAGAATATTTAAAGACAGATTATATCGATATTTATTTTCTACATAGAGATGATGTTAATACTCCGGTTTCCGAGATTATGGAGTGCCTAGATGAAGCTCGAAAAGCAGGAATGATTAGATATTATGGATGCTCAAATTGGACTCTTCCCCGTATTAAAGAAGCTCAGAAATACTGTGAAGAACATGGCTTACAAGGATTTACTTTCAATCAGCTTATGTGGAGTCTTGCAGATATAAACTTCTACAATCTTCCTGACAAGACATTTATATTAATGGATGATGAGACCAGGGAGTATCATAAACAAACAGGGATGAATGCTATGGCTTATATGTCAATTGCAAAAGGTTATTTTGAGAGACGTGCTTCCGGTGAGAAACTTCCAGCAAGTGTGGTTGATGTTTATGAAAACAAAACTAACGATGAAATTTATAATGTAGCAAAAGAAGTTGTTTCAGAGGGCATGTATTCATATATGGACCTTTCCTATATGTATATTATGGGGGAAGAGGCGTTCTGCTCCATTCCTCTTGCATCCTTTGATAACGTTGAGCAGCTTGTGGTTGCAATAAATTGTTTAAACAAGACAATTCCAAAGGATATAATTAAGAAGTTTTCTAGCGCTAAACAATATGTTTACCGTTAAGTTTGGAGTGATATAAGTGAACGAAGGGAATGTTATTAGAGGCTATGAATACGCTAAGGAAGCTTATGCTTCTGTTGGTATTGATGTAGATAGTGCAATAAAAAAGGCTGACAGTATACCTGTAACAATGCACAGTTGGCAGGGTGATGATCTTATAGGTTTTGATGGAACAGGTGAACTTACGGGGGGAATTGCAGCAACCGGTAACTATTTAGGCAGGGCAAGAACAGCAGATGAACTACGTGCTGATATTGATAAAGCAATGGAACTTGTCCCTGGAACAATAAGAGTAGGAATTCATTCTTGCCAAGCTGAAACCCATGGTAAAAAAATTGACAGGGACTCATATACGGTAGAAATGTTCCAGAGGTGGATCGATTGGGCAAAGGAAAGGAGAGTCAAACTGGATTTTAACCCAACCTTCTTTTCTCACTGTATGATGGATGGAAATTTCTCTCTTGCCAGTTCAGATGAAAGAAAGAGGAGATTCTGGATAGAGCACGGGAAACGCTGCCGTGAAATTGGTGAAAGTATAGGAAAACAGCTGGACTCTCAATGTGTTACAAATTTTTGGATGCCTGACGGATATAAGGATAATCCTGCCGATACTTTATCTCCAAGAATGAGAATGCTGGAGTCTTTGGATGAAGTCTTTGCAAAGAAAATTGACAGCAGATATCAGATAGAATCAATAGAAAGTAAACTTTTTGGTTTGGGAATTGAAAGTTATACAGTTGTTAGTCATGAATTTGCACTAAATTATTGTACAAAGAACAAAAAGCTTGTATGCCTTGATTCTGGCCACTTTCATCCAACAGAGTCAATTGCTTCAAAATTAACGGCTATTTGCCCTTTTGTTAACGGAGTAATGCTACATGTCAGCCGTGGTGTTCGTTGGGATAGTGATCATGTTGTCACCTGGAATGACGAGTTATTACACATAGTGGAAGAGATTGTTTTCAATGGCTATGAAGAAAAAGTAAAAATCGGACTGGATTACTTTGATGCTTCAATAAACAGAATTGCTGCTTGGGTAATAGGGCTTAGAAACACAAGAAAAGCCATACTTAATGCTTGTCTTAAACCAATAAATTTGGCAATAGATGCTGAGGTAAACGGGGATTTTACATCAAGGCTTGCAATTTTAGAAGAAAGCAAATCATTGCCATTCGCTGCGGTTTGGGATTATTATTGCCTTTTAAAAGGAGTCTACGTTGGAAGTACATGGATTGATTCGGTAAAAAAATATGAAAGGGAGGTTCTTTTAAGCAGATAGCATAAAAATGAGTAAGAAATACAACAATGAGAGGAGACTGAGATCATCAGTAGTAGAAATGTTTGGCTCATTCCAGATATGTATTGGCCAGAAATAACATCGAAAGGTTACTATGAAAGCCATGAATCTATTTGTGTACTTAATACAAATGATTCGGATTGCTATGTTAGTGTGGTTTTATATTTTGAGGATAGAGAACCGAAAGCCTTTTGTTGTACATGCCCTGCTCTAAGGACAAGGCATATAAGGATGGATAAAGTGATTTTTGAAGACGGCACCACTGTTCCAAGAGGTGTGCCTTATGCTTCAAAAATAGAATGCTCTGTTCCGGTGGCAATACAGTATACTAGAGTGGATACCACCCAGCCGGAAAACTCAATTATGACGACTATAGCATACCCAATAAAGTAAGAAAACTAAACTCTAATAGTTTATAAGGAGGAAGTTCAAATGAAAAAAATAGTTAGTCTCTTATTAGTATTTGTATTAGTATTTGGCTTGACCGCATGTGGTGGTGACAGCAAAAAGGGTGATGGCACGGATAAGAAAGCTATTACTATGGTTGGTGTTGACAAAACAGTTGAAGCTAAGGATTTCTCAACTGATGTAGTACCAAAAAAGGAATACACAATTGCAGTTGTTGTTAAAAGTGCTGCCATTCCAGTATGGGAATCCCACATTATTGCTGCTAAAAAAGCAGGAAAAGACCTTGGCGTAAAAATTATTGATTATTCCCCAAGCAAAGCAGATAACGTTGAGGAACAGAAAAGAATACTAGAAGATCTTATAACAACAGGTGTTGATGCGGTAGTGCTTGCACCAGCTAACACTGAAGCTGTTAAAGGCCCAGTTCAGGATCTTATAGATGCAGGTATTCCCGTTATTTACGATAATACTATGGGACCATCAGACGTTGATTATTTAACATATGTTGGTGTGGATAATCTAAAAGCAGGCGAGATGATAGCTAATAAAATGGCTGCGCTCATTGGTGGTAAAGGAAAAGTTGTTATTATGGAAGGTGTTCCAGGACAATCAACTTCAGATATAAGAACTCAGGGTTGTATTGATACATTTAAGAAATCATATCCTGGTATAGAATTTGAAAGAGCTGTTACAAAGTGGCAGTTTGACGAGGGTCGAAAAGTTGCTGAAGACTATATCACAAAATGGGGTAGTTCCTTAAGTGCTCTCATCTCTGTTGGCGGAAATCAGGGAGAAGGTGCTTATGAGGCAATCAAAGCTGCAGGACTGGATGGAAAGGTTCTAGTAAATGGATTTGATGTCCAGGAACCTCAGTTTGTAGCAGTTAGTAATGGTTCAGAAGTATTTACGGTTTCTCAGGGTGTCTTCTATCAAGCTTATCTGAGTGTAGTAGCAGCAGTGAAAGCATTGAATGGCGAGGAAGTTCCACGTACTATAAATTGTGCAATTACAATTGTTGATAAGGCAAATCTTGCTGATATGGATGAAAGGCCAGACGCAATTTCAAAGAAAACAAAATAAAGAATAACTAGAGATTGTGTGGAAAAAGCTTCAATGAGATAGATTGCTAAAACTCTATTGACTTGAAGCTTTTATGCCACTGAAAGGAAAGTGTAGCTTATGTCAGAGAAGTATCTGCTTGAAATGAAGAATATTACAAAGATATTCCCTGGGGTAAAGGCTTTGGATAATATGAATTTTAATTTAAAACCTGGGGAAGTGCATGTTTTAATAGGTGAAAATGGTGCAGGAAAGTCAACTTTAATGAAGATCCTGGCTGGTGCATATACACCGACTACTGGAGAACTTTTGGTAGAAGGGAAAAAAATCACAAAGTTTGATCCTATTGTTGCACAAAATGCAGGAATAGGAATCATCTATCAGGAATTTAATCTTGTTCCATATTTGTCTGTAGCGGAAAACATTTATATAGATAACATGCCTAAAAAAGCAGGCATTTTTGTCAGTAAAAAAGAGATGCATAAAAAAGCACAAAAAATACTCAGTGACATGAATATGAATGTTGACACGTATGCTTTAGCAAGTTCAATCCCGGTTGCACAGCAGCAGATGGTTGAGGTTGCAAAGGCTTTAACTCATGATATAAAGATATTAATTATGGACGAGCCTACGGCGGCTCTGACAGATAGAGAAATAGAAAAACTCTTTGAAATTGTCAGGGAACTTAAAGCAAAAGGAATTGGTGTTATATATATTTCGCATAGACTCCAAGAGCTTCCGCTAATTGGAGATAGGGTTACTATCTTACGAGATGGTAAGTATATCGCAACTAAGGACATTGCAGAAATTACAACAGAAGAGTTAATAAAATTAATGGTTGGTCGGGAAATCGTTGATCTTTATAAAAGAGATAGGCAGATTTCTGGAGAAACTGTGCTTAAAGTGGAAAACCTTTGCTCGGCAAAAGAAAACCTTAAGGATATAAGTATTGAACTTAAACGTGGAGAAATTGTCGGTATTTCAGGTCTTGTTGGTGCCGGACGAACTGAACTTGTCCGGGCATTGTTCCATGTTGATGAGTATGACAGTGGCAAAATCATCATGTTTGGAGAAGAGGTTGATAAAAGGTTAACTCCACAGCAGGTAATTGATAAAGGGTTGTCCCTGCTTCCAGAGGATAGAAAAAGACAAGGGTTGTCTCTTATTCTTTCCGTAGCAAAAAATGTTACAATGGCAAGTTTAAATAAATTAAATCCTAAGGGAGTTATAAACTCTTCAAGGGAAAAAGACATTGTTAATAAGTATATAAAAGAAATTAATATTTTAACGCCGTCATGTGCTCAGCTTGCAAGAAACCTTTCTGGTGGTAATCAGCAGAAGGTGGTTTTGTCAAAATGGTTGTGTACTCAGGCAGATATAATCATCTTTGACGAACCAACGAGAGGTATTGATGTTGGCGCAAAAGGTGAGATTTATGTGCTTATGAATGAGCTTGTTAAGAATGGAAAATCAATTATTATGATTTCCTCTGAGTTACCTGAGATAATTGGTATGAGTGACAGAATTTATATTATGAGGAATAGAAGAATTGTAAAAGAACTTTCTCATGAACAAGCAACTCAGGAAATAATTATCTCATATGCAATGGAGGGTGCAAGGGAGGATGATTCAAATGCATAAGGTTAAAGCTGCTTTTAAAAGAATCCCTATTGTTACATGGTTTGTTATATTTATGATTATTGTTTTTAGTTTTATTTCAGATCAGTATTTTACAATGCGAAATCTTAGGATACTTCTTCAGCAAAGCTCAGTTTTATTAGTGGTAGCTTCTTCGGCAACATACGTAATTATTAGCGGTGGATTAGATTTGTCATTAGGCTCTATTCTGACATTATGTGGGGTTTTTGTTGCACTAACTGTAAATGCTGGACTGCCAATCCCGTTAGCTTTTCTAGTGGGTGCAGCTTCAGGATTTATATTAGGCACATTAAACGGTTTTTTAATATCATATTGTGGATTACAGCCGTTTATTACAACTCTTGGTACTCAAGGCGTTTTTTATGCTATTGCACTAATTTTAACAAACAAGGTAGGAATACCTGTTTCTGATAAGAGTTTTACTCAGCTTGGCGGACTTATTAATAATAGGATTCCTATGGCAGCTATCCTGTGTCTCGTTATATACATATGTGCAATAGTAACACAAGACAAAACAAAACTTGGACGTTACCTGTATGCAATTGGTGGGAATAATGAAGGAGCGAGGCTTTCTGGAGTCAATACAAAGACATGGAAGCTTTTAGTGTATTCTGTTGCAGGGCTTTTAACTGGACTTGGAGCTGTTATTCTTGTTGCAAGACTTGAGGTTGCAGACCCAATAGTTGGTCAAAAGTGGGAGTTTGATGCAATTGCTGCAACAATTCTGGGAGGCACAAGTTTAAACATCGGAAAAGGTGATGTTAAGGGAACGTTTATCGGCGTTGTACTATTAACAGTACTAAGAAGCGGTTTAAACGTTATTAGAGTTCCTTCAATTTGGCAGCCTGCTATTATTGGAGCAATAATTATCCTTGCAATTGTCTTCCAGGTTGGTATTACTTCTAAGGGGATGAGAAAATGAGAATTAAAGAGGCTATAAAAAACCTTAAAATAACTATAGCTATGCTTCCAGCATTGAGCAGGATACTTATTTTGGTGGTTCTTATTGTATTCGGGTATATAATTGATTCATCTTTTGTTTCTCCAAGGAACATAAGCAATGTTTTAACTAATGCAAGTATTTTTATTATTATCGGTATTGGGCAGACAATAGCTATTATTACTAATGGCCCGGATCTTTCCTCGGGATCCGTTATGACAATTAGTGCCGTAGCTACAGCTATACTCATGAAGACATATAATGTTAACTTTATCGTGGCGATTTTGATTGGGCTTCTCTTGGGATGCCTACTTGGTTTGTTAAATGGTTATATGATTGCTTACATAGGACTTCCATCGTTCATTTCAACATATGGCCTTCAGTGGGCTGTTTTTGGATTTGCATATGTTATATTAAAGGGATATGTACTTTACGACTTTGATCCTGCTTTCAGGTTTATTGGTAACAGTGCATTATTCAATGTTGTTCAAATGCCTATCGTTATAACATTCTTTTTAGTGATTTTAGGAACGCTTTTGCTTAAAAAGACTACTTTTGGGAGGAAATGTTATGCTGTTGGTTCAAATAGTGAATCAGCTAAAATGTCTGGTATTAATAATAAAAAAGTGATAGTAATGGCTTTTATCATCAGTGGAATATTCTCAGCTTTAGCAGGTATTGTTTTTGTTGCAAGAATGAATGCTGTTCAAGCGGATATTGGGAATGCATATCTCCTTCCCGTACTTGCTACTGTCTATATGGGGGGGACAAGTGCTGCAGGTGGAGAAGGAGGAGTTCTAGGGACAGTTATAGGGGCACTTGTTATGACAATTGTAACTAACTGCATGAATATTCTAGCAGTTCCTAGTGAATGGAGAGACGGGATTATTGGTATATTGATTATATCAACAGTTCTTTTAGACTTAATAGTAAAGAAGAAAATATCAACATCAAAGAGTATTACGGTTTAGAACTATTTTAATAAGATAGAAGTGAAAAGGCAAGGAATGGAGAACAAAATTAAAAAATACAGTATATCATTGATGGTTTCAGCATTTTCAACGGCCATTGCAACAGGCATTCTTCCGATACTATTGAGCGAAGTCATTAATACCTTTGGTATAACAGGGATAAAAGAGGGACTAATGAGTAGTACGGTGAGTATTGGCTCATTAGTCGCGCTGTTTTTAATTATATTTTTGCAGAAGAAGTTTAATAAGGAGTATATCATTATATTTCTAGGCATTTTAACTGCAGTCATGCTACTAATTCAAGGAATGGCGAAAAACTATTATTTATTTCTCTGCCTTTGTTTTATTATGGGCTTCGGAAACGGAGGAGTCGATACCTGCCAAAGCTCTTTCCTGACAGATCTAAATCCTAAGACAACTTTAAAAAAAATGGGTATACTACATGCTATTTTCGGATTTGCTTGTATTGTAAACCCAATTATATTCAGCAAGCTTTTAAGAAATTACTCTTGGAGAACTATATATTTTATTGCCTCAATAATGTGTTTTATATTTATCTTACAGTTTGCAATTTCAACTTACTTAAATAAAGATGTAGTTGCAAATTTAAGTCCTAGGAAAGGATTAAGTAATGGAATAGATCTTTTATTCTTCAAAAGCAAGTACAGTGTTGCAATAGCTATATTCATATTCTTTGGTGCTGCAGCTCAAAGCGGGGTAATTACTTGGGTTATAAGATATGTCACTCTAGCCCTTGGGCAAAAACAAACAGCAACCTTTTGCTTATCACTATACTGGGTATTTGCTACAATAAGCAGGTTGTTTTCTCCTAGAATACCGTTGAAGCCTTATGAGATTATATGCCTAGGGGCACTTATATCAGCTGTAGCCTGGGCAGCATCAATTGCAACGAATATTCCTGTGATGATATGTATTGCATCTGCAATTGTAGGATTAACAAGCGGCTCATGTATACCAATGTGCTTAAGCGAGGGAGCTAATAATAATCGTCGTAATACAGGCTTTGCTACAAGCTTTCTAATGACGGTTAAAACAATTGGGCAGATTCTGTCACCGATTATTATTTCTTATTTGATGAATACATTTAGCATGAAAACAGGATTGTATGTAACATCTGTATTTTTTCTAATAGACGCAGTATTATGGATTCTTTTAAGAAAATACTATGAAGAAAAGAACTGAGATGAATTGCTGCACTAAAACTTATTTTGATGAATAAAGGCTTTTATTTTATGTAATGAGTACTCATAGAACATTAAGGAGGACTAGAAAATGCTGGAGATGCTTAAAAATGAAGTTTGTAATGCTAACATTATGCTGGAAACTCTCGGATTAATCAGTTTTACCTGGGGGAATGTAAGTGGTATTGACAGGCAAAGTGGCTTGGTGGTTATAAAACCTAGCGGGGTCCCGTATTCAATTCTAAAGCCAGAGGATATGGTTGTTGTAGACATGGATGGTAAAGTGGTTGAAGGGGAGCTTAGACCTTCGTCAGATACACCTACACACATAGTGATGTACAGGAGGTATCCTGAAATAGGAGGAGTGGTGCATACGCATAGTCCATATGCGACTGCATTTGCACAGTGTCATCAGGCAATACAGGCATTTGGCACAACACATGCAGATTATTTTTATGGAGATATTCCTTGTACAAGACCATTGACTAAGGATGAAATAGAAAGTTGTTATGAGGAAAGCACAGGAAAGGTAATTGTGGGAACCTTGGGAAACAGTGACATAATGTCTATACCTGTAATATTAGTTGCATGTCATGGCATCTTTGCTTGGGCAACCGATGCACAAAAGGCTGTGATGAATGCAGCATATCTTGAAGAAACGGCTAAACTAGCATATCGGACACTTATGATAAATAGAAATACGCCGCCTGTTGATCAGTTCTTGCTAGATAAACATTATAAACGTAAACACGGAAAAAATGCTTATTATGGTCAGACATTAAAGAATGAATAAGGTTATATGTTATTTTAATTAGTTCTACGTAAAACAAGGGCTTTCAGAGCTATGGAATTAATATAGCAGCTGCCTTTGAATGTGGCGAGGCAAGGGTTAGAGGAGAGATTAATGGGAAGAGAGTTTTTCTACTAATAAGCTGGGAGACCTTTGTAAAAGACTAAATATACATATTGGAATTACAACTATTCCTGCTGAGAGTGCGCAGGAGGCCTGCAACCTGATGATTGAAGGTGGCATAAAGGCTATATGGAATTTTGCTCCCATTAGGCTAAAGGTGTCTGAGGGGATACTAGTATAGAATGAAAACATGGCAGAGTCGTTGGCACTTTTATCACAGCATCTGAAGCAGCAAGGTACAATATAGAAAAAAGAAGAAGCTGATTAAAACCATTGGTATAAGGAATGTAACCAATGGTTTTAATATTTTCCACGTCCGGAACAATTCGATAAAACTATATCGATAAATATATATCGATATTCCAAAATTATATTACCTTTATATTTATGCCAGTGCTACAATAATTGTGAAAAAGATAACAAAAGTATTTAAAATTTATAATATAGTAGGAGGATAAGCGTATGCAGAGATTTACTTTACCAAGAGACTTATATCATGGGCAGAATTCTCTTGATGCACTGAAGGCACTTGAAGGAAAGAGGGCAATAGTAGTAGTTGGAGGAGGCAGCATGAAGCGCTTTGGCTTCCTTGACAAAGTTATAGCAAACCTAAAGGAAGCTGGTATGGAGGTTCAGCTGTTTGAAGGTGTTGAGCCAGATCCATCAGTAGAAACAGTAATGAAGGGTGCAAAGGCCATGCGCGAGTTTGAGCCTGACTGGATAGTAGCTATAGGTGGAGGCTCACCTATAGACGCAGCGAAGGCAATGTGGGCATTCTATGAGTATCCGGAGGTTACCTTCGAATCGCTGTGCATACCATTTAACTTCCCTAAGCTAAGGAAAAAGGCAAGATTTTGTGCTATACCATCCACATCAGGAACTGCAACAGAGGTTACTGCATTTTCAGTTATAACTGATTATAATAAGGGTGTTAAATATCCTTTAGCAGACTTCAACATAACTCCTGATGTTGCAATAGTTGACCCATCCCTGGCAGAGACCATGCCACAGAAGCTAACAGCTCATACTGGAATGGATGCTATGACACATGCCATAGAGGCATATGTGTCAACCTGCAATTGTGATTACACTGATGCATGTGCACTTCATGCCATAAAGATGATATCAAAGTATCTTATACCCTCCTACAATGGTGATAATGATGCGCGTGGTAAGATGCATAATGCTCAGTGTCTGGCAGGGATGGCCTTCTCTAATGCATTGCTTGGAATAGTCCACTCCATGGCGCATAAGACAGGAGCAGCTTACTCAGGTGGCCATATTGTGCATGGCTGTGCCAATGCAATGTACCTTCCTAAGGTAATCAAGTACAACTCAAAGGATGAAACAGCTGCAAAGAGATATATTGAAATAGCAGCATTCCTTGGACTTGAACCAACAGTTAATGCACTTATAGAGCACCTTAAGGAAATGAATAAGGCACTTAACATACCAACCTGCATAAAGGACTACGAGGGCGGTATAATAGATGAAAAGGAATTCATGGAAAAGCTTCCAAGGGTTGCAGAGCTGGCTGTAGGAGATGCCTGCACAGGCTCTAATCCAAGGGCTATTACCCCTGCAGAGATGGAAAAGCTGCTTAAGTGCTGCTATTACGATACAGAGGTAGATTTCTAATTAAACAGTTAACAATCTCAATAATCTCTCTATACAGGCGGCATATATTATTATGCCGCCTTTTGTCGTATAATAGAAATTATAGATGCTGCAATGCCAGTTCAATGAAGATATAATATGTGATGGCGAAAACATCCATTTAGGATGTTTTCTCGTGCCAGATACATGAAGATATATTTAACAGGAGGAAAATCATGAATTACCTAGATTTTAAACCAGCCCGCTGCAAGGACTGCTATAGATGCCTTAGGGAATGCCCTGTAAATGCCATACAGGTTATAAACCACCAGGCTAGCATAATAGCTGAACGCTGCATATTGTGCGGGAATTGCATAAACGTATGCCCTCAGAATGCAAAGTCAGTCCATTCGGAAACAAACAAGATAGAAAAACTGCTATCATCCTCAGAGAGAGTTATTGCAAGTATAGCTCCATCCTTCATATCCTCCTTTAAGCTTGATTCCTTTGACCAGATGTCTCAGGCACTATTACAGCTTGGCTTTAGCTATTGTGAGGAGACTGCAGTAGGGGCTGCTGCTGTTACTTCTGAATATAAAAGGTTTTTAGAATCTGGTACCTATAGGAACCTGATATCTTCAGCATGTCCTGCGGTTAACAGGTTTATACAGACCTACTATCCTGAGATGCTTAAATATCTGGCGCCTGTTGATTCTCCCATGCTTGCTCATGTAAAGCTGCTTAGGAGCAGGTTCCCGGATGCGAAGATAGTGTTTATAGGGCCGTGTATTGCTAAAAAGAGAGAAGGGGACGAAAGCGGCATAATAGACGGAGTGCTGACCTTTGAGGAACTGCAGGATATGTTTAATGAAAATAATATTTTCTTTAAGAAAGAGGGGGAGATTGAGAAGTCAGCCCCTGGAGCCAGTGCCCGGATATATCCTATAAGCCGAGGGATTATAAGGTCCTTCTGTGGCCCTGTACCGGATTATGATTATGTAGCTGCTGAGGGCATAAGCAAGTGCAGAGATATAATAGAGAACCTGGACAGCATGAGCGGTATGTTTATTGAGCTCAACTGCTGTGAGTATGCCTGTATAAATGGGCCATGCTCTCTAATAAAAAGAGGCTCTGCGGTTGAGGCTGATGCTAAGGTGAGAAGGTATGCCCAATCATCACTGGAGGCTGGGGTAGGAAGCGAAGACCTTAGAAAATGCTTCGACAGGATAAGGGTTAAAGCTTTTATGCCATCTGAGAGACAGATAGAGGAGATACTTGCCAGGACAGGAAAGACAAAGCCCGAAGATGAGCTTAATTGTGGTGCCTGTGGCTATTCATCCTGTCGTGAGAAAGCCTGGGCAGTTGCTAATGGCTACGCGGATGTTGATATGTGTATACCCTATATGCGCAGCCGTGCAGAATCCATGTCCGAGGAGGTAATGCGCTGTACCCCTAATGGCATAGTAATGATGGACTATGATTTTCACATACAGGGAATAAATGAAAATGCAAAGAGACTTTTAGGGACAAATGGCTATGTGGCCATTGGCAGCAGCTTTTATGACTATGGAGACATAGTTGAGTTCGTGCTGGCAAAGAATGATGAGAAGAACCTTTATAATAAAAAGGTGTTCATAAGTCGTACCCATAAATATGTAGAGCTTTCCATTGTAGTGATGAGCAGTCAGAAGCTGCTGCTTGGAGTATTCAAGGATATTACCGAAGAGGAGGACTATAACAGGCGTCTTAAGGAGGTCAGGGAAAAGACCTTTGAGGTTACAGACGGGGTTATTAAAAAACAGATGTGGATTGCCCAGGAAATCGCATCTCTCCTTGGGGAAACAACAGCGGAAGCCAAGGTAGCACTGCTTAAGCTGAAGGAAACACTGAAGGAGTGAAAGGCCTGCAAGCAGTCCTTTTGAGGTAATAGGTAATAGTGAATGGTGAAGAAGTAAGGTAGAAAAGCCTGTTTAACAATAGGCAGGCTATTCTCCGATTTAATATTATCCCGTTGAGGTCATTGTGATTTGGGGAAATGGTAATAATCTCTGTGCCTTCCCGGGGTATGGCAAAGCTTCAGACGGGTACGGAAAAACATTCTAAATGAATATTTTCGCCCCTACGGGGAGGCCCGTAGTCGGCGGTGGAAGAAGGGAGGAACGCCATATGGAGTATTTTATAGATAGCAGCTACTCAACCATGAACAAGCACGGAGAGGAGCTATGCGGGGACAGAGTCCAGATAATCCGAAATAGTAACAGTACCACACTGGTGCTGGCAGATGGCATGGGTAGTGGAGTTAAAGCTAATATATTGTCCACCCTGACCTCTAAGATACTCTCTACTATGATGGACCAGGGGGCGCCCATAGAGGAATGTGTGGCTACTGTTTTGGAGACCCTCCCTGTGTGCAGGGAAAGAGGGAGAAACTATTGCACATTTACAATGCTCAATATAAAAAATGATGGCACTGGAGTAATGTACGAGTACGACAATCCACAGGCTGTGTATATTCAAGGAACCCATTGTGGACAGCTTATTAGGGAAAAGGCTGAAATATGTGGCAAGACGGTATATGTTACGAAGCTGTCCCTTAAGGAGGAGGATGCTATTGCAATTATGAGCGATGGGGTCATTTATGCAGGACCAGGAGAGGCGATGAATTATGGCTGGCAGATGCCCCAGGTTATAGAATACTTGAACGGTGTGGTGGAGCCTGGCATGGATGCTGCCAATATCACCAGCCTTCTGGCAGAGGCCTGTTATGCTCTTTACGGTGAAAAACCCGGAGATGATACCACCATTGCTGCAATAAAGCTTAGGGCTCCTAAAACCATATCCCTTATGATAGGACCTCCTGTGGATAGGGAAAACCAGGATAAGTATATTGCACAGTTCCTTAATGAGGGAGACTCACACATAGTATGCGGAGGAACCACGGCCCAGCTGGTAGCAGCCTATATGAAAAAGGATTTAGAGCTTGTGGAGGAGGTTATAGGTCAGGAGGTGCCCCCTATAAGCAGGATACATGGGATAGAGCTGGTGACCGAGGGGGCTATAACGATACAGAAGCTTAAAAAGCTGGCCCATACATATCTGGATCCATATAACAGGGAGGCTAAGGCTCTGAATGGGGATGATGGAGCTGTCCTTATGGCAAGACTGCTTTTTAAGCAAGCCTCCAGGGTGGTGCTTTTCATGGGCAAGACCACTAATCCTGCCCATACAGGTACTGCTGCTGATTCAGGTAAAAAGCTTGAGGCGGTGCGGGATATATGCGCCTGTCTTCGGAAAATGGGAAAGGATGTAGTTGAGTTCTATGATTAGGTACAGGAAAACTTTTTAAATGAATGTCTTCTACACTTACAGGAGAAGGCCAATAACAGCGTTGCCAAGCCCTAAACCATAAATCCCCTACATTCCTTAATGAAATCAAGCATGAAGGGTGTTAGAAATTTGTCCTTATGCCAGACTATATGATGCTGGCATGAAAAATCCATGTTTAAAACCTTGCAGGTGGAAACGAATCCGGAAAGAATGTCGTTATTAACAAGCCTACATGGTAGAATAGAAATTCCTATACCATTATGTACAGCCTTAATTATAGCCTGCGTACTTATACTTTCCCACAAGGGAGCAAGTGTAATATTATTAATGGCAAATAAGTTGTCAACATAGGTTCTTATGGAGCTTCCCCGTTCACGGGCAAGAAAATCGTACTCTGTTAAATCCTCCAGCCGGACAAGCTTCTTTTGAGATAAAGGGTGGTTGTAAGGAAGAACGGGAACAAGGCAATCCTTGGCGAATACCTCAGAGTGCAGTGAAGGATTGCTGGAGCCTCCTTCAATTAATGCAATATCAAGCCGGTTACGCAGAAGGCTGCTTTGTAGGTTAGCTCTGTTTGATATTGAAACATGTACTTTAATATTAAGATGGGTTTCCTTAAAACGACAGATTATATCAGTCAGCATAGAATTTCCTATAGTTATGCTTGAACCCACACGTAATATACCAAAGCTATCCCAGTTCCTTAAGTCCCTTTCCATAGAGGAAAGGGTATCGGTTAAATGCAGCGCCCAGTGGTAAAGCTGATGGCTGCATTCTGTAGGTGAAATCCTTCGATTAATTCTCTCAAAAAGGCATAGGCCATAATATTCCTCTATCTCCTTAATTGCTCTTGAAACTGCAGGCTGGGTCATATGCAGAAATCCTGCTGCCTTTGTTATGCTTTTATTTTCATATACCGTTATAAAAATTTCCATATGCTTGATAGTCATACATGACACCTCTATATATACCAAATTTGATATGAATTTAATAAAATAATAGCATTTTACATATGAACCTTCAATTACTATTATGAAATTGAGGTGATTGGATGGCAACAGATGTAACCAGGTCCTCAAAGGAGTCTTCTCTTTTGAAGATGTTTTTAAGCATGCTGTATATAAGTGCCTTCACATTTGGTGGAGGGTATGTAATTATAACCTTTATGAAAAAGAAGTTTGTGGATGAGTACGGATGGATAGACGAAAGTGAGATGCTGGATATAGCGGCTCTAGCCCAATCCTGCCCTGGGGCTATTGCTGTAAACGCAGCAATACTTGTAGGATGGAAGGTTAGCGGCTTTATAGGAATGATTATTGCTGTATTTGCAACAATCATTCCGCCAATAGTCATTCTGTCTATAATATCATTTTTTTATGGCATATTTATTAATAATGTTTATGTTGCGGTCATATTAAAAGGGATGCAGGCTGGTGTGGCAGCGGTCATATTGGATGTGGTCTGCAGCCTGGGCAGCAACGTGTTAATGGAGAAGTCCATAATAAGTGTTGGCATTATGTTGTCAGCGTTCATTGCCAGCATAGTGTTTAACGTAAACGTAATATTTATAATACTAGGGGCTGTAATAGTCGGCATCCTTAAGATAGCATGCTACTATTTCAGGAGGGTGAAGTAATGATATATTTACAGCTTTTTTTAAGCTTCATACAGATAGGACTGTTCAGCATTGGGGGAGGTTATGCTGCCATGCCGCTGATACAAAACCAGGTGGTATACATCCATAAATGGATTACAATGAGAGAATTTACCGATCTTATTACCATTTCTCAGATGACACCAGGGCCCATTGCAATAAATTCTGCAACCTTTGTAGGAATGAGGATTGCAGGCATTGGAGGAGCACTTGTGGCAACTGCAGGATGCATTTTGCCTTCTTGTATAATAGTCTCGCTGCTGGGTGTTTTTTATTTTAAATATAAGGGGGTGGCTGGTGTTCAAAGCATTTTATCAAGCATAAGGCCTGCAGTAGTTGCACTCATTGCTGGTGCATTTATATCTGTTTTAGGACTGGTGGTTTTTGGCGAAGGGAAGTCAGGTTTAGCTTATATGAACTGGATTGGGGCAGGAATATTTACTATAGCCTTTCTTGTGCTCAGAAGGTGTAAGGTAAATCCCATTATGGTAATGTGTCTGTGTGGGGCTGTTGCACTTGCATTAAAGCTTATGGCGGGAATGGTGTAGAATACTTAACCTCATAAGCTCTGGGGGCGCCCACACCTGTTAATATGTGGAGGGGGCCACCCCCAGAGTTTTATTATTCCATGATCTCCTTAAGCTTCAGCTTAGCCTCGTTTACAGTGTTTTTGTCTGGTATCATTACATAAGCCCTCTGGTTTGGTATGGAGTAGGTATATTCTGAGGAGCCTGTTCCATCCACGCTGTAGGTGGAGATGTCCCAGCTTGCCATGTCATTTAGCTGCTGCTTTACAAGGCTTCCTACATCATCGGTGCTTATATTGGTCTGTACACTGCTTTGGATACTGGAGAGCAGTGAACTGTATTTACTTAGAACTGCAGGGGAGGTGGCCTTTTCTATAACTCCTTGTATTACTGCCATCTGGTTTTTTCCTCTTTGTCTATCACCCTCTGTAAAGGAATAACGTTCCCTTGCAAACTCCAAAGCCTGCGCACCGTTCATATTGTTATAGCCCTTCTTAAAGGAATAGTTTTCGGTAGAGAAGCTGTAGTCAGAGTAGGCTCTTATACCTCCTAAGGCATCAATTATTTTAACAAAGCTGGTAAAGTTCAGCCTCACATAATAATCTATGTCGGTACCATACAGCATTTTCAGTGTATCCATAGACACGTTTATGCCATAGGTTCCTGCGTGGGTAAGCTTATCATGTACCCCTCCGGAGATGGACAAAGGAATGTAGTAGTCCCTTGGAGTAGATAAAAGAAGTATTCTTTTATCTACAGGGTTAACTGCCAAAAGTATGTTTACGTCGCTCCTGCTGGTTGTGGAAATGGAGCCCGTGGTGTCTATGCCGCTTACATAGACTACAAAGCTGTTCTCTGTCACAATCTTTTTAGCCGAATCATTGGAAATAACCTTGCTTTCGATTATGTTGGAATATATTACTCTTATGCGGCTTTCAATATCACTGTAGCTTTCTATTTCGGTCACCATGCTAATATAGTTCTCGTTAAGTATTATAGCGTCACATTTTCCGCTCAACAGGCCATCCAGCATTTCAGTTATGCTGGTGTAGGGGGTGACAGAGAGGGTGGTGTTTAAAAGCTCGCTTATCTTATATAAGGTCGCATCAGTATTATTTCTGTCCAGGGTACTCAGTATTCCATAGGTATAATCAGCTGTAGCATCAATAGTAAGGGCTGGGTCGTCATGTCTTACATAAACGTTTATGGTATGCTTCTCTGTGTTTATGGAGGTTATGCTCTCAAGAAGGCTGGAGGTGCTATACATCAGGTAAACACCATATCCCAGGCCTAGGCATATGATTACTGATAATATGCAGGCTATAACACGTACTCCATTCCACCTTGCAAGAAGTATTGTCAATCCCACAAGAAATATCAAAACCACTGACAGCAGGGCTACATATTTAACAGGGGAAAGGTTAAGATAAATGAACATCATAATAAATAAGGCTGTTAGTATGCACTGCAGTATAATAATTACTATGCTGGTCCTTTTTAATGGCTTTCTGGGATTATCCTTCGAAGCTGTCATAAGCACTCTCCTTTTTTATAGATTAAGCCGATACATGGTTGATTTATTATTAATTTAACCTAATTTTCAATAATAATGTTTCATATTGACAGAAAATATAGTGGCAGTTATAATACCACTATGATCATATTGAGAATGATTATCATTTAAAAACGAGGGGAGAATTTTAATGAATCCAAATAGAGAAAGGGCATGGGGAATTGTCCTGTGTGTTGTACTCGCATTGCTGATGCTGGAGGCTTATATATATATGAACCTGCACAAAATGCTGTCTATGTTTTTCATTATAGTCTATATTGTACACGTTGCTTTGTCTCGCAAAAGAATTAAGAATTCAAATAATAGAGCATTTTACATAGTGCTTATAGCTATAGTCCTTACAGGGATATTAAATATAGTGTTTAAGGTTCGGCTGAACACGACCGGACAGGCTATCAGCCTTGTGCTTCATGAACTGAGTGCATGGGCAATGGTGGCTTTATCCATACTACACTCTACAAGGCGTTTAAAAATATTACAAAGGAGATAGTAAATGAGGATAATGTTTATAATATTTGGATTTATATTTACAGGGCTGGGGCTTGTGGGGGTAGTGCTGCCAATATTGCCAACCACACCATTTCTGCTGCTAGCTTCCTTCTCCTTTGCCAAGGGATCAGCGAGGTTTCATACATGGTTTACAAAAACCAAGCTTTATAAAAACCATCTGGATGACTTTGTGAGAAGCAGGGCGATGACAAGAAGGAGCAAGATTGCACTACTAGCATTTGCTAGTTCCATGCTTATGATACCTTTAATTACGGTTAATGTTCTCCCTATGAGGATATTCATCATAGGGCTTATGGTGTTTAAATATTATTATTTCATTTTCAGGATAAAGACAATAAATGTGAAAGCGGGAGGTGCAGTGGAATGATGATAAACAAGAGGCTTATAAATACAGTGGAGGAGTCTAAAAGCTATATAGCTAAAAATGTGCTTTTCCAATGGATAGCTCTGCTTGCCAATATTATATCAATATTTGCAATGGCTTTCGTAATACAAAGAATAGCAGAAGGTTCCATAAGCCTTCCTCAGCTGGCATGGACCGCTATAGTTATAATATTTATGATTGGAGTCAGATACCTATGCAATCTGATGGCGGGGAAAATGTCCTATAAGGCCTCCTCTAAGGTTAAGACTACCTTGAGGGAGATGATATATAAAAAGCTCCTAAGCCTTGGAAATAGCTACAAGGAGAGGGTTTCTACCAGTGAGGTTGTGCAGGTCTCATCAGAGGGCGTAGAACAGCTGGAGATATACTTTGGCAGGTATCTGCCCCAGTTTTTCTACAGCATGCTGGCACCAATAACATTGTTTATAGTTTTGGCCTTTATAAGCATGAAGGCTGCTGCGGTGCTTCTTGCCTGCGTACCCCTTATACCAGTATCCATAATAGCTATACAGAAGCTGGCAAAGAGGCTTCTCAGCAAATATTGGTCTGTATACACAGGCCTTGGGGACAGCTTCCTTGAGAATCTTCAGGGAATGACTACACTTAAGATATTCCAGGCGGATGAGGAAAAAAATAAGGAGATGAACCGCGAAGCGGAGCACTTCAGGAAAATAACCATGAAGGTGCTTACAATGCAGCTTAACTCTGTTACCATAATGGACCTTATTGCATTTGGTGGAGCAGCACTAGGGGTAATTATAGCTGCAACGGAATTTAAAAGCGGTGCCATAGAGCTATGGCAGGGCTTTGTTATAATAATGCTGGCTGCAGAGTTCTTCATACCATTAAGGCTCCTTGGCTCCTTCTTCCACATAGCCATGAATGGAATGGCTGCCAGCGAGAAACTTTTTAATCTCATTGACCTACCCGTGTATGAGAGTACTACAGGCTCTGGGCTCTGTAACATATCCCAGCAGAAAACAAAGCATAACGGTCTTATATTCAGTCACGTTGATTTCTCCTATGATGGAGACAGGAAGATACTAAAGGATATTTCCTTTGAGCTTCCTAAGGGAGGCTTTGTAGGGCTGGTTGGAAAATCTGGATGTGGTAAAAGTACTGCTGCAGCCCTTGCTATGGGCTTTAAGAAAAGCTATGAAGGAACAATAAGCCTTGAGGGAGAGATTATAAAAAGCATGGATGAGAAAACCCATATGAGACTTGTTACCTATTTAAGCCATAACAGCTACATTTTCAAGGGAACTGTAAGGGATAACCTTCTTTTAGGCAACAACAAGGCAACAGATAAGGAGCTTATTCTGGCCTTAAAAAAGGTTAACCTATACGTCTTTGTAAAGGAAAATGGAGGCCTTGATATGCAGCTGCAGGAAAAGGGGAGCAATCTGTCTGGTGGACAAGCTCAAAGGCTTGCACTGGCAAGGGCACTTCTGCACGACAGCCCATATTATATATTTGACGAGGCTACCTCCAATGTAGACGTGGAGAGTGAGGAAGCTATAATGAGGGTGCTTAAGGAGATGTCAGGCAAAAAGACCATACTGTTTATAAGCCATAGGCTTTCCCAGGTAGCTTCAGCGGATAGAATATACCTGCTTGAGGATGGAGTAATTACAGAGGAGGGTACCCACCGCCAGCTTATGGATAGGAAGGGGAACTATTCAAGGCTGTTTTTAAAACAGCAGGAGCTTGAAGGCTACGGAAGGGAGGCACAGGAGATATATGCATAATGAAAGAAAAAGTGGATTTAAAATAATGGTACAGCTGTTTGGGCTTGTAAAGCCTTTGCTGCATATAATGACCATAACCGTAATTATGGGGGTTATAGGATTCCTATGCTCCATATTCATAACCATACTAGGAGGCTATGCCTTTGTAAATCTGCTAGGGATTGAAACAGGAATAAGAACTCAAACCATATTGGCAGCTGTAGCTGTTATGGCAGTTCTCAGAGGAGTACTCAGATATGGGGAGCAGTCAAGCGGACATTATATTGCCTTCAGACTTCTGGCAATCATAAGGGATAAGGTTTTTAAGGCCCTTAGAAAGCTGGCACCTGCCAAGCTTGAAGGCAGGGATAAGGGTAACCTTATATCCATAATAACCTCAGATATAGAGCTTTTGGAGGTTTTTTATGCCCATACCATAGCTCCAATTGCTATAGCATTTATAACCTCAGTGATAATGACCATATTTATAGGCTCCTTCAGCCCTGTTTTAGGAGTACTTGCACTTATAGCCTATGTTACTGTAGGAGTTGTACTTCCTATGATTAACTCTAGAAGGGGTAAGGAGGACGGAAGGCTCTACAGGGAGAGGTTCGGCAATCTTAACAGCTTTGTATTGGACAGCCTTCGCGGACTAAGGGAAACCATACAGTATGATGACGGAGGAAACAGGCTTGAGAAAATGGTTGAGCTTTCAGAAGAGCTGGACTCCATTCAGGAGAAGCTCAAAAGCCATGAAGCTAGAACCAAGGCCATAACTGATACTGCAATACTTTGCTTTTCTGTGGCAATGCTATTTGTCAGCGTATTCCTGTGGAGCAGGGGGAATTTAGGGGTACAGGGGGTTATAATTGCTACCATTGCTATGATGAGCTCCTTTGGACCTACCGTGGCCTTAAGCAGCCTGTCTAATAACCTGCTGCAGACATTAGCCTCAGGAGAAAGGGTGCTAGCTATACTTGAGGAGGAGCCTCAGGTTCAGGAGGTGCATGGAGAATCGAAAACCTCCTTCCGGGGAATAGCATGTAGCGATATAAGCTTCTCCTATGGGGATGAGAAGATACTGTCAGATTTTACAGTAGATATCCCTCAAAACAAGATACTTGGTATAACAGGCAGAAGCGGAAGCGGCAAATCCACCTTCCTAAAGCTACTTATGCGCTTCTGGGATAGAAGCAGTGGAGATATTAGTATATCAGGAAAGGATATAAGGGATATCAACACCTCATGCCTTAGGAACATACAAAGCTATGTAACCCAGGAAACCCATCTGTTCAAGGATTCCATAGAGGCTAACATTAAGATTGCAAGGCCTCATGCCACCCGTGAGCAGGTGATTGAAGCGGCTAAAAAGGCCTCCATACACGACTTCATAATGTCTTTACCTCAGGGCTATGATACCAAGGTAGCCGAGCTTGGAGAAAGCCTTTCAGGAGGAGAGAGGCAGAGGATTGGAATTGCCAGGGCCTTCCTCCATGACGCACCAATGCTGCTGCTTGATGAACCTACAAGCAACCTAGACAGCCTCAACGAGGGTATAATACTCAAATCTATTAAAGAAGAGTGCAAGGACAAGACTGTTGTGCTTATATCCCACAGAAAGTCAACTATGGGTATTGCCCACAAGCAGT
>JAEZLD010000189.1 GCA_023415335.1 Bacillota bacterium | reverse complement strand
AAGATTGATTTCGATTATCTTGAAATAGAGGTTATGGAAGAGGAATAAAATTAAGGTGGCTAGTAAGTTTTACCAGTCACCTTCTTTTATAAACTATTCCTGCTGTATTGCAAACCTTTCCAATGTGAAGACTCCATCGTTACATGTAACATTTACGTACAGGCTTCCTGGATAAAAAGGAATCCCAGGAATATTGCTCTCCACTTCTATCTTAAATACAGCCTGAAGCGTTCCAAATTCCTGGTTGTATATAAAGAAAACCTGATTGCCAACATAAACATTATCCCTACAATTTTCAAGCGTTTCCTCATCTCCAGGGACATTCATCATTAGATTTCCAATAGAAACCGTATAGCTTTCCTCATACTTTTTAAATTTAAACCCATTGGACAGCTTCTCACGATATATTGTGTCTGGCAGGCAGAAGTCTGTCATATTTCCATCTTTACATTCTATGATATGTAGTTGTTCAACAGATACACCTGTTCCAGAGCCTATATAGAGAACCACCACAAGCTCCATTTCATTATCACTGTCCACATCTACAAGAAACATCCTAGGATTAATCATTCTTGTTGTGACATAATTCCAGTCAAAGCACTGCACGGAATCACCCCATTGCAAAAGAACCTTCGCTTCTGTTTCTCCGCCTATTCCATATAGTGCAATTTGAGGGTTGCCTTCAACCTCTGCAAGCCTTACTGCACCATCAGCAGTCAAATTAACATCTGGAAGCTGTTTCACAACCTGTGGCAGGTCATATCTATTTTCCGGCGTATAGCCCGCAACACCTTCCACTGTTTCCGAAACAGACGTTACTGCATCCTTATCAAATGGTATATTTCCTTTGGCTGATGCCTTCTGACCATTTGCACAACCGGCTGTTAAACTTACTGAAAGAATAAGTGCTGCCAATAACAATAACTTTCTCATTTTTCTACCACACCCCACCACTTTTGTAATTTCTGATTTTGTAGTTTCTACTGCTGATGAATTTCTATGCCGTCTTGTTTATTTTACCATATTTTCATTTTTTTACTATAATAAAAATTCACAGGATAAAAATATCCTGTGATAAATTATAATTTATAAAAACTTTTTCTTAATAATCATTAAATCGCTAACTCTTTTGTTTACTTAAGCCTGCTCTCAAGCTTTCCCTTCATGTCTTCATAGCCGGGCTTTCCAAGCAGAGCAAACATGTTCTTTTTATAAGCCTCTACACCAGGCTGGTTAAACGGGTTAACCCCAAGCATATATCCGCTTATTCCGCATGCCTTTTCAAACATATAAATAAGCTTTCCTAAATAATAAGCATTCATTTCAGGTACATTTATTATTATAGTTGGAACCCCTCCATCGTTATGGGCGAGCACTGTTCCATACAATGCCTTTTTATTAACGTAGTCCATGGTCTTTCCTGCCATGAAGTTAAGTCCGTCAATGTTATCCTTATCACTTATTATGGTTTCTTCTTTCCTTACGGCCTCCACATTTATAAATGTTTCAAAAAGCATCCTTGTTCCATCCTGTATAAACTGTCCCATGGAATGTAGGTCTGTGGTAAAGTCCACTGAAGCCGGAAAAATTCCCTTGCCGTCCTTTCCCTCGCTTTCCCCGTAAAGCTGCTTCCACCACTCTGAAAAATAGTGCATATATGGCTCATAATTAACCAGAACCTCTGAAAGCTTTCCTGCCCTATAAAGCCCATTCCTTACTGCAGCATAGGTTATTGCAGCATTCTCATTCATATTATCAGAAGAGTAGTCGGTAGCAGCATCCTGTGCACCCTTCATAAGCTCATCTATATCAACACCGCTTACTGCAATAGGAAGAAGCCCAACTGCGGTAAGTATTGAATATCTTCCTCCCACATTATCGGGAATAACGAAGCTTTCATAGCCCTCTTCATCTGCAAGGCTCTTAAGGGCACCCTTAGATTTGTCAGTAGTCGCATAGATTCTTTTCCTTGCCTCTTCCTTCCCATACTTCTTTTCCATGAAGGTCTTAAAGAACCTGAAGGCTATGGCAGGCTCAGTGGTAGTACCGGATTTGGATATTACGTTTACAGATACATCCTTTCCCTCAAGCACATCCATAAGCTCATTAAAATACACAGAGCTTATATTGTTGCCTGCAAAATATATTTCAGGTGTCCTCCTTTTTCCCTTTGGCAGTATGTTATAGAAGCTATGATTAAGGGCCTCTATAGCAGCCCTTGCACCTAAGTATGAGCCTCCTATTCCTATTACCACAAGAACATCAGAATCACTTTTTATTTTATCTGCTGCATTCTTTATTCTTCCAAATTCTTCTTTGTCATAGTCATAAGGAAGCTTTACCCACCCAAGAAAGTCGCTGCCCTCTCCTGTACCCTTTTCTACAGTTGCCTGTGCACAGGCTGCCTCCTTCTTAAGATTTTCCACATCCTCTTTGCTTATATGGCTCAGTACTCTTGAATAATCGATAGTTATATCTTTCATCTCAATATACCCTCCTATGTACTAATTTCCATGACTTAATTATATAAACACCCTTTTAAAAAGATACAATACTAAAAACAGCTGTATGAATATGATTGAAGGAATTCCGTATACAAAGGATGCATGCTTGGTTTTATGCCTGAAGACATACATTCCTAAGAATATTCCAAGGCTTCCATACACTATAGCCAGCATAAAAAGAGTTTTTTCAGGAACCCGTCTTTTGTGCTTCCTAGCTTGTTTTTTATCATGATGCATAACCACAAAAGCTATAGTATTTATTATAACCACATATGCTGCCATGTACCTCCACATATTTGTCACCCCTTATCTTAAGCATAAGCGTCTTCTACTGTATCTCCTTCTATTATATACAAAATAAACTGCTTGTCTACCAACTTTTATTTACCAGACATTAAGCCTTTTTTCGTACTTTAATAACTCTTAATCTCTCCACAATGTCTCAAGTCTGGAGGGTGGATTAGTCTCCCTGTATCTTTTTACATATTCCTTAAAGCTCCATCTGGATAGGAAATCATCTGCAGCATTATATCCCCTTTCGAACATTTGCTGACTTTTTTCCCTGGATATATTAAATTCCGTAGAACTTACATCTCCGCAAGGAATAGGTATGGTCCTTACCAGCGTTTTATTACTTATATATTTCGAATCGTCCTCATCCAGTATGGTTCTTACAACATCAATAAGATATGAGAAAAAATCATTTTTACCTACAATTGTCCTGCCTTGCACAGGCGCAACCAGCCTTAGTCCAAAGACAGGATAGTCTGGAAGTTTATCATTATCAAAAAGCCATACAGGAAAATCACTTAGTATCCCTCCATCTACTATATAGCTCACCTTCCCTTTCCAGTACAGTTTTATGGGCTTGAAATAAAACGGTATGCTCATACTCATTCTTATGGCCCTGGCAATGTCAAACTCCATAGGGTCTATTCCATAGCCCTTCAGCTCATCTGGAAGTATAAGCATGTTTTTCCGAGTAATATCAGATGCTATTACCTTAAGAGGCGATTGTCCATTTATAGAAATATCTTTAAATCTTACCTTGCCCTTCTTATTCAGCACCCCCCTCATCCATTCCTCAAAGCTATCGCCACTGTACATTCCTTTTTCTACAAGCAGCCCCAGAGCCTTGCCTAGCAATGGAACCTTCTGCAAGGAGTCCTTATCCTGAAAGCTTCTGTAATCAAGGTTTAGTACAATTTCCCTAAGCTCAGTGCCCTTGTACCCTGCAGCCAGGAGGGCGGCAATTATTGCCCCTGCAGAGGTTCCAGCTAGTCTTCTCCATGTATATCCCTCTTCCTCCAACCGGCATACAGCTCCCACAAGTCCTATTCCCTTTACTCCTCCGCCTTCAAATACCCCGTCAGCCTTCACAAAAAAACGCCTCCATAAACTATACTAAACTTTCTTTAAAATAACCTAGTATAGAATATGGAGGCTATGACTTATTTGCTAATTATTTTTATATTCCTCTGAAGCTATTACAACCAGCTTAATGGCCTTTTCCACATCCTCCATGTCTACCATCTCCTGTGGGGTATGAATGTACCTTGCTGGTATGGAAACTGCTCCGGTTGGAACACCGGACCTGGAAATGTGTATTTCTGCGCCATCTGTTGAGCCTGCCTCAAGCACCTCATACTGATATGCTATGCCATGTTCTGCCGCCTTGTCTGCAAGATAGCGCTTCATTTCAGGATGGCATATCATGCCTCTGTCCATTACCTTTATGGCAGGGCCTTTTCCCAATCTTACAGCCATCCT
>JAEZLD010000166.1 GCA_023415335.1 Bacillota bacterium | reverse complement strand
GAAATGTTTTCTGCCAGGTTCTCGAATAGATTTTCTAGCTCCTCATCGTTAGGTGTGATTGCTACATGGGTAGAGTCAGGGTCTGTTGCCCAATCCCTAAGGGCATCCTCATCTATGCCTGTAGACCCTACAAGGCCTATGACAAATATGGTTATTCCCTGGGCTCTGGCTGCTGCAGCTATAGGTGAGGGATCAGGACCAGTGGTGGTTTCTCCATCAGTAAACATTACTATTACTTTATTGTTGGAGGAGGATGGATCAAAAAGATTTATTGCTTTTGTAAAAGCATCTCCGTGGTTTGTATTACCACCAGCAGAGAGTGCATTCACTGTTGCATCTAATGATGCAACAGAAGTTATAAGGCCTGTGTCCTGTGTTGCCACGTCTGCAAAGCTTACAATGCCAATACGGCTTCCAGACCCTATATTTCCGTCGTGATTTGTAGTTGTTGCTTCATAGATTATATCAATGAATTTTTTTGCACCATTCTTTAAATTGGCAATGGGACTTCCCGCCATGCTGCCTGAACGGTCCAGAACGAGAACTATATCTACGGGATTGGATGTTATATCCGGTGAAGCAGTAAGTGCAAGAGTTACCTTAACTGTTCCGTTGCAGCTTATGCTGTCTGTATCTACTGTTTTATTATAGGATGTTATTCCCAATTATTATCACTCCCGAATTTTGTAAATCCCTCGTGGGGCAGTACATTATATTCGTTAATGGATAATAATGATACAACTTCAATGTGTAAGTATAATGACCTGAGCAGTCTGTTTTTTATAGTTGTTAAGAGCAGATATTGCTTTATTGCAAACTATTCTTTAAATAAATTTTATGTAGCAGTGTCTAGTATCTTAACATAATGTTTTGCTATAATATACTGGAAAACTAATACAATATAAGGGTAAAGTATAGCTTTTCTTTTAATGTTTAATATATAATTTTATATAGAAATAGGGGGATGATAATGAAACAGCTATTGGAAAAACAGGGCTTTATATGTGATATGGATGGAGTTATATATCATGGAAACAGACTGCTGCCAGGGGTAAAGGAGTTTTTGGACTGGCTGAAGGAAAGCGGAAAGAGGTACCTTTTCCTGACAAACTCCAGCCAATATACTCCAAAGGAACTTCAACAGAAGCTGGACCGCATGGGCCTCGATGTTGATGAATCACATTTCTATACCAGTGCCCTTGCAACGGCACACTTTCTTAACAGCCAGGCACCCAGGGGTAGTGCTTATGTTATAGGTGAGCATGGACTCCATAATGCACTTTATGATGCGGGTATTACCTATAACGATGTGAATCCGGATTATGTTGTAGTAGGAGAAACAGGTGGTTATAATCTGGAGATGATTACAAAAGCCATCCGTCTAGTTAACGGGGGGGCTAAGCTTATTGGAAGCAACTATGACCTGACTGGTCCTACAGAGTATGGTATTATTCCTGCCTGCCGTGCACTGCTGGCACCAATTGAGCTGGCTACAGGAAAACAGGCATATTATGTGGGCAAGCCAAATCCACTGATGATGAGGTCGGGCCTCAAGCTGCTGGGGGTACATTCGGAGAATGCAGCTATCATAGGAGACCGTATGGATACCGATATTATAGCGGGAATTGAGTCTGGACTGGACACAGTGCTGGTGCTTTCCGGAGTAACCACAAGGGAGGACTGCCTGCAGTTCCCATACAGGCCGAGGCTTATTCTTAATGGAGTAGGCGATATTCCATTTTCCGCAAAGGCTATGAAAGAAAATAACTAAATAACATATAAAAGGCTTCCCCTTCAGGGGAGGCCTTTTAAGCTATTCTATCCGTTTATATGCTTCTCCAGCCAGTGGAGTATATCTTCATATACCTCTTCCTTGTTTATCTCATTAAATATTTCATGTCTTGCGCCAGGATACAGCTTAATAGACAGATCCTTTATACCAAGTTTTTTATACTGTTCATAAACTGCAGTAACGCCCTTTCCAAAGTTGCCTACAGGGTCATTTCCTCCTGAGGTTACAAGTATGGGCAGGCCTACAGGTACCTTTTTAATAAGACTATCATCACATAGGCGTGTTAATCCGTGGAACATATTATAGTAGCCGTTAAGGGTAAATATAAAGCCGCATTTGTCATCTGCATTGTATTTATCCACATTTTTTTCATCTCTTGATAGCCAGTCATTGGGGGTTCTTGCAGGCTGGAAGGCTTTATTATAGCTTCCAAAGGCCATGCTATTAATGAGAGGGCTTCTATAATGCCAGCCCTTAAATAATGCAATGGCCTTGCACATGGCCTTGCCCGCCGAAGCGGCTGCACGGGGTTGGAAGGCTGTGCCCATTACTATGGCTCCGGAAAGCTCCCCTCCAAACTTACATATGTACTGTCTACAGTAAAATGAGCCCATACTATGTCCTAAAAGAAAATATGGGACTCCGGGATTATCCTTCTTAACCTTCTGTGTTACATGGTGAAGGTCCTCAATTAAGCAGCCATTTCCGTCCTTTTCTGTAAAGTATCCGAACTCTTTCTTCGAAGGGGCAGAGTATCCATGTCCCAGATGGTCGTTTCCAGCCACAAGTATTCCATGTGCATTGAGAAAGCCTGCAAAGTCATCATAGCGTTCAATGTATTCAGCCATGCCATGGGCTATCTGGAGTATAGCCTTGATTTCACCCTCAGGTTTCCATATGACCCCATGGATTTTGTTCTTGTTATCACTAGACTCAAAATAAAAGTCGGATTTCATCTGTAATACCCCTTTCCATAAAATAATGGATATGTCGCTATATAAACAGGCATCTATTAATTAGAGTATACAGCATTTCGCAATATATGACAGTAAAAATTAAATTTAATTGGTAACTTTATTACAGAAAATCACACTGATAGTACATAAGGAATATGATATATGGAGAAAAGCATATGAAATTCATATATTTGGATGGAAGAGATGACTAATATAGATACAATAATAAATAGTAAGCTTAAGGGTGATGTTTATGGTGAATAATGAAGGATTAGGAAATCCTTTTGGAGATTTTAAAATGGTAGGGGTAAATGGAGCAAATTCGATAGATGGGACAGGTAGAAATATGCGCCCTGGCTCAATGCGTCCTACATGTCCAAAGGGTAGTTTCGACTCATGTCGCCCAGTTCCAAGGGTAACAGGGCCAACAGGACCAACCGGACCGACAGGACCGACAGGACCAAGAGGAGCCACAGGACCAACCGGACCGACAGGACCGACCGGACCAAGAGGAGCCACAGGACCCACAGGACCAACGGGACCAACAGGGCCAAGAGGAGCCACAGGACCAACCGGACCCAAATGCAAATTGGCTGCTTATAATGAGTCGAGTCAGGCAGCATCTCCTGTAGCGCTTAGCTCATCTGCCACTACGGTGTTAACAGCAGCGGTAGCTGGAGAAGCAGGTGATACCTTTAAGATAGATAGTACTGTAAACGTAAAGATTACTTTTACTATGACAAATGTAAATTATGCCAACTATGTAATAACTTATTCTTTATATAGGGGAGCAACTCTTCTAGTAGAACAGGATATTAAAAAGCTGTTTTATGATACTGATAAAGAGACATTGCCTATAGATGAGGTTATCGCATTAACATGGATTGATACTTTGCCTACTTCCGGTACAGCAACCTACACCGTAAGAATTTCAGTTACAGGATCTAGTAACCTTACAACTGCACAAGCCTATGCAAGGTCTATGAATATATTACACGTTGATTAGGAAGTGCTGCTCCAGAGTTCTGGAGCAGCCCCCTTATCTCATGGTTTATAACAGGAGGCTTCAGTATGGGAAGGTATAATATATGCGTTTATGCCATAAGTAAAAACGAGGAGAGGTTTGTGGACAGATGGATGGATACAGTGGGCGAGGCTGACGAGGTAATAGTCACAGATACAGGTTCAGAGGATGGTACCATCGAAAAGCTGAAAGCAAGAGGTGCTAAGGTATATGTAGATATAATATCACCCTGGAGATTTGATGAAGCAAGAAACCGTGCACTAAGCCATGTACCTGAGGATGTAGATATATGCGTGTCCAACGACCTTGACGAGGTCTTTGAAAAGGGCTGGAGGGAGAAACTGGAGAGCACATGGACTCCTGAATGCACAAGAGCACGGTATATGTTTACCTGGAGCTATAATTCAGATGGTACTCCCAACAAGCAATATCCTATGGAAAAGATACACAGGCGTAAGGACTTCAAATGGGTACACCCAGTCCATGAGGTTTTAGAGTACACGGGAACAGAACCTGAAAAAGTAACATGGGTAAAAGGAATGGTGCTGAACCATTATCCTGATACATCAAAGCCAAGAAGCAGCTACCTTCCTCTTTTAGAGCTGGCAACGGAGGAAAATCCCCAGGATGACAGAAATATGTTCTGGCTGGGAAGAGAATACATGTATTACGGGAAGTATGATGAGTGTATAGCTACACTGGAAATGCATTTAAAGCTGCCCTCTGCTCAGTGGGATGAGGAAAGGAGCGCATCATACAGGTTCATGGCTGAGGCATACAAGGCAAAGGGTGATATTCAGCAGACAAAGAGATTCTTATATAAGGCTATTGCTGAGTGCCCTGAAGTAAGAGAGCCCTATCTCCATATGGCAAGATTCGGGTATGAGCATAATGATTGGCTTCTGGTTTACTGTATGGTTGAAAGTGCCCTTAGGATAAGAAAACAAACAGGAAGCTATCTTATGGAGCCTGATGCATGGGATTATCACCTTTATGATCTGGGGGCTATAGCATGTTATTGGATTGGTATGGGAGATAAGGCAATAGAATATGCAGATATAGCCGTCTCTATGGAGCCTGGGGATGAAAGGCTTAAAAACAACTCAGAGCTTATAAGAGGGAAGTTTAATCATCAGGGGTGATCTTATGGGAAGATTTAAAATATGCGTATATGCCATATGTAAAAATGAGGAGCGGTTTGTTGACAGATGGATGGATTCTATGGATGAGGCAGACATTGTGGTTGTAACTGACACTGGTTCAACTGATAACACGGTGGAAAATCTGAGAAGCAGGGGAGCAATTGTGTATGAACAGGAGGTAAAGCCCTGGAGGTTTGATGTGGCAAGGAATCTGTCACTGGATAACGTTCCCGAGGACACAGATATATGTGTATGTACAGACTTGGATGAGATATTTGAAGCTGGATGGCGTGATAAGCTGGAGAAGGCATGGGATAAGGACGTTAAGATGGCCAGGTATACATTCAACTGGAGCCTTCATGAGGATGGAACCCCTGATGTACAGTTCACCTACTTTAAGGTCCATTCAAGGCATGACTACAGATGGAAATGTCCCATACATGAATACCTTGTCTACATGGGAAGTGAGCCCCAGAAGATTATTTTTGTTGAGGGAATGGTGCTGAACCACTATCCAGATTCTAATAAATCCAGAGGGTCATATCTTCCCCTTTTGGATATGGCTGTAGTAGAGGAACCTGAAAACGACAGGATGAATTACTACTTAGGAAGGGAGTATATGTATGCAGGGCAGTGGAATGAATGCATAAGCACTTTGAAGAATTATCTGAAGCTTAAGGATGCCACATGGCCTGAGGAAAGGTGTGCTGCCATGCGGTGGATAGCTGACTCGTACCACAGGCTCAAGGACGAGGGGGAGTCTTATAGGTGGTATATGAGGGCTATTGGCGAAGTGCCGTATATGAGGGAGCCTTATGTAGAATGTGCCAAAATGGCTTATGAAACTGAAAACTGGCCCTTGTGTCTGTTTATGGCAGAGGAGGCTTTAAAAATAAAGCAAAAGTCAGGAAATTATGTTAACATGGGTTATGCATGGGATTATACACCCCATGATTATGCAGCAATTGCAGCCTATCAGCTGGGCTTATACGAAGATTCCCTTTATCATGCTCAGGAGGCATTGAAGCTAAGCCCTGAAGATGCAAGGTTAAAAAATAATGTGTATATAATTCTAGGAAAGCTTGAGGCTGAAAGGATTAAAAATGAGGGATTGCTTTGCTCAACAGAAGGTGGAGAGAACATCAGCCTTATTCATACTCTGCTGTTTATGGCATCCGCAGAGAATGAGAAGGAGCATATGGACAAGGCGTTCAAATGCCTTAAATCCTTGGAGGATTCATGTTATAAGACAGTGGTTGTTTACAATCAGGGAAGATTATCTAATGAACAGCTGAAGGCATACCTTAAAGAGTTTAAGCTGAATTTTGTGGTTATAGGCGATGGGAAAAACGTAGGAATAGTCCAAGGAAGGCAGAGGTGCTTTGAATTTGTATGGAGCTTTTTCCCTGAAGCAAAATATATAAGTGAGCTTCACATAGATATGGTTTTCACTAAGGATTGGGAAAGGCCTCTCATAGAATTTCTGGAGGGAAACGATGAGCCTATGGCCTGCTGTGCTATTGTTGATAAACAAGGCTACATGAAATATCTTGACAGGTGGGTGAAGGGAGAAATCCCACAGGAGATTGGACAGCTTCAGAATATGCTCGGGGGGCTCAAATCAGACGATGTTATAAATGGCTTTAACCACCCCTGTATCCATAAAGCTTCAATATTGAGAGCAGTAGGCGGCTATGATACCTCCTTCATGAAGGGTATGCAGTGCTTTGAGGATGACAGTCTGCTTATAGGGTACTTTTACTATTATGGTGCAAGAGCTGCGTGGAAGCCTAAGGTGGTATGCAGCTCAGTGGTATACCATGAGGTTGGCGGCCAGAGGTATGAGCTTAAGGCTAGCATAATGATAAACTTTAATGGGCTTATAAGACAGTACGGGGCAATGGGACTTAAGCATCTGAGCCAGCTTCATGAAAGCCAGTGGCATAAAAGCTTCTTTTATGAAAAGTACGATGAATTGAGGAAATAAGGGACCTTTAGCATGGATGTCTTAATTTTTATAGACATCCATTTCTTTTATACCGTGCTTAAGAGGAGAGCTTCTCTTTAGTAAAAGCTTCATTACCTGGTTTGCTTCATCTCCTTCTACTATCTGGGGCTGGTAGTTGTTTTTCATTATACACACACTGTCCTTTTCTCTGGTGGAGGTCATGTAACATGGTACTATACAGGCTTCTGCAGTGCCACCCTCAGTGTCAAAGGAAATCCTGAATATAAAGGTTTCTGGATATTTGCACTGGTCATTGCCTCCAAATGCAAAATTCCCCAGGCTGTAGACAATATACTTTCCATTATAAAGCTCTATTCCCTGAAGTATATGGGGATGTTGTCCTACTACTAAATCTGCACCGGTGTCAATAAAGGCACGGCCAGCTTCCTGTTGCCACTGGGTTGGCAGCTCCTGGTATTCAGTACCCCAGTGCATATCTACTATAACCATATTGTCCTTTTTCTTATATTTCCTTATTTCTGATATTACCCTTTCCATTACACCAGACGTTCCCATGGAGGTAGAGTCGTCTCCTATTACGACTACCTGTGTGCCTTTTACTTCTGTAATAAAAGGTGCTTTTGTATGGAATATACCTGTACCTGCACCAATAAGATTTTTTTTGGTGTCCTCATAGCCCTTAGATAAATAGTCATAGGGAACATGGTTATTACATACGGATACGGCTTCTACCGAGGAGGCAGCAAATATACCTGCATATTCCTTAGGACCCCTGAACCTCCATTTTTTTGTACTCTGTACTGTACTGTCTGTAAAGGTACCTTCACAGTTTGCGATGGTAAGGTCATCATTTTTAAATACGTCCTTTACCAGGTCGAAAGGATAGGTGTAGCTTCCCTGGGCTTTATAAACATTCGGAAAATATGAAGGATTATCCTCTTCGTTTATGTTTCCTAAAACACAGTCTCCCACAAAGGACAAGGTTATCTTATTGGAAGAAGATGCTATGGATGGTGTAGGAGTGATTTCTATAGTATGTCCGGTAGGAGAAGGAGAACCTTCAGCATCAGATGAAGGTTTACTCTCTTGATTAGCAGATGAATTTGGTGAGTCATAAGGTAGCTTAGGAAGTGTATTAATTAGCCCCTTTAGCTTACAGGATGAGAGAAGCACTGAGCAAAAAATAATCTCTAATATAATAATAAAAGCATGGCTTTTTCTCATACAATACTCCTCCTTTAAGGATAATAAAGGGATGCATGTTACTTGTGCTTTCAAATAAATGTATATACATACTGATATTATAGTCAAGGATATATTACCATTTATGACAATTAGTTACAACAAGTAAAATTATGAATTATTATATCATGGAATGCTAATAGTCTTTATTTACCGCTGTTATCATTTCACTTGGCACTAGGAATATTGTATGTCATATTGGAAAATCTATATAATATACAAAGCTTTAAGGTGGTGAAAAGATGAAGAAAGTAATGTCTGCAATTTCATGCATGATGCTTGCAATCATGCTGTCAGCATTTGTAATGCCATTTGGAAAAGGAGGCAAGAATGTACCGCCTCAAGTACCAGCAGGCTATAAGCTTATAGTAGGAAGTGAAGGCAAGGGAGTCTATGTATATGGAAAGGTCATTGATAACCTTCCTTACTATAATCAGGTATTGGTTAAAACCCCTAACGGTGAAAAAACCTTTAACTGGAAGGCATCTGAAAGGGATCCTATACTTATAGTGCAGGATATATCAGAGTCTGGAAAAGACCAGGTAATAATGGTCTTTGTTACGGCCTTTGGAACAGGCGCTTATGAAAGCCAGGTGCATGTAATTGATAAAGCTCTTAATGAGATACAAGTGGATAACCCGGTGGAGGTAGTGAGGGCTAATGTTAAGACCAGTATAGTAGATCAAGATGTTATATTCAGGACAGGAGATAAGGAATTCAGGGTAAAGCCTGCTGCTGGTATATTAAGTCCTGAGGAGGCATTAAGGAACCTACAATATGGCAGTCAGGTAACCTTTTCTGTAAAGAATAACAAACTGGCATCAGGAGTATCGGCCCAGATAAGCCCAAACTCAATACTAGGACAATTCGTGCTTGAATATAGCTATGAGAACGGCAGATTTGTACCTAAAATAGTGGATTTCCAGCCATATTAATTCACTAAAAAGCCAAGGACTGTTCCTTGGCTTTTTAGTTATGAAACTCTTTAGCTATAACTAAAATAGAAAAGTGTACATATATTCAGGTGATATTATACAATTTTCATGTTATATTTGTAAATGTAACATTTAATTTACAATATATCTTGTAAAATGGGAAAATAAATGTTATAATTTGTACAATTTAATTTGATAAATATTAAGTTTTTATTATTACCTAAGCTATTTCTACAGAGATTAAATGAATTTAATAACGTGGCAGCTATGGGTATAAGATGCGTCTACTGATTTATATGGTAGGCGCCTTTTTATAACTTGAAGGAATCACATAAACTAGAGTACTATAAGCAGAATTTTACATAGAATATCCGTTCCAGCGGATGATTGTAATTACGTAATGACTCAATAACAGAAAGGAAAGAGAGTATAACAAATGGAGTGGGGGGATAGATATGTTAAAAAACCAAAGCAGGCTGGGGGTATTAATTGTAGATAATTCACCTTATGACAGGGCTATGATTGCAAATGTTTTTTCAGATGAATTCCTTATATATGAGGCAGAGGATGAGACTGGGGCTATGGAACAGCTTAGTAACCTGAAGGATGTGTCAGCTGTAATATTAAACTCACACACCCATGATTCTGAGGACTTTGGTGTTTTAGACTTCATAAAGCAAAATGGTATGCTTAAGCATATACCTGTGGTGGTATGTGCTGATAGCAATGATTTAGATTATCAGCGGAAGGCCTTGACTCACGGGGCAGAGGATATACTTATAAAGCCTTTTGATACAATGGTTGCTTTCCATAGGGTAAACAATATAATTCTAAGGTGTAGTGCAAGCATGCAGCCACCAAAGAGTATCTGGGAAGATATACTTTATGGGGCTGTGGATAACATAACACCTCAGATAAGGTTACTTAATCAAGATACTCAGATTAGTACTCAGCTTACAAAAATTATGGGCAGCGTATCTGGTGGGATACTGGACTTTGAAATTACAGAGGGCATAAAAGTTGTTTTTTTTAATGATATGACAGCATTAATGTTTGGATATAACCATGAGGAATACGAAAGGTTGTTCTGCGATTCACCTATGTCAGCCGTTCATCCAGATGACCTTGAGAATATAAGCTTTAAGATAAACACAGTAATGTCAGAGGAAGGCGGTATGCTCGAAACCACCTACAGGCATATATGTAAGGATGGAAGCTGGCGCTGGGTAAGATTTGTAGGGAGAATAGTAAAACGCAGTAAAAGCATTACCTATGCCAGTGGAATACTCATAGACATAGATTCGCTTGTGCAGGATGAGAAAAATGCTATCAAACAGGCATCGGAGCTACAGAAGCAAAGATTATTCCTAAAATGGTTATACGACACCTTACCTTGTGGCATTATGCAATTTACTACAAAATGTGGGAGGTTTGGATTCAGGGAGCTTCTAGGGCTTAACGATATGACCTGGAAAATTTATGGATATAGCAGCAGACAACAGTATATGGAGTCCGTAAGAGGCCGCAGTAAATTTAGGAATGTGCATCCGGATGATTTCCTGGTGCTGCACGAGACTATTGAAAGGGTATGCGCACCGGGAAGCAATGAACGGCAGGACTGTGAGTGTCGTGTTTTTCTGCCTGATGGAAGCATTAGGTGGATAAGATATGTTTTTCAGAAGACTGTCTATACCGATAATGAAGAAGTAATGCAGGTTATCTTTACCGATATTACTGAACAGAAGCATGAGGATCTTAAGCGCTTATGCGATGCCCTTTTTAGCGTTTACGACGAGGTACATGAGGTTAATATTAACGATAACACAATTACACTTAGGGCATCAAATCATGAGGATCCGTCCTCTATAGGAAAAACAATACCCTTTAACACTCAGATACAGCTTTTGTGTGACCGCATGGTATATCCGGATGATAGGAAAAAGTTCCTGGAGTATTATGGTTCATTTAAGAAGTGTACGGAAGAGATGCCTATATCTCTTGAATATCGTTATATACATTCAGATGGACAGGAGTGCTGGGCTTCATCTACGGCTATACATGTGGAAGGGGCTGTGTACTTAACCTGCTTTAGAGATATAACAGACCAGAAAAAGGCAGAGCAGCTTGCCCAAGAGAATAAGACTCTTCAGCTTCTTGTGAAAGAGCGCCGTGCAGAGGATGAGAGGAACCGTATATTTATTGATAGTACTGGAATACTTGTATATGACTATGACCCATGGGACGACACACTTAAGGTTCGAAGAAAAAATCCGGATGGAATGGTAGTCGTGGAAAAGACCCTGGGATATGTGGAAAATATTATGGAAAATGAAACCATAAGCATTGGAGACCGTGAACGTATACGTGACTGTTTTATAGAGGCTTTAAAGGAGCCAAGTCAGAGGATTATAGAGTACCGCTCAAACCGTTTTGGAAATGGCTTCTGCCTTTGCCGTGCACAGATAGTCTCCATTGCAGATATTGATGGAATTGTCTATAGGGTTATAGGACAGGTTTCAAAGGTGGAGAACGAGCAGCAAAAGAGGCTCCTGACAGAAAAGCTTAATAAAATAACCGGTTTTGACTATATGAACATACCCTACCAGCATGATATGACAGAAGATGTGCTTAAGATTATTGAAAGTGGCTCGGATACTGATGTGGCAGTACAGACAGTGCTGGAGGTGGTAGGAAGACAGCTTGATGTAAGCCGTGTTTATATTATAGAGGAGAAGGGTGATGGAATCCATTGCTCCAATACCTTTGAATGGTGCAGTGAGGGCACCGCTCCACAAATAAACAATCTGCATAACTATACATATCCTGAGGGAATGAGAGATATGTATATAGGTATGTTTAAGGATGAGGGGGTACTGTCCTGTTCTGATATTTCAACCCTGCCTGAATGGCTTAGGGGGATACTGGAGCTACAGGATATAAAATCAATAGTCCAGTGTGCAATAATGAAAAACGGTGTCTTCCATGGATTTGTAGGCTTTGATGAGTGCAGGGAAAACAGACAATGGACTGCTACCCAGATCCATACCTTAAAAATAATATCCCAGGTTATAGGCTCCTTCCTGTTTGGTGATGGTATAAAACAAATGGATGAGTCTTCGGAGGAAATCCTTAAGGCTATGAATAGCAGCCCTGCTTATATATATGTTATAAACCCTGATACAGGCAAGGTTTTATACTCAAACGAGGCTGTTAATAATGTTGGAGGAGTAGTTACTGAGCTTGAATGCTATAAGACTATTATGAACAGAGGGGCTGTATGTACCTGCTGTCCTGTAGAGAAGCTGAAGGAGCTAGGCGTGTCCATTCCAATGGAGGTCAGTGTTGGAGGCAGAAGGTTCATAATGCAGGCATCGTGGAATAACTGGCATGGGGAAAAGGCTGTTATTGTATCTGGTACTGATGCACGAAGCTTCTACCAGGATTCAGAAGAAAAGAGACGTATAGAATATGAAAGAGATTTAAATCGTTATACCAGTACGCTCTTTTCCTTATTTGATGAAATACTCGAGATAGATTTTTACCATAATACATTTAAGGTTCTTTTATCTAGAAATTCTCGCTTAAGCCAAAGTCTTAAACAGAATGACTTTAAGGAATCCTGGGTAATGTGGATAAACAAATATGTATTCAAGGATGATAGGAAGACACTAAAAGACTTTTTAGACATAAATATAATAACAAAGGAATTTGCTAAAGGGATATCCCCTGTAATCGAGTATAGGCTTAATATTGATGGGGGTTCCAATAGGTGGAATTCATGTACACTTTTACAGATGGATGGTGGAAGATACCTTTGCTGCAACAAGGATATTACCAATCAAAAGAAGGCCATAGAACTGGAAAAAGAGGTTCTTGTGCTCCAGGCCAAGGCGGAGGAACAGGATCGGTACCGTATTGTAACAGATCAGACAAGAGCTGCTGTAATAGAAATAAACCATATTACGGGAGCAGTTTATTTCTCAGAAGCATACAAGAGATATGAAACCAGCCGTCATGGTGAAGAAAGGCTGACAGCAGGTGATGGAAACTACAGCCTTGTATACCCGGATGATTATCATGTTCTGGATGAGTTTATCAAGGCACGGGAAGAGGGAGCATCCTGTAAGGAAGTGGTCCTAAGGGTTAAGATGACCAACGGCAGCTTCCGCTGGACAAAGATGGCGGGAACCTTCATTCATGATAGTAAAGGAAATCTCATAAGAACCATAGGAACTCTCACTGATGTAGACGAGGAGGTGAGGGCAAAGCTGCAGCTTGAGGAGGTCAGCCATAGGCTGAGTATGATTATAGATAATATACCTACGGGTGTAGCCATATATGAAATCAGGGATAAGCTATATCCTATATTCTTAAGCAATAAAGCCTGTGAGATGTTTGGATTTACCAGAGAGGAATACGACTTATGTATTGCTAATAAGCAGGATGTTTACTTTATACCAGATTTAGCAGAAAGCCTTTTGGATGGCATAAATAATATTAACGATGAAAAACAGTATGTAATAAAGAAACTCCATGCACAAAAGAAGGATGGCAGCTGGTTCTATCTGCGTATGGCTTGTAGACTGGATAGAAAGAATGTAGCTTATCCTATATGCTATGCTGTTCTATCGGATATTACAGAGGAAGTAGAAAAAGAAAAAAGGGAAGCATGGCAGGCTGAACGCTACCGTATACTCAGTGAATCAGAAAAGGTTATAACATTTGATTATTCTCCTAAGGAGGATATGATGTGTGTATCCCTCACAATTCCAGGCAAAGGCTTTACTGAGGAGGTAATGAGGCAATACCAGGCTACCTTTAATGAATATGGGAGGGTGGCACCTGCCAGTAAGGAGAGCTTTATTGCAGCACTAAGAAGTGCATCCTCTGCTACCGGAGAAGGCAGCTTTGATTTTCAGGCTGATTATTATGGAGATGGCTTCCGCTGGTATAGGGCCAGGTATGTCAGCATAGCTGACGAGGAAGGAGAAATATACCGTGTTGTGGGAAGAGTTGACGATATAAATGACATAATAATATCCCAGGACTTAATACGGGAAAAGGCACAGCTGGATGGGGTGACAGGAATACGTAATAAGGACTATGCTAGGAGCATCATTGAGACTGCACTAAAGGAAAAGCCAGTGGATAGGTTTGATGCCATGCTCTTTATGGATGTGGATGAGTTTAAGAAGGTAAACGATACCATAGGACATTTTGATGCAGATAAGGTGCTTAGGAAGATAGGCATGATACTTACTGATATATTCCGAAGAGAGGATGTGGTTGCACGCTTCGGAGGGGATGAATTTATTGTGTATATGCAGTCGGCAGGTGGAATAAAGCATGTGGAGAAAAAGGCTTCCCAGATAATCGAACAGGTGTCTTCCATTCAAGTAAGAAGTGATGTTCCTATACGCTGTAGCATAGGGATTGTGGGAGTTATAGGAGATAACACAAGCTTTGAGGAAGTATTCCGTAAGGCAGACACCGCTCTTTACGATGCGAAACGTAATGGGAGAAACCAGTATGCTATCAGTAAAAATGTTCCTGAGGAGGATACGGCTTCAAAACCCACAAGTTAAATAAATATAAAGCTTTCAATACTGATGATGACTTTACTTTCTAAGGTTTTTCATGATAAAATAAAAACATAGGTCATGAAGGCCTATAAGAAGTGTTCTGAAGTAACCTTTGAGAATCATGCCCAAGAAGGGTAGTATATTATATGCCCTCCTTGGGTAATTTTTTGAAGGAGATGTTTTACTATGCACATGGCAGATGCTTTAATATCAACTGCAGTAGGGGGAACCATGCTGGCAGTTACTGCAGGAATAAATGCATATTCAGCTAAAGGAATTCAAAAGGATTTTGATGATAAGAAAATACCTCTTATGGGAGTTATGGGGGCTTTTGTATTTACGGCTCAGATGATAAATTTCACCATACCTGGTACAGGCTCCAGCGGACACATTGGAGGAGCACTGCTTCTATCCATACTTTTAGGACCTTATGCTGCCTTCCTGTGTATGACCTCCATACTATTGATACAGGCACTCTTCTTTGCAGATGGAGGGTTGCTAGCACTAGGGTGCAATATATTCAATATGGGCTTTTATGCTTGTTTTGTTGCTTATCCATTAATATATAAGAAAATTGCAGGAAAAAAACTTTCCACAGGGAGAATATTTGCAGGCTCCATACTGGCTTCAGTAATAGGACTACAGCTGGGAGCCTTTAGTGTAGTAATAGAAACTATGCTATCCGGAATATCTGCTCTCCCATTTACCACCTTCGTACTGCTTATGCAGCCTATACACCTGGCTATAGGAGTGGTTGAAGGAATCATTACAGGAGCAGTTGTGGTATTTGTGTGTAAGGCCAGACCTGAGCTGCTTGAAAGAACCAGTCAGGGCAGAAGCCTGAAGGGATTAAGCTTAAAAAAGGTAATAGCTGGCTTCATAGTGGCCGCGGTTGTTGTGGGAGGCTGCTTGTCATGGTTTGCCTCAGCCTATCCAGACGGATTGGAGTGGTCCATGTTTAAAACAACCGGAACTACAGAACTGGAGTCTAGCGGTGGTGTCCACCAAGCTCTGGGTAATGTTCAGGATAAAACCTCCATACTTCCGGATTATAGCTTTAGATCCTCAGAGGAGGGTGATGAGGAGGAAGGCTCCTGGCCTGCTGTAAGTGCTGGCACAAGCTTCTCTGGAATTGTTGGAGGAGCCATGACGTTGGTACTGGCAGGAGGAATAGGCGGAGGAATATACCTGATTAAAAGGAAGAATAAAGGAGTTAAGGCTAGCTAACAGATAAGAGATAGTAGAGAAGATAAAAGTGGAAAAGCCCCTATGGAAACCTGGGGGCTTATGGCTTTACTATAGAAGCGGGCCTTTGTGCCTGCTTTTTACACGAAGAAGGAAGGTTTATTATGAACAGTATATCCCAATCGGTATTCAGTCTTCATTATTTGGAGGAGCTCTCAAAGAAAAAAACATTAATTCATTCTATGAATGCAGGAGTCAAGCTGGTAATAACACTGGCTTACCTGGCTGCAGTGCTTTCAATAGGCAGGTATGATGTCTCAAGACTCATGCCATTTGTGCTATATCCTGTAGTGATTTTTTCTTTAGGAGAGATACCGGTTGGAACAATGCTAAAGAGGCTTATTCCTGTAATGCCCTTTGTGATAGCTATAGGAATGTTCAATCCTATTTTGGACAAAGAAGCAGGGGTAGTAATAGGAGGAATAATAGTATCACGAGGATGGATTTCCTTTTCAACAATAGTCATAAAATGCTCTCTTGCAGTGCTTTCAGTACTGCTTCTGGTATCCACCACAGGAATAGACAGGCTTGCAGGTGCCATGAGATGGGCAGGGGTACCAAGGCTGATGGTGACCCAGCTGCTTCTAACCTATAGGTATATATCGGTTATTGCTGATGAAGGGGAGAGCATGGTAAGAGCATACAGGTTAAGGAGCGGAACCACTAAGGGTATTGCCATAGTCCACATGGGACCTATGCTTGGAAGCCTTCTGCTGAGAGCACTGGACAGGGCAGACAGGGTATACGAGGCTATGAAGCTTAGAGGCTTTACAGGCGAAGAGCTGTATTTCAGCAAAATACCCATGGATAAGAAATCGGTTATTTACATTGTTGTATGGATATTATTCTTTATAGCAGCAAGGATGTTTAATATTCCTCAGATACTGGGAGATTTTATGATGGGGGTAAAGGTATGAGTCATCATTTTGTAGAATGCAGGGAGGTCTGCTTTTCCTATCCAGATGGATACAAGGCACTTGATGGTATAAGCATTAAAATAACACATGGAGAAGCGGTGGGGATAGTAGGGGCAAATGGAGCAGGGAAGTCCACACTTCTTAACCTTCTGCTTGGAATAAACCTACCCTCAAATGGAGAAATAAACGTAGGAGATATACCTATGACTAAAAAAACACTTCCTCTCATAAGGGGCAGGATGGGACTTGTGTTTCAGAATCCTGATGACCAGCTTTTCATGAACAGGGTTTATGATGATGTAGCCTTTGGACCTAGAAGCATGAAGCTTGAGGAAGACGAGGTTGAAAGAAGGGTCGAGGCAGCTATGGAGACTACTGGCATATGGCAGCTTAGGGATAAGGCACCCTATAAGCTATCTGGTGGGGAAAAGAAAAGAGCTGCTATTGCTGCAGTTCTTTCTATGGAGCCTGACATATTGGTTATGGATGAGCCTACTGCGGAGCTTGACCCTAGGGGCAGGAGAAGGATTATAAACCTTCTTAAAGGCTTTACCCATACAAGGATAGTAGCCTCCCATGACATGGACCTTATATGGGACCTATGCCAGAGAACCATTATACTTAACCATGGAACCATACTGGCTGATGGGGAAACAAAGGATATACTTTCAAATAAGGAACTTCTTGAGGAAGCAGGACTTGAGCTTCCCCTAAGATTAGAGATGGAGTAGGCTTGCCTACTCCATCTCTTTTTCCAGGTTCTCATTTAATTTTCGTACCACTTCTGGATCAAGCTTCATTACCTTCCTGTCGTAGGTTAAAAAGCCGTTGGTTTCTTCCTCCACATCCGTAAGCTGGGTGTATATGGCACCAGATAGCCCCTTCTTTATAAGAGGAAGTACCTGCCTTTCCATAAGAGCGGTGTATGCAGCTAAAAGCTCTTCCATAGTTTTATGGTTTTTATAACCGTATTGCTTTTCAGGATTATGCAGGTGATCCTGTATTTTTAGATTATAGCCTCCATATTCAGATACTACCCATGGCCTTCCCTGGGTATGCTCCTTACTGGGGGCTTTTATTTTTCTAAAATAAATATGGGTAGAATACAAATCCGGTCCATTCTGGTCAAACCATCCGCTGGCATGGTCGACAATGCGGGAGGGGTCCTTCTGCTTAATATACTCGCCAGTTTCCTTAGCATTAAATTGCCCCCAGCTTTCGTTGAATGGGACCCAGAGGCCTATGCAGGTGCAGTTATATAGGGTATCCAGTAGCTCATCCAGTTCCTTTTTATAATTCTCCCTGGAGGCCTTGTAGTACCTTCCCAGTGCCTTATAGGAACCATAGTTGTCATCCTTCCAGCGGGTTCCAAGGGCAGCCTTTATCCCATTTATGTTTATGGTTCGGTTTGAAAGCTTGCTTCCGCCGCTTATCATATCCTGCCATACTATCATCCCAACCCTGTCACAATGGTAGTACCACCTTAGTGGTTCAACCTTTATGTGCTTTCTTATTGTGTTAAAGCCAAGCTTCTTTACAGCACCTATATCATAAAGAAGAGCCTCATCGCAGGGCGCGGCATAAAGCCCATCAGGCCAGAAGCCCTGGTCAAGGACTCCATTCATAAATATGGGCTTGTTGTTGAGCATGAGCCTTGGGGTTCCATCCTTATCCATACCTGTTGAGAATTTTCTCATGCCGAAATAACTCTCTACCTTATCTATTACCTGGCTGCCTTCTAAAAGCTCCACCCTCAGGTCATAAAGGAAGGGGTCATCGGGACTCCAGAGGTTAGGAGCTTGTATGAATAGGCTGCAGTCCTTATCCGGAGGGAATACCATGGATGCGGTTATTTGTCCACAATCATAGGCACTGGCCCTAACAAAGGTGCTGCTTTTAATGCCTTCTGCATTTACTCTTATACAGCAGGTGCTGTTATCGATATCAGGAGTAATCCTAATACTTTTAATATGAGCTTCTGGAACAGGTTCAAGCCATACGGTCTGCCATATTCCAGAAGTGGGGGTATACCACATGCCTCCAGGTTTTAGCACCTGCTTACCCTTTTCCTGGTGGTATGTATCGGTAGGGTCCCATACCTCAACTACAAGCAGGTTTTCCTCCCTCTTCAGGTAGTTTGTTATGTCGACCTCGAAGGGATAGTAGCCTCCTGTATGCTCCAGCACCTTCTTTTGGTTAATATATACTGTAGCCTTCCAGTCCACTGCCCCAAAGTGCAGTATCACTCTGCTGCTTTTCCATTCCTCAGGAATCTGGAAGCTTCTCTTATACCATAGCTTTTCATCAGGCATTAAAGACTTTTCAACCCCTGAGAGCTTGGACTCAATGGGGAAGGGCACGCATATAAGGCCCTGTGGCTCCTCCATGTGGGGCGCATCAAGGCTGGTTATGCAGTATTCATAAAGCCCATCTAAGCTTAGCCATTTGCCCCTCCTAAGCTGTGGCCTTGGATATTCAGGATATTCATGATCCTTAAGAACCGAGTCAGTCCATATTGTTTTAAGTGAAGCAGCTTCCATATTATCACTCCATATAAAATAAGAATTCCTAACTAATACTAGCATAATTGTGTAAAAAAAACCATACTACTTATTCTAAATAGACAATTATGGTTTACATGTAAAATATATAAACATTATAATTAGGTTATAGGGATAAAAGGGGGAATGGGAATGGATCAGGAAAGGTTCCTGAAGATAGTAAAGGATATGTCTACACTGGAGGGCCTTAAAGGCAGGCTTGAGAATGCAGAGCATGAGCTTAAGGAAGCAGAAATCCGGAGGGATGCACTGCTTAAAGCATATAACAGGGAGGAAAAGGATGTTGACAGGCTCCAGAGGGAGACACTTTCGTCCATGCTGGCAAGGCTTGTAGGAAGGTTCGATGAAAAGCTGGACAAGGAAACCCAGGAGATGCTGGAGGCCAAGCTTAAATACGACAGTGCCTGCAGCAGGGTGGAGGAACTTAAGGCTAACAGGGTCAGATTAGTTGAGGAAATATCCCGTATAAACAGGTGCATAGGAGAATATAAGGAGGAGTTTCAGTGCAGGGAGCAGTTACTTATGGGAATGGAGGATAATAGTTTGTCCTCAAGATACAGAGTGCTTAAAACCCAGGAGAAGGACCTTTCAAGACAGCTGGTGGAACTCAGCGAGGCCATAAGGGCAGCCAGTGCAGCAGATGTATCCTGCAGTGATGTGCTTGAGAGCCTTGATAGTGCAGATAGCTGGGCTACCTATGACATTTGGAGCAAGGGAGGATTGCTTTCCCATATGGCTAAGTATGATCACTTAGACAGGGCTCAGGAGCAGATGAACCGCCTTAATTCAAACCTTGCAGACATGAGCAAGGAGCTAAGGGATGTGAATATGGTTTTCAGCGGAAGCCTGATTGAGATAGATAGCGGTACAAGGGCATTTGATTTTTGGTTTGATAACATATTTACAGATATGAGTGTAAGAAATACCATAGAAGAAAACATAGAAAATGTTGAGAATTTGAGGGGAAATATTAAAGACGTAATTGGAAAGCTGGGTAATGAGAAGAAGCTGGTTGAGAATAGAAGAGATAGGGTGATGGAGGATATAAAGGGAATAGTTATTGAGCTTGGGAAA
>JAEZLD010000035.1 GCA_023415335.1 Bacillota bacterium | reverse complement strand
CCTTTTTTCTCGAGAAACGGTCAAGAATAGGTCCTGAAATTATAGGCATTACAAGCTTAGGAAGTGTGTAGAAGAAAATATACAGTGCATAATATAGCGTTGATTTTGTAAAATCTAACACCAGCAGGCTCATAGCAAACCCGGAAAGGGCATTCCCAAGCATTGATACAACACTTCCTAGTGTTATAATAGTAAAATCCTTTGTCCATAGTTGGTTTATTGTATTTTTCATAGCTTTTCCCATCCTATACCCTCCTGTCAAAGTAACTGATTAAGAATATTGCTACATTTATTATACTATAACTCTAAAGACATTACTAAACACCCTATATATCATAGTATGAAAATGATGCTTGTTAATACAATCTTATCGTAACATAACACTGTTATTATATGGCAGTTTTATCATCTTCCCCTGGAGGGGAAGAGCAAGCTCCACCGTTAATTTCATCTTATCATGGGTGGCACAAGGGAACAAAAGGCCATTACATAATGATTTTTCAATCACTAATGCAACAGCCTTTTACTTTATTCTATAATCACAGTTCCATCCTTTTTCACTGTCACCTTCATTCCAGTTTTAACATACTCCAGGAACTCATCCCCCAAACTGTCAACCGTAGGCATTGAAGCTTCTGTCCATACATCTGCGAGTATGGCTCCAGCTGCAGCAAGTGAGTCTATTGTCCTGGAGAAAAGAAGACAGGCTGGCTGCTGTCCCAAAGCTGCTGCACAATACAGTACCATTCCCCCTGTAGTTGAGCCTATAGTCTGTGGAAGGCAGAGGGCGGTGTTAAACATTGGCTTATTATATATATCAGGGTTGTTCTGGTCCGAGCAGGTAGCCTTTTTATCCCCGAACATAAGGCTTTTCTGGAAGCTTGCCAGGGTATTGAAGCCTCCATGGGATACCAGAGCCTGTGCTGTTACCTCTCCAGGGATTACTGGACGGCCTTTAAATTCCTTCATACTACCTGACCCCCTTTCCAGTTATAACACCCAGCATCTCTTCGTCTGTTTTATATCGTGCGGATGTATAGGTTCGCAGCTTGTTGGAATTTGTAATCACCGGCATCGTACTACACATTGGGTTATTCATGTACATAAGGGGACAGATATAGCTGGTTACAATGCCATACTCTCTAAGCCTTGCCCCGTAAGGGGTCTTTTCAAATTCCTTAAGCACCCCCGGGGAGGCTGTAAATACTGTAGGCACAGCCACTTTTTTAATTCCGGATCCCTTAAGCCCCAACCCTACCCTGTCTGTCCAATCCTTAAGCTGCTCCAAGGTAAGATGTGGACAGCCCACAAAGCATAGCTTTGGCATGGCATCAGTGTTTTTCCATATGCATGGGTAGCTGTCCTTTACCCTCTTAAGCTCCTTGTCGTCTATTACATATACCCTTGTATTCTCTTTTGTAATACCCTCTCCCTGCTCCTTTGCCTCAGGAGTAAGGTTTTCTATATGGTAAAGTCCCACGGCTCCGTTTGAGGCCGTTGCAGCTCCAAAATCCTTAAGGTATGCACAAGCGTTGTCGTCAAGCTCATTTCCTAAGAATCTGTCAAGCCCCTTTACATATGGCACGTCCTCCATAACCTTCATGCCAATAGCACTTCCAAGTATCTGCGCCTCAGGCTTTTTTGAGGTCCTTACCTCTACAATCCAGGAAGCCCTTCTTCCTTCATCGGTCAGGAGTCCAAAGTAAGGCACGCAGCCTGCAATGGAACCAAAAAGCTCTAGTATCCCTGAATTCCTATTGCACCTTGCACCCAGTACACTGTTGGCATAGACCACAGCCGAGGACTCCGCCCAGCTGAGAACATCCCCTTTCTTAGGGATGTTTCCTACCTGGTCAAGATAGCAGGTACAGGTAAAAGCCTCCTCTGATAGCAGTCCAAGCTGCTTCAGCTGCTTTTCATAGGATTTTTGCTGGGAATACATAAACTTAAATACTATGCTCTGTATAAGGTTTGACGGAACATTGGAATCCATTGGTCTTGGGTCTACTGAAAACTTCTGTTTTGATAAGGCTCCTCCTTCAATAAGCTGCTCCATAAGCTTGTATACTGGCTTCATTACACCAAGCCCGAAGCTGGTTACCATGTGGCCATACCGGGATGTAACAGGTACCATTTTTTCAGCACCGAAGGTCTCCCCATATATAACCAGGGTTTTCATAACCTTTGCCATTGTCTCTCCGGATTTTCCATTAAGTATTGACTGTTGCTCACTGGTTAGCTTCATGCTCATATTATCCCTCCTTACAGCTTCATGGCAAGTCTGTAGCCAGCCCTTGTGGCCTCCAGTACCCTTCCGCCTGTAAAGCTGTCACCAATGTTGTACAGCTCAGGAGCGGCATGTGCCTCCTGAAGGGAATAGAACAAGCTGTCATCAGCTCTTCCGCCTACCGCAAGCACTACCAAATCACACTCTATTGCTTCATCCCTGTATTCATCCTTAATCTTAGGGGCCAGGGGGTTTACTATATTCTTTGGAAGTATAGGTGACCAGGTGTTGTATGGGTCAGGAACGTTTTTATGTGAGTTACGACTTATGTTCACCCTTCCCTCCTCAAAGGATATTACCTTAGCCATGTTTATAAGCCTTACCCCGTTTTTCTCCATGTAATATATCAGATGCCCACGGTTAGCAGTACAGGACCCTTCCATGAAGTATG
>JAEZLD010000057.1 GCA_023415335.1 Bacillota bacterium | reverse complement strand
AAACCGGATTAATATTAATAAACCAATCCATGAGTAATCCTCCAAATAAATGTCTATATAATTATTATTCATAATATGTTTTTTTAAAAAAGTTGTGTCTGTCACTTTATTTGTGAAGGATATGGTACGGTTTGAATACATGTTTTTTATATAAACTGATGATATAAGTATTTGTAAGGATAGTCATGACATAAGAAATTTTACATAAAATAAAAAATTCACTATATTATGGATAACTGTTAATGTATAATAATCATAATTGCAGCAGGGATATAGGACAAGCCCTAATCATTTGCAACTGCATCTGTTAAGACTATGGATGCAGATGATTATGGGGCTCTAACAATATGAATATAATTGGAGGTAAGTATGAAAGATATTCAATTAAGATTAATGGATGATAATGACCAGGATTATTTGCTGCTAGCAGAATGGTTTAAGGATTCTGAGGTTACCCGATTTTACTCAAAGCATCCGGTAACCTTAGAAGAAGTAAGGAAAAAGTACCAGCCCAGAGTTATAAATGCAGAAAAGAAAAAGGAAGATGCCATCGTTCCTATGATTATTATGGCAAAGGATACTGCAGTTGGATATCTTCAGTATTATTCGGTTGATTATGATGAATATGGACTAGGAGAATGGGAGGAGTACATAAAGTCAAATTATATGCATCCTTATGCGGCCGATATTTTTCTTGGTGGACAAAACCTTCTGAATAGAGGAATTGGCACAGAAAGCATAAGAGTATTAATTCAAAGAGTTTTCCAAACTACAAACTGCGATATTCTTCTTATAGACCCCAATGCATTAAATATCAGAGCTATTCGATGTTATGAAAAAGCAGGGTTTCATGTTATTGGAAGGATAAAAAACAGGGATCTTTATGAAAGAAGATATACAGACAGTGTTCTTATGGGGTATTCAGGAGAAACGGAAAAATAGATTAGTTCAAGGAGAACAGTACATATGATAATGAAACAGTCTTATATGAACCAGGAAAAGCTATATAATATTATTAGATTTTTATTCGGTTTTGCAACAACTACAGTTTTTACAATGAATATGCTTTATCAAATTGAGGTTGCAAAGCTAACTCCTTTACAGCTTGTATTAATAGGCACCTGTCTTGAGATAACCTGTTTTGTTTTTGAAATTCCTACTGGCATGATAGCTGATGGTGTTAGTCGTAAGCTTTCCATAATTCTTGGATTTTCTTTAGTTGGGTGCGGTTTTATTTTGGAAGGATCAGTACCTAGCTTTTTAGCTATAGCCATTGCACAGGTTATATGGGGGCTGGGATATACATGCATAAGTGGAGCATTGGATGCCTGGGTTATAGATGAAACCGAAAATGAGGCCTTGTTTATATCAGGTGCTAAGAATTCTTTTGTTGGACAGTTTATTGGAATTGTTGTAAGTGTTGCTTTAGCTAAGATATCATTAAACACACCTATCATCTTTGGTGGTTTGTTATTAATTCTATTATCCATTCTTTTAATATTTTTTATGACAGAGAAGCCATATAAGAAATGCATAGAAAAGTATCCAAGGAATTATTTAATGGTTACATTTAATAATATCTTTTCTATATTAAAAACTAATCACACGCTAACTCTTTTATTTGTAATAGAACTGTTTTTCGGACTATATAGTGAGGGCTATGACCGCCTGTGGGGAGCGTATATCCTGCAGACCAGGGAGTTTTTGTCCTCTAACGGTACATATATATTTGGAGCAATAGCTGCCATTACTTCTATAATAGGATACCTTACATTCAGTAAAATTGAACATATAGCCGAAAATACTAATACTATAACAATAAACAGAATACTGATTTATTTATGCTGCATCGTTGCTGCTGGACTATGTTTAATTACCACTATTAATAATGGATACATTTTAATGCTTCTTATTATAATTATCAATTTATCAAGGAATATGATTGAGCCTTTTGAAAACATATGGTTTAATAATTTAATTACGGACAGTACAAACAGGGCCACCCTTATATCAATAAAGGGCCAGCTTGGATCTTTAGGACAGATTGGCAGTGGTCCTTTAATGGGAATGTTAACTGTTTTTATACCTGTGAGATTTATCTTTATCATTTCAGCTGTTATTTTTTCACCGGTCATATTTATATTTGGTTATTTAAAAAAGAATATCAGATAATAGTCTAATTTATTTATTGTTGTATAGACTCTTTATATAAGGTAAGATAATCACTATATAATAATAGCTATAGCAAAGTATGAATAAGGAAACCTCAGGCTGTAACCAGCTGCATATGCTGAAAAAATAGCTGTTTGTGATTCGAAACATGAACAGTTATTTTTTATTTTCAGGAATATTTTATAATTATATAGGAATTATGTTTATAAAAATGTTATAATATTACAAATATAGGAATATAATCCAATGTGATTATTAAGACTGCATGAGGAGGTAATGAAAGGTAATGAAAGCTATAATAATTGATATAAAGCAAAGTAAAACAAAAGGTATTGGGTATGTTTATGTAATATTTGCATTTTTAATGATAGCTATATTTCTTTCATGTACTCTTAGCCTGTATTATTCAAACCTATTACAGGCAAAAAATCAGGAGAGGAATATAAAGGCCTACTATCTTGCGTTATCAGGGGTGAATATTGCAACTGCAGCACTGCTTCAGCCAGGAGTAGGTGGTGTCAGTGATACGCTGCTTCATAATAGATTTTCTAAGGATAGTGGAATAATGCCTGTTCTCAATACAAGCTACGCGTTAACAGATACCCTGAGTTTAGACGGAGGAAGTGTGGATGTAAAGGTTTCTGCATTTGAAAACGCAGGGGGGGATAGGTGGATAAAGGTTTGGTGTAAAGCAACTCTTACGAATTCAAATATTTCTAAGTCTATATCAATGAAATTTCCATATGATGACCCTGATGATAGGACATGGAAACAAGAATAATATGGGAGGATGAGGTAATGAAAAGTAAGGTTAAGGGCTTTACACTAATTGAAATTATAGTAACTCTTGCAATTGCAGGCATAATAGGAATCATAGCCTTTTCGCTTGTAGGCTTTGCAAATCGGTCGTTAAAGAGTTCTGTAAACGAGTTTGACATACAGGCTTCTGCAAGGAAGATATACCAAAAGACAAACTCTACTATAAGATATGCTACTGCAGTATTTACACTTCCTGCGTCCAGCTTCCGCCCTGATAACCTGACAGAGGGCTGGAGCTATATTGGAGTTGAACAGGTGGTTTTAAAGGCTGCAGGTGGTGGAAATCCTGCTGTTATGGGAACCCAAATAGTTAACTATGTATATGAAGGAGGAACCCATAAAAAAAACATATTATTTGAAGCACAGGAAAATGTTATATTTTCATTTGTTTTTAACAAAGTAAACAGAACTGAAAACGACAACATGCTTAAGTTTACAATAAACTGCTCTGTAAACAGGGGAGCACCTATGACTGTGATGACAGGTCTGGAGGACCTTAATGCCCTGCAGGTAGTAAACTATGGTACGGATGTGAATCCTGCAACAGCTATTGCCTATCGAAATGATGCAAGGCCCCAGGACGCCATAGCAAATGTAGCAATGATATTAGATGTATCTGGAAGTATGGATGAGAGGATGAATGGAAAGAGTAGAATAAGTATATTGGTAGCTGAATCCAAAACGTTAATAAATGGTTTCAGCAATGAGGATAACATAGATGTAACAATGGTCCCTTTTTCAACTACTGCTAATAATTGTATGGATAGGTTTTACAATGCTAAAACAGGGCTTAGCAGTCTTAATGCTTTTATAGAGACAATCCGGCAAAGAGGAGCAAATGGGGGCACAAATACTGGTGATGGACTAAGAAGGGCATATCACCTTCTGAATAACCATAGAAATGCACAGGCAGCGACAGGTGTAACTCCAATGAATTATGTAATATTATTGGTTGATGGAGCAACAACCTATGCGACTCTTTCAGACAGCTACTCCATGCCTAATGTAAGGGGAGATTACTATTATGGGGGATGGTGGTACCAGGAGGATGAGGAGGAGTATTATACAAGAGTGGCAAGAGATTATACGATTGGTTATAAAACAAATGACGGTGATGTGCAGAGAACCGGAGACTTTTGGAACACCAGGGACGGACGAATAGTAGGTCTGGGGAATGATACTCATGCCATAAGTGATAAATATGTAACAGAAATAGGAGGTTTATATAAGAATACGGGCTTTGCCAAGGTCTATCTGATTGGTTTTACTGATAGACCCAGTGAAATAGCCAATGGAATAAGGAAAATAAGGGACGCATGCGGCATAGGAGATGCATATTACTTTCAGGCAGAAAATGAAGCAGGACTTAAGAAAGTTTTCAATGATATAAAGCAGAATGTGTTATACGATCTATGGTGCCTTACTGGGCCAAAGCTATAAGGAGTGGAAGAGTGATGGAGAGAAGTAAGGGTATGACCCTTATAGAGGTAGTTATTTCAATTACCATACTTGGTGCTATAGCAATAATGACACTGCCTTATTTTGTAAATAATTATAAAATTCTTATTAATACAAGACAGATTATAAAGAATGCATACACAGCCCAGGATGATATTGAGGATAAAATAAAAAAGGCAGAGGAACAAATAGAGATGAAAAACGGCAATCCAGCTGAAGTGGTAGATGGAACAGCACATAACTATACCATATTTGGAGCTGCAGCATCAAGCGACAGGCGAACTGTGGTAGGCTATGACAATGAGGTTGCCATAAGGGATGCAGACCACTTGGGAAATAGCAATAAGAAGCTTTTTACAGTAGTAGTTGATACGTATTCCGATGGCATGCCAGTAGCATCTATCACTAATGCAACAATGAAAATGCTTGTATCAGGTAGCGTGGTTGACAAAGCTTATGCAAACCGTTCGGACCTGAGCCTGAACACAACAATAACCTTATCAGATCCACTTGGTGTAAACTATATGAATGTTTATCGCTGGTACGTATCTAAGGAGGGTTTTTATACTACACCTAAGGCTAATCCGGCGCAGAATGAAAAGGGAACACTTTATCCCGTATTTCCTAATGATTATTCCATTATTGCTGGACAAGATACTGAAAATCTTTCTGCTAATTTGCAAAGCTATGCGGGAAGGTATCTTGTATGTACTGTTACTCCAGGTTCACGGCTTGGTAAGATGGGCATAACGGTTGATACTAATCCAATATACCTATCAGGCCTTACTGTTACCAACGATTTGCTTCTCCATCTGGATACCTCAATGATAAACCAGGATGATACAAATTGTATAAAAATTGATGGGGTAACCAGGTATGTTATGAAATGGATCAGCTTAGGAAGCTCTTCTAATACAGCAACACCACAAAACGTTATTAATACAGCTCCATATAATCTGCCCACATATATGCAGAGCGAAGTAAAAAGCAGCGACCTATCTAAAATTAGAAACTTTAAATATCTAGGATATACAAAGGCAGTCAAACTGATAACAAATAATTACGTAAACATGACATATGACAAATTTACAGCGTTTGTAGTTGTAAGAAATATAGATGGTACAACTGGCAATATATTGTCTTATGATAATACCTGGAGTCTGTCTCCAAACAGCAGCGGAGGTGTGGATTTTTCGTCAATCAAACAGGACGGAAGTGAGAAGGTCACTGTCAGTTCAAATACATCCATAAATGATGGAGCATGGCATATAATTAAGCTGGTATCTAATACGTCAGGGTTAAGTGTATCAATAGATGGTGGCATTGAAAGCTATTCCTCCTCTCCGGCAAGCTCTACATCAGCAGGTAAGAAATTAACCATTGGAAATGCTGTAAGCGGAGACATAGCTGAGGTTATACTGTATGCATCCTCATCTATGGACGAAGCTAAGGTTATGCAATATCTTAGTAACAAGTACAGACCATAATTTATGTATGCTATATATGCTCCCATTTAAAATGAGTAAACGTTTTGTAGTAAGGTATGTTATGTATTTAAAACCAGTGATAAACATGTTAATCTCATTAAAATTATAATTACAAGAGCTTAGGTGGGGACTGGTGGCGGTGGAATTTGCTTCGGCTATAGGACAAGAGTATCATATGTGAATAAAATGAAAAAGTTTATCAGATTGTCATATAGAGCTTGCACCTAAGTGTGTAAGCTCTTTTTATTTAAATATTCTAGGGTAGTATATCAAATAGAAGCTTCAAACCTATGCCTAATAATTATAAATATAAAAGGAATTTTTAGATAGTTAATTAGAACTTTGTAAAAACATACTCATGACTTGTAAAATTAGTAAATTATGGTATTATCTAATTATGGAGGAGGTGTATAAATATGGGTATTAAAAAGGAAAAAGGTGTGGGATTAGTGACTGTAGTTGTTCTGACAATGATTCTGGCCATTCTTGGAACCAGCTTTCTCAGTGTCAGCTTATATCAAACAAGACAGGCATCTAACCAGGAAAATGGAACAGAAGCCCATTACCTTGCAAGGGCAGGTGCTGAGGCTATGCTGGAGGCATGGCAGAAAGCACCCAGCACCGATAAACCATCAGGAACATTTGATACCGTGTACCTTAATGACTCCGGAAGATTTGTAGGTGCTGAGCCATCCAGCTATAAAGGGAAATTTGATGTAACAATTACAACTGAGGGAACGTCAACAGTTATCAAATCAACAGGAACTGTACGAAATATGCAAAAGGTTGTAAATGTAACAATTAATGAGATTACCTCAGAAATACCTGGGCCTACACCTGATTATATAGATGGACGCCTTACAGGCTTCTATGACTATACAAGTGGACAGATAAACAATCCGGGAGAATATCCGAGCTCGATTAGTAACAAGGGCACTGTTAAAAATGAGGCTAAAAATGCAAAAGGACTTAAGATAGCAAATAAAAACAAAGGCTCAGCAAAACTGACATTTGAGAGAATGTTATTTACCAGTCCAATCCAAGTAGTACATCAGAGTATTATATTACAGTCAAATGTTATAGTATTTAGTGCTCCTATAGATTTTAAATCAAATGGTAATCTTAAGGGTGATATAACCCTGCAGGTTTACGGGGCTTTAAATGGTGTGACTCCTATAGTTCGCACAAAGAATGGGGTAACAGGAAATTGGGGAGTAGTAGTTATTGATGGTGTGGGATATTTTTATAAGGATATTGCAGGAGGGATAGTCATCAAGTCACAAAGCGATATTACTGCCCACTGTGCCGCTGGCAACATGGATATTATAACGGACCCTGATGAGCTCAATCGTTACATTGGGGGAGTAGTTCCTACCATGCTTAAGGTTACAAGCTATTCTATACTTTGGAGTTAGGAAGGCTGATAAAATGAATATATTTACTAACAAAAAAAACGGATTCACTTTAATTGAAGTTATTATATCCATAATGCTAATAGGAGTAATAAGCATTATGTTTTTTGCCATGTTTGGTTCAGGAATGAACGGTATTATAAGGTCTGGTAAAAATAGTAAGAATGTTTTCGAGGCACAGGCTCAAATGGAAAATAATATTTCAAATCCCCATAACATAACTCCTAATGTAAGCAGGACAAACGGACAAAGCATTACACTGAAGAATTCTGCTTCAGGCAAAACATATAGTGTTTCAGGAGATATAATAGTTATTACTTATCCATATGGAAACGACAGCAGAATGCTTACTACCTTCTTGTCAAATTAATCATATATGGTTGCAAATGCGTAGTGGAAAGGCTGATTAAATATGGTGAAGAAGAGATTTAATAATAGTACAAAGGGATTTACCTTAATTGAAATTATTGTTACAATTTCACTGATTTCATTGGTGCTGCTTATAGCCGCCAACATGCAAGGCTCTTTTAACAAGCTGTTCTTTAAAGGTGATGCAAAAGCAGATATACAATCTAACCTCAGGCTGAATGCTGATTACATCAGTAACCAAGTTAGGTATGCTAGCAATGTAAGAATTTTGCCAGATATACCAGCTGCATTTGACGTAAATAAGCAATATATATATATTAAAGATGGTACAGTAAAGCATTATAAAGGCGGAATAAGTCAGGATGTTCCTGGAAGCTTAGGTGGCGTTGCAGCAACACTTTCCTTTAGCGAACAGGATATCCAGACAATAAATTTAAAGATTGATGGTCAGTTCCGAGGGGAAGGCTATCAGGTAGAGACAAGTATAGTTATGCTTAATGTTGGAATGGGGGGACTTGTTGCAGGAAGTATCGGTACGGCAATAGAGTATACCCCTGGAACCCCGGTAGATATTAAGCTGAATGCAAAGCCTGTTGAATCTATTGCTATTAATACTGTTCCTGAAGGAGCGGTATCCATAGGACAGAATGGAACAATGGTGTTTACAAGCGTTGTCAACCCAAGCGATGCATCAATCAATACTGTTTACTGGTCAGCAACTGTAGATAATATACAATCATCTGCTGCCAGTATGGTTTCGATTGATGCTGCTACTGGACGCTTAAACCTGACCAATGCGCCTATTGGCGCAATAATCAGAGTAAAGGCAACTGCATGTGATGGCTCCGGAATATCCAGCGGAGAGCATGTTCTTACTGTCAGCAGCGCACCTCCAGATACACCGGTTACTTCAATAACAGTAAAATCAGATTATGACTATATATACCAAAAGAACGGATCTCTGCAGATGACAGCTGACATAGCTCCATTTAACGCTACAGACAAGACGGTCACATGGTCCATTAATAAGGATAACAGCGTAGCTACCATTGATTCTGATGGAATACTTAAAACATTAGGTAACAATACGTTCTCAGGAAGCATTGAAGTTACGGCTACAGCATCAGATGGTGCTGTTTATAACAGAAAGTTAATTACTATTCTTCCAAATATAAATGAAGATGCTTTATATATTAGCTATGCAAGCCATGGTAATACGTGTACGATAACCTGTTACAGGAATGATAGAGTTACAAAAATTTCTTCAGGTAAAGATGTTAAAGAAATAAAATACTATGTAAATTCTGGTGAATATAAAACAGTAACAGGGAATCCATTTACTATAGAACTTAAAAATAAAGATACTTTATATATTAAAATTACTCCTTTAAGCGGCGATGACATTATCATTACAAAATAATACAAACATTGGAAATACCTTAAGTGTTTAAAAATCCGTATGAAAAATAAGTTCATACGGATTTTTTAATAAAATAATTTTATAGTGATAAAGAAAATAGTCACAACATAATACTCTCCTTATATCTTATTTTAATAATATTGATGAAATAATAAGAATTGTAATGAAAAAAAGAGCATGGTACCAATAGACACATTTGGAAATTTTAGGTTATAATATATAGTGAAGAATTATATTAAAAAGCTATGAGTATTATACACATAAAGTGTTTGCCTTTAAATTAATAATTTAAAAGGAGTTGTTTGTAATGAAAATAAGAAAGAGTAAAGGTGCCGGATTGGTTCTGGTTATGGTTATCTTTTCGATTCTAACAATATTTTGTGTATCTTTAATGACAATGGGTGTTGGTGGAGCAAGAAATGCAGCCTACCAAAAAAAGAGCAAGCAGGCATATTATATTGCAAGGTCCGGTGCCGATTCGGTAGGGACATATATAATAAATAATCCTACCATAGATACCTCGTTGGTTTCTCATGCTTCTAGTGATAATTCCACATTTTTCTCAAATGGAACATTCAATGTTGAGGTTACAAGCCCTGTATCAAACCAAATTAGTATTATTGGTACAGGAAAGGTTGGAGGAGTTACAAGAACAACAACGCAGGTATTAAGGAGAATGACCTTGGGTGAATTGATTGACAAAGCAATATACACTGATTCACCGCTTGATATAGGCAATATGAAGGTTGAAGGTGACATACAGTCGGGAGAGAGTATTTCATATCGTACAAATGGAAGCAATAGATATGATGATACTAAATATAAAGCATTGCCTAATAGTCCTAAGTACATTGAAACTGTTATACCAACAACTGCACCTCCAATGTATTCTCCCAACAATTTAACAGTTAATAGTAATACCATTACATTAAGCTCCAGCTATACCTTCAGCACCATTACCATAGACCAAAACAAAACATTAAAAATAGTAGCAGATAACAATGTTATAAACATAATTGTAGATTCACTATATATAAAGGGTAATTTACAGATATCTGCCTCCGGAAATGGAAGGGTAAATCTGTTTGTTAACAACCTTATGGAGGTTCAAACAAAGGGGTTTATAAATAATACGGCACCAAAGAACCTGTTTATTTATATGCAGAAGGACAGCATTTTCAGGATGCAGGCTAATATAACCACAAATGCTTATATAATAGCCCCAGATGCATATGTGGAGGTGCAAAGTAACCAGTCTACCATTTATGGGGCAGTAATAGCAAAGAAGCTTACGAAGAATGGAAGCAATGGCCCTAATGGATCTGTAGTTTTTGTTCCTCAGGATAATACTTCTATTGTTGACCCCAACATTAAGGCCTACACAATCCTTAAATGGGAGTAATGAGGGAATCAGTTATGAAAGGAAAAAAATTTTATTATAGAAAAAATACAAAGTCTTTTAAGGGATTAACTCTGGTAGAAACAATAATATGCATAGCTTTGATTGGGTTAATTGCTACAGCACTTTTACCTATTTTCGGTAGCGGATTTAAAATGATTGTTCGAAATGGTAAGACTATCAATAGTATATACGGCAATCAAAATGCTATGGAGAATAAGATATCTGATGGAGCAAGCTCTACATCAGACGTAATTACTGTTACCTTTCCCTCTTCGGGCAAGACTGTTACCGTTAATGGAGAAAAGGTTATAGATGGTTCGTTTGAAATGTTTATTCCTAATAAATAAATACCTAAAGAATTAATGAGATAAGAGAGAAGGTGAGTTAGATTAATATAAAGATTAGTTTGAATACCTATAAAATGCATATGAAAGGTCTTACTTTGATAGAGGTCGTAGTTGTCATTGCGCTTTTGGGCATTATTGGGACTATAGTATATTCTATGGATGTTTTTGGAATTAAAGCCTTTGGGAAAAGCTCTGATAAATATAGTTTGATAAGCGAAACAAACCTTGCATCTGAGTATATTACAAAGAATATAAGGTTCGCTTATGGGGTAGAAATATTAGACAAGGATGACACAATTCCAGCTTCAAGCACCATAGCTACATCAGCTAATCCAAATTCGGCATATATATTTATAAGCAGATCATCTGGAGAGAGCATTATAAATTACAGGGACAAGACTGGCACTAAAGAAATTGGTCGATTCACTACTTGTTCAGTAATATTTAATCGTTCAGATAACAATAAAGCCATAAGCTTCAACATTGTTAGCACCTATAAAAATGAGAACTACTCAGTTAACTCTGGTGTTGTACCGGTCAACCTGCTTATACAAAAAAATTCTGATATTGTTGATAACACAGGTACAGAGGACGGAATTGCCATAAAGTTACTTAACAACGCTATGGTATCATCAGATGGGAATCTGACATTTAACCCATCAAATCCACCAGATGGTACATTAGGAACTTCATATGTGTCCTCTTACTCATTGACTGCTTCAGGGGGCACGGAGCCTTATGCTTTTGCGTTAACCAATAATACAAGGTTACCATATGGTATGATATTATCCTCTGACGGGAAATTAAGCGGAACGCCTGTTGAAGCGGGAACATTTTCTGTTGGTATTTTTGCTTATGATAAATCGACTCCTGCAAAAACAGCCATAAATCTGATAGTTATAAAGATTGCCAATACTGTTTCAGTAAATAATGATGCCCCGGTTGTTATGAATGTAAATATTACTGGAAGTGCTATTGTTGGAGGAACATTGACTATAGAATATAATTATTCTGACCCTTCAGGTCATGCTGAGAGTGGAACGGAGTATGTTTGGTACAAGGGAAGTTACGCTAATGGAACTGATATGACCGTGGTTCCAGGTGCAACTTCCTCAAGCTATAAAGTTACAGATACCTCAGATATTAGCAAGTATTATTTCGTAAAGGTTATTCCACGCTCTACTAATTCGTCTGAGGGAGCCGGAGCTGCAGTATTTTGCGGTTTTCCTGTTCAAATTAAAGCTGATTCCGCAAATACAGCACCGTATATAGATGGTAATGCGTATATAACAGCCTCTAAACCGAACAACTTGAGATCGGGTGATAAACTTACAGCAAGCTACTCATATAGGGATAATGACGGTGATTTAGAGGGGGCTACAAAATTTAAATGGTATAGAGGCAGCAAAGATGATGGTTCTGATAAACAGCTTATAATAGAAGGTCCATATAAAGAATATATATTAACGGGAGCTGATGCTAACATGTATATTTTCTTTGAAGTAACACCAGTTGCCGCTACAGGTTTAATAGAGGGCAATTCTGTTCTAAGTACTAATATAGGACCAGTAAAAAAATAACTCCAAGAAATTTTAATAAAATTAAGGGGTCTGTGCTTAATGCATGGACTCCTTTTGTTTTCCTGCAAATTATTATTATACATGATATATCTGAAAAGAAAATAAATATTTCCTCGGGTTTTAAAATAAAGCAGTTGATTGTAATAACAATTACGCCATATGTTTTAATGTATTTGTTTGTGTTTTATAGAATGAATTAAAAGGACAAGCATAGATGACATTCATAGTATAATGACGAAACAACATGACAATACTCGACAACATATGCTATAATATTTTATAATATGCTATATGCAGTGAAATATAAAGAATGTAATATGCAAACATACGAATGGACAGGAGTGATACATATTGAATATAAGCTCTATATTAGCTAAAAAGTGCAAAAAGGGCATGGGGTATATATATGTAATTTTTGCATTTTTAATGATTACCATATTCCTTACGTGTGTGCTAGGACTATTTCAATCTAATCTGAATCAGGCAAAAAACCAGGAAAGAAAGGTACAAGCCTATTACCTATCTCTGTCGGGAGTGGATATCGCTACTGCTGCGCTTCTTCAGCCTGGTAGTGGAGGAGATGACGATACCCTACTTAATAAAAGGTTCTCTACATCAGCTATGCCAGTATTAAACACTTCCTTCTGCTTGTCAGACAGCCTGGATTTAACTGATGGAACAGTGGACGTAAGGGTAAGTGCTTTCCAGAATAATGGTGAAAGATGGATAAAGGTTAAAGCTACAGGAACGTTAACTGATTCAGGGGTTACAAAAACTGTCAGCATGAGCTTTCCTTTAAGCAATCCTGATGAAAGAGTATGGAAACAAGAGTAAGTGCGGGGGTGGAAGTATGAAGGTTATAAGAAAGGGATTTACATTAATAGAGATAATAGTAACTCTTGCATTAGCTGGAATGGTCAGCACCATGGCCTTCTCGATTGTGGGGTTCTCCAAGAATTCAGTTAAAATGGCCACAGGGGAATTTGATATACAGGCAACAACTCGAAATGTTATGGAAAAAACAAACAATACCATAAGATATGCAACAGCTGTTTTTACTATTCCAACCACAAGCTTTAGGCATGATAATCTTACTGCAGGATGGAATTATCTTGGCGTTGAACAGGTGGCTGTTGACGGGGGTACTGGAAGCCAGATAGTAAACTATGTATATGATTATACCTCAGGGACACATGTGGCTAATGTGCTTTATGATGCTACAGAAGGTGTTGTTTATAATATGGTATTTGATAAGATTAATGCTGCTGCTAACAATAATCTGATTAAGTTTACAATCAATTGTTCTGTAAATGGAGGAAGTGAAACATCAGTAACTACAGAGCTTGAAGACCTTAATGCGCTGCAGGTGATAAATTATGGAACTGATACGAATCCTGCAACTGCAGTTGCTTATAGAAATGATGAAAGGTCAATGGGAGCGGTGGCTAATGTTGCCATGGTGCTTGATGTGTCTGGAAGCATGAATGATACAATTCAAGTGGGTACAAGAAATGATTATTTGTGGGGGCCACGTCCAATCTATGATGAAAAAATAGATGTCCTTGAAAGCGAGGCCGGGGATCTTATCGATGGCTTTGCGCAAGAGGATAATATTGACGTTTCAATAGTTCCATTCTCAACTACTGCCAATAATCCACTAGGCTTCTATAATGCAAAAAATGATATAAGAATACTAAAAAACTATATAGGAAGTCTGAGGGCAGATGGAGGAACCAATACTGGTGATGGATTAAGAAGGGCATATTACCTGCTTAGAGATCACAGGAATTCAATTGCCTTAACAGGAGTTACTCCTGTTAACTATGTTATATTGCTGGTTGATGGGGAAACAACCTTTGCAACCAAGTCACACAGTTATTCAATGCCATATACGGGACGTTATTATAAATCTGATGTAGATTATTATAACTATATAAATATCAACAATATAGAATATAAAATGGATGATGGAAATGTAGTTGACGGAAGAGACTGGTGGGAGACCTATGATGGAAGGGGCGATATAATAGGAGTCGGTAATGAAATGCATGCAGTATCAGACCTATATGTAACCAAGGTTGGACAGTGGTACAAGAACACAAATTTCGCAAAGGTGTATCTTATTGCCTTTACAGACAGCAGGGATGATAGCTTTAATTCTGGAATTCAGAAGCTTAAAACAGCGTGTGGCATTGAGGATAAATATAGCTTTGACGCCACAGATGAAAATACACTGAACCAGGTCTTTGCAGAAATAAGACAGGATATACTAAACGACCTTTGGTATCTTAATGGTCCAAGCCTGTAAAATAGGTTTAGAGGTGAGCATATGGATAAGAAAAAAGGCATGACACTTATTGAGGTAGTAGTATCCATAACGCTTCTTGCAGCCATTGCAGCAGGGATGCTTCCGGCATTCCCTAACACATTAAGAATGCTGGTTGGTACCAGAGAGATGACTGAAAACATATTTGCTGCTCAGGAGGCTATGGAACAGGAAATAGAGGATGTAAAGGGCAAGATAAAACAAAACAGCAAGGGTGCTAGTATCAGTATTGATGGGAGTGGGACATATATGATTTTTGACGGGACTGACCAGCGTACTGTTACTGGATACCTTAGGGATATTTCTGTGAACGATACCTCCTTCCTTAGCAATAGCGGAAGCAAGAAAATTTATACAGTAGTTGCAGATACCTATAGGGTAGATTATCCTGTAGCAACTATAAATAGTGTAACTACCACCATTGAAGGAATTGGATCGGGGTATACAGGCTGTTATGCAGATACTTCATCTATGTTTTTATCTACCCATGTTGATTTATCGGACCCTAGCGGAGTTAACCTAACAAATATATATAGATGGTACGTGTCGGAGAAAGGCTTTTATATTTCTCCTGAGGCAAGCCCTGAGGAGGCGGAGAAGGGCACAGCTTACCCTGTTTTTCCCGATGATTATGCTATTATACCTGGAGAAGCAACCAGTATGCTGTCTGGTGATTTATCAGGCTATGCCGGAAAATTTCTTATGTGCACTGTTACGCCTGCATCACGGTCTGGCAAAATGGGTGAAACAGTTCCTGGGAATGCAATTTACCTTTCGGGACTTAAGGCAGCTGATAATCTGAAGCTACACTTGGACTGCTCTATGCTTGACCAAATGGATTCTGATGCATTAATAAACAGCGGCAACATTACCTATATTAAAAAGCTGAGAAGCTTAAATAGCTCTGTATTATATGCAAAACCATCAAATGCTTCATACAGTCCCCAGTACCTTCAGGCACAGCTGATAAATAAAAATGATTCCTCTGATTATACTTATATCAGGTATATGTCACTATCCGGAAATGAATCACTGGTAACTAACCAGACCGTAAATATAGGAAATATGGGCGGCTTTACCACGTTTATTGTAGTAAGAGACATATCAGGTAATGCCAATAAAATAATCAGAGGGGGAGATGTATGGAGTATTGCTCTTGATAACAATGGGTATTTATGCTTTTCAATTGGAGATAATACGCTCTCAACAGGGTATACCGCTACAGACTCGGGTTGGCATATTATAAGAGCAACCTATAAAAGTAATACATTAAGCTTATCATATGATGGTGGATCTCCGGTTACGACTACGGCAACTCCATATAACCTCAGCTTTAATAACTATATTACAATAGGCAGCAGAATAACAGGTGACATTGGAGAGGCCTTAGTATACTCTTCCATATCTGATGGGGATGTATCCGAGGTTGAGAAATATTTAAAGGATAAGTACAGTATAGATTAATAAATACTGGATAAGTACAATCAGGCCTTCTGAACTCATTGCATTCAGAAGGCCTGATAATTTTACCAGTGTAATTGTATACATTTTTTATATCAGATTGTTAGATGTATGATAATATATAAGTAATACAAATTCAACTTAACAAACTTGATAAAGGAAAAAAATACTATGAAGAAATTAGTTATGGGGATACTGGCTCACGTTGATTCGGGGAAAACTACACTATCAGAGGGCATGCTGTATATAAGCGGAAGTATAAGAAAATTAGGAAGGGTAGATAAGCAGGATGCCTTTCTGGACAATTATCAGCTGGAAAGGGAGAGGGGTATCACCATTTTCTCAAAGCAGGCACTGCTTGAATATGGGGACACCCAGATTACCCTGCTTGATACTCCAGGGCATGTTGATTTTTCAGCTGAAATGGAGAGAACCCTGCATGTGCTGGACTATGCCATTTTAGTTATAAGTGGTACTGACGGGGTGCAGGAGCATACTAAAACACTGTGGCAGCTGCTAGATACCTATAAAATTCCTGTTTTCCTGTTTATAAATAAGATGGACCAGAGAGATAACAATAAGGAAGGGCTTATGAAGCAGCTTAAGGATAAGCTCGGTGAGGGCTGTGTTGATTTTTCTGATGATAATTCAGAGGAATTTTATGAAGAGCTTGGGATGTGCAATGAGGAACTGCTGGAGCAGTATTTAGAGCAGGGCTGTATAAATGAGGAGGAGATAAAAAAGTCAATTAAAAACAGAGGGATATTCCCATGCTTTTTTGGTTCAGCCTTAAGGCTTGAAGGGATTGAAAGGCTTATGTTGGGTATTACGAAATACAGTGTGGCTCCTTCATATTGGGAAGCCTTCGGAGCCAGAGTGTTTAAAATATCCCGTGATGAGCAGGGAAACCGTCTGACTCATATGAAGCTGACCGGGGGAAGGCTTAAGGTTAAGGATATAATTTCAAATGAAGGCTGGGAGGAGAAGGTTAACCAGATAAGGATATACTCAGGGCAAAAGTATGAAGTAGTAAGCCAGGTTGAGGCTGGCTCTATTTGTGCTGTAACAGGATTAAGCTATACCAGGCCAGGTGAAGGTGTTGGAAGCGAGGCTTCCATTATAAAGCCTGTTTTGGAGCCAGTTCTTTCCTACCAGATCATACTTCCAGAGGGCTGCGATCCAAAGACAATGCTTCCAAAGCTGAGACAGATAGAAGAGGAGGAACCGGAGCTTCATATAGTATGGAGTGAAGGGTTGCAGGAAATACAGGTACAGATAATGGGCCAGGTACAGATTGAAATATTGCAAAGCCTTATAAAAAGCCGCTTTGGAGTAGAGGTTTCATTTGACTCTGGAAGGATACTGTATAAGGAAACAATAGAAAACGTGGTTGAGGGTGTTGGACACTTTGAACCTCTACGGCATTATGCAGAGGTCCATCTTTTGCTGGAGCCAGGAAAAAGAGGAAGCGGACTGCAGTTTAAGGTAAACTGCAGTGATGATGTACTGGCTAAAAACTGGAAGAACCTTATAATGACCCATCTAAAGGAAAAAACACATAGGGGTGTGCTGACGGGTGGAGATATTACAGATATGGTAATTACCCTGGTCTCCGGCAAAGCTCATATAAAGCACACAGAAGGCGGAGACTTCAGAGAGGCTACCTACAGGGCTGTGCGTCAGGGGCTTAAGGAAGCGCATTCTGTACTATTAGAGCCATATTACAGCTTCCAGCTGGAGCTCCCCAAGGAAATGGTAGGAAGAGCCATGAGCGATATGGACAGGATGCATGGGGAGTATTGTCTTGACCATGCTGATGAGGAAAAAGCGGTTCTTACGGGAAGCGCTCCTGTTATCGCTATGAGAAACTATCAAAACGAGGTTACTTCCTATACAAAGGGACAGGGAAGGCTTTTCTGCACATTGAAGGGTTATGATGTGTGCCATAATGCTCAGGAGGTTATTGAAAGCATAGGCTATGATTCTGAAGGTGACCTGGGAAATCCATCGGGCTCAGTGTTTTGCGGAGGCGGAGGAAGCTTTGTGGTAAGCTGGGATAAGGTTAAGGAACACATGCACAATGAACCATATCTTAACGAGAGAAGAAGGCTTCATGTGGAGTATGAAGATATACATGCTGCATACCCTAGTGATAAATGGATAGATCCTGAGGAGGTTGACCGCATATTAAACAGAAGCAACTATGCAAATCAAGGGAAAAAGCCTATTTGGACCAGACAGAAGCCTGCTGTTGAAAGAGTGTTTAAGCCTTCTGACCAGACATCAGCATTTATGGAAGCCAGGGAGGAATATCTGCTGGTAGATGGTTATAATGTGATCTACGCCTGGCCTGAGCTAAGTGAGCTTGCTAAGGAAAATATGGAAGGGGCCAGAGGGAGGCTGCTTGACTGTCTTAGCAAGTACAGAGCCATATGTAAGTGCGAAATTATTGTTGTGTTTGATGCATATCTTGTTCTGGGTCATAAGGAGGAGGTAATGGACTACCATAACATACATGTGGTATATACCAAAGAAGCCCAAACCGCAGACCAGTATATTGAAAAGTTTGCCTATGACAACAGCAAACGCTACCATATTACCGTTGCAACCTCAGACGGACTTCAGCAGATTATCATAAGGGGAGCAGGCTGCAATCTCCTGTCATCAAGGGAGCTAAAGGAGAAAATTGATAAGGCAAACGATGATGTAATGAGGGAATTCCAGAATAAACAGCCTGTCCATAGGGAAACCATAAGCGATATGCTGAATGACGCAACCAGACAACAGATGGAAAGGCTTATTAAGGATGGAGAGTAGAATGCTCGCGTCCTTAATAAAAACAAGCCAATACGGACATATGGTATTTATAGAAAGGCTTGAAATCACAAAGGATTTCCGCAAGCTTCCCTTGTTAAAAAAACAAGGGCTGTTATCTTTTGGCAAAGGGCAAAATACGACAAAATTCGCACTTAATAGAAAATAATTACGATAATTACAATAACATGTCAAATATAAGTTTGTAACAAATGTTGTACAAATATATTATTGTTGATATAATTTAATATAGTATCTGCATGAATTTCATAACAGAGGTATGGTATGGATTATTTATTTATTATTATATTGGGGCTTCTTATCGGGAGCTTTTTGAATGTATGTATATACAGAATACCACGGGAAGAGAGCATATCCTATCCTCCATCGCATTGTACAAGCTGTGGAAGAAAGCTGAGGTGGTATGATCTTGTTCCTGTTTTCAGCTTTTTACTCCTTAAGGGTAGGTGCAGGAGCTGTGGTGAGAGGATATCTTGGAGATATCCTATAATCGAGTTTGTAAATTGTCTTGTTTATGTTGCAGTTTATGTCGAATACGGAATAACTCCTGAGTTTGTTAAGTTTGCATTTTTAGGGTCGCTGCTTATTGTCATAGGCATGATAGACCTTGATACTACAGATGTGTATCTTAAAACCACTCTTACAGGTTTTGTTTTCGGTATAGTTTGGATAGTATATTCATATTTTACAACAGGAGAATTTCTCGCATACATTGCCGGTGGTGCTCTATCAGGAGGGTTAATCATACTGATAATACTGCTTACTCATGGCATGGGCTGGGGAGATTTTGAGATCTGCCTTATTGTGGGTATTTTTCTTGGATTCAGGCTTTCAATTCTTATGCTTTTCCTGTCATTTCTGCTTGGAGGCACTATGGGTATTATTCTTCTTATTTCTAAAAAAAAGAGCAGGAAGGATTACATACCTTTTGGACCATATATAGCGGCTGCGGGAATTATTACTATGCTTATAGGAACAGATATCATAAACTGGTATCTTTCTCTTATAAATATATAAAAAGTAATGTAGAGGTGATTAAATGCCATCAAATATCTGTACCGCAATAGACATAGGCAACAGCTACACTAAGATTGTTGTTGGTAATAACAAGAAGATAAAGCTATGCGGACTTTTAAAAACACCTGAAGGCAGCAGCGCCAACAACAACTTAACAGATGTTGGGGCAATTGCAAAAGCACTAAAGGCCTTTATGGATGAAAACAGGATATATAGCTCTGAAGCATATTTTGCAATCCATGGCCAGGATATAGTGGTTAGGCATCTGGAAATACCACTTATGAACACAAAGTCTATAAGGCAGGCCGTAGAATATGAAATAAATCAGTACCTGCCAGATGATGGAGCTAACCATTATGTTGACTATGAAGTAATTGAAAAAATCAATACTCCTGAAAAAAAGGCGTACAAGCTCATTGTTGTTGCTGCGCCAAAGTCTAAGGTAAATAAATATATTGAGCTGGCAAAGGCTATAAACATGAAGGTTAAGGCTATTGATATTTCATCAAACTGTGCCACAAGGGTCTTCAGGGAAAAGGAAAAATATGATCCTACAGTAAAGAAGAGCACTGGAATTATAGACATAGGTTATAATACCAGCAACATCATTATACTTGAAAATGGAAAGCTTTTTATTGAAAGAGAGATAAACTTTGGAATATCAAACATAGTAAATGAAATAGCAGGTTTCTTCAATATGGATCACAATCAGGCCTATCAGTATCTTTTTGAAAAATTCAGCTTTAATAATACTGATGATGGTTCAGGCTTACACAAAAGAATTTTATCAATGTTTGATGAAGGGCTTGACAGCTTTGAAAAGGTTATACAGTTCTATACAACAGGCAGAATTGAAAAAACCCTTGGTAAAATATATATCATTGGCGGTGGCAGCGGTATACAGGGCATAGATTTTTACTACGGTACCTATTTTAATACCTCAGCTTATGTAGCAGATACCCCTGAAAAGCTGCCTTGCAAGCTAAAATTTCCAGTGGGCTGTGACCTTAAGGTTTATATCAATGCCCTTGGTCTTGTGCTTAGAAAGGAGTAGCCTATGAGTGAGCTTAATCTTTTACCAAATGACATGCGACGGGGAAAGCAGGGTCCTCTTAATACCACACAGATTTTTGTGGCAGGATTGGCAGCAGTAATGATTATAGGAGGAGCAATTGCAATTCCTATTGTAAGAGTTAAGTCTTTAGGAAGACAAGAGTCAAAGCTGCAGGAATATGTAAAGAAAAACTCAAGTATCCTTACAGAAAATACTGAGCTTGAAAATAAAATAAATAATATAAAGGGATACGTGGCTACAGCAGACTCCATTAGGGACTCAAGGAATCTTGCTACAGGAATAATAAGGAGCATAGAAAAGCATATACCATCTCAGGTGGTGCTTACAAATCTTAGCTATGTGAAAGGTACAATACAGATAAATGCAACTTCGTCTGATTATAATGCAATATGTGCTTTCTCAGCCAACCTGCAAACATCAGATGAGTTTTCCAGCTCTGTAATTAACAGCATAACCAGCGGAAACGACAAAGGATACTCTACTAGCATCACCATAAGCTTTGGAGGAGGTGAGGCAGTTGAATAAACTCAGTCTTAGAGAAAAGGTGCTTGTTATTGTACTTCTTATTGTAGCAATTATATACGGATATTATAAATTCTACCTTGGCCCTGCCCTCACATCCATAGATGAGAAGAAGAAAAGTATTGCAACCCTTAAGGTGCAAGAACAGAGGATAAAGGACGCCCCTTCTGTTAAGGAGAAGCTTACAAGTCAGCTTAATGAAGTAACCGTTCTTTATAATGCTGCTGTTCTTGAAATCCCACAGCAGTACAGAAACTCTGAGATAGCATATGATTTAAAGGCATTATGCGATGCTAATTCTACCGTGCTGAAATCCATTTCGCTGGGGGTAGGAAGCAGTGTAAATTCTAATCCCAGCCAGACAAGCACAGAGGGAGGCGCATCTAATACAACAAGCGCTCAAGCCTCCAGTGGCCTTTATTCTGTTCCTGTGGTGCTGAGCATAACAGGAAGCTATAATGCTACAATGAATCTGATTAATGCAATAGAGAATGATACCAGGACTGCACTGATAGATACCATAGGAATGGCTGCTGGTGCATCAGGTGAAGGACTTACCACAAACATCAGCCTTACCTTTTATTATCTTGATAATGGGGAAAAAGCAGAAGAGACTTATGATTTCAATAAAGGAACCTATGGAAAAACTGATTTGTATAACTAATTGACTTACTACAATGCAGCTTTAAAGTGATATCGAAAAAAATGATATCACTTTAATTGTTTAGTGCAGGAAATTAATATTTAGTAGAGAATATATACACATAATGACAGGAGAAGGGGGTAAGCTCTTGAAAAAAAGACATTTTAAAGCCACATGCATCATGGTTCTCACTTTTATTTTATTAATTCCTAATTTAAAGAATAATGTAAAAGCACAGACGCAGACATCATCAAGGCTTGATGTTGTTTTTGTACTAGATGCAAGTATTTCTATGAAGAACAGTGACCCCCAGAATCTTAGGTATGAGGCAATAAAGCTTTACATGGATATGGGCTCTGCGAAAGGTAACAGAATCGGGATAGTTGCCTATGGAGGAGAGCTTACAGGAGAAAAAGCGTTAACTGATATATCTTCCGAAGAGAGCAGGAATGAAATCACTCAGTATCTTACTAGCCTTAACCTTGTTAGTTATACTGATACGGGTATTGGACTAAAGAGAGCACTGGAGGTTCTGGAGGCCTCTGGTAATGAGGAGGGTGCGAAAAAGGCTCTTATACTTCTTTCGGATGGAAAGAATGAGCCCAAAAGAGCTTCTGAGCAATGCACTACAGATACCAATTCTGCACTGGAGTATGCCAAAGGGAAGGGCTATCCAATATATACTATAGGACTTAATGCTGATGGTACCGTGGATAGCAAGCTTTTAAACAGCTTATCATCTAATACAGGGGGCAAGAGCTACATTACCTCAAAAGCATCAGATTTAAACTCAATATTGCAGGAAATATATACAGAGAACACCACCTCCAAGATAATAGATACAGGAACTTCAGAAGGCAGCGATAAGGTTTCTGCACCCATACAGGTACCTAATGACAGCGTGGAGGAAGCAACCATAACGGTGCTTCATACTCAGCCTATATCTATGACTCTGAATGATCCATCGGGAGCAGCTGTTGCATTGCCCTCCGGTACAGCATCGCTTTCTGAGTCCTCCACGTACTCGCTTATAAAGCTCTCAAACCCATCCCAGGGAACGTGGACGCTTAATGTTGACAGCCCCACCGGTGAAAAGCTTACAGTTAACTATGTATTAAGCTACAAGCTTAAGGCCGTTATTGATATTAAATCACCTGATAATGTTAATAAAGGGGATGCTGTAGAGCTTACAATGTACCTTACCAGCAATGGCAGCAGGGTTGATAATGCAGATGTGTATAAGGACCTGGAGGCTAAGGTATCTGTATTTGACAGCAAGGGGGAATTAATAAAACAAATAACACTTGCAAAAGATGAAGCAGGAAGCTCCTTTAGGGGCAGCTACAGCTTAGAAAATGCAGGAAGCTTCAGAATTCAGGGGCAGCTTCAGGGAAAGATATTCTATAGTGCAACGGAGATGATGGATTTAACCCTGAAAAACAATCCTCCAGCATATACAGGAAAGCTCAAGAAAATAAAGATCATTATGGGGAATGAAAAGCTTGTTAACCTTGAGGAGCTGTTTTCAGACCCTGATTTAGACACACTGACCTACACTGCATCATCAGATATTCAGGGGCTTGACATAGAGCTGTCTGGCAGCCAGCTTGCCTTAAAGGGTGATTCAAAGCTTGAAGGAAACATAACCTTTACTGCAGATGATGGCAATGGTGGTATAGTTTCACAGGCAATTGCCTTTGCTGTAGTAGAAGGGGGCTTTATTACAGATGTCCTTACAAGACTTCAGGGGCTTACCACCATGCAGCTGGTGATAGCCTTAGCTCCCATTGCTGCTGTTATATTAATTATTATTTTGATTAGTATTACAAGTAAAAGAAAAAGGAAAAAGAAGAGTACCAAGGGTGGAATAATACTAAAGGGGCAGATAATGTTAAATGTTGTAGACAATACAACAGGAGAGGTGTTTCCGCCACAGTTTCTGAAGCTTAGAAACTACACAAAGGGAGTAACCATTTTTAATCTTTTGAGTTCACTTCCTGAGTATAGCGAGACCTCAAAAATAAAACTATTTGCGTCTGTAGACAATGTTATATCAATTAAGAATGATTCTGACTGCATTATTACAAAAAATAAGGTGAGAGAAGAGAATCGTAAATGGCTGGAGCTTAATCCTAACGACGTGGCAGAAATAAAACTGGTAAAGCTGCAAAGAAGTATATTAATTAAATATTTACCATAGAAAAAAGCAGGGTTTGATGTGACCCCAAAAAGTTAGACTTTATTAGCGAGACAGTTTCGGCTGCCTCGCTAATTTTATGCAGCCAAGAGGTAGAGTCTGTATTGCACAGGGCTCATCCATCCTAGTTTTTCCTTAATTCTTTGTTCGTTGTAATACTCTATGTATCTTTCGATTTCATTTTTTAACTCATCGTAACTGTAATAAACAACACCGTAGTATATTTCCTGCTTGAGCAGACCGAAGAAATTTTCCATAACAGAGTTATCATGGCAGTTCCCCTTTCTGGACATGCTCTGGAATATACGCTCTTCTTTGAGGTGATGGGAGTATGCTTTCATCTGGTAAGCCCATCCTTGATCAGAATGAAAAGTTCTACGGTAGGGACAATCAGAGGTTATCTCAATAGCTTTATTCAGCGCATTCATAACGTTTGTTGCTGAAGGACGCTTGTCTATACCGTAACTCAGAATTTCACCATTACACATATCCATAAAAGGGTCCAGGTAAAGTTTATGCATCGTCATATGACCTTTAGAATCCACCTCATAATACTTAAACTCTGTGGTATCCGTTGTAATCTTTTGATGAGGAATGTTGGTGTTGAAGCGTCTCCTAATTCGGTTAGGGGCCACAGTACCAACCTTGCCTTTATAAGAACTGTATTTGCGGCTCTTCCTAGTGAAAGAAGTAACCTGAAGGCCAAACTTCTGCATTAAGCGTTGTACTTTCTTCTTGTTTATTATATATCCCAGATTTCGAAGTTCTCCATACATCCGACGATATCCATAATTCTTGTTGTTTTCATGAATCTCAAGAATCTTTTCTTCGAGTTCCTTATCCGGATTTTCTCTATCAAAGCGTTTCTGCCAATACATGTATGTTGCTTTTGGAAATTTAACAACTGCGAGAATATCTTTTAGTTTGAATTGTCCTCGGAGGCTGTGGACGATTCTCGCTGTTTTTTCAGAAGAGCTTCCTCCTCTAAACGCAGCCTCCTCAGTTCTTTTAAATAGGCATTCTCTATTCTCAACTTAAGGAGTTCATCCTCAAGCTCTTTTACACGTTCAGCACTTGTATCAACAGGTGTAATTTCCACAGGTTGAGCTTCTTTCTTCTTAGTAGGTGTATCCAATGTTTTCTTCCGACCTTTCTTGTGAGATCTCAAAGCATCAGGACCAGCTATTCTGAAATCATTCACCCACTTTGTTATCAACGCAGGATTATTAATCCCTTCCTGAGTTGCTAATTCTTGATATGAGACTTCACTTGATAAGTATAATTCTACCATACGAAGCTTGTCTTCGAAAGAATAGGCTTTATTTTTTCGAGAACGCGACAATCCTTCTGCTCCATTTGCAGTATAATTTTTTACCCATTGAATAATTATTTGAGAGCTTGGAATACCATACTTTTGAGCAAGATAATTACGTCCACCTTCACCACAAAGGTATTCTTCAACTACTTGTTTTTTGAATTCATAGCCATATTTAGCCATAAAAATACCGACCTCCAATCGTTAGATTTTTGGTCTAACTTTTGGGGGTCGGTACACGCAGGCATGCTTTTCTTATATAATTAGTTGCATTTAATTTCTATTTACTACACAGCTCCTGGAGCTTATCTAGTATGTATTCCTTTATGTCCTTACCATCTATTTTGGCTTCTCCAGTTCCAAAGTCTGGCATCACTCTGAAGAAGTTTATAATAAGCTTGTTTTCCTTTATTAAATACTCGGTAGTGTGTAAAGGAGAAAAAATAACCTCAAGCTCTTCATATGAAGTCTTAATGCCTCTGCTTTCAAGAATTTCAGGCATTTCATCTATGTTAAGCTGTTTAATGGGCTGTACCATCATATCGGTAAAGCTCAGATCCTCTGTCATCCACATGTTGTTGTTCCAGAAACGTCCTTCCTTCTGGTTGTCCTTTGAAACTGCCTCTCTGTTGGATATGGCACTGAGTATCTTTCTTACTGAATCTGCATTAAAATCGTCGTCATATGCAAGCTTAAGTCCTGGGAGCTCAGTTATGTCCCATAAGTATTTGTCAGATACCTTTTCTTTTTCGCAAACAGAGTGCCAGTAAAAAAGCATGGCTTCTATAGCATCCATATTAACTTTTATTTTCATATACTTTGCCTCCTTTAATATATATATATTGCAAGGAAAGTGGACCAAAGGTCCATATTCTACGATTAAAATATAGCATAATGTGTGATGAATCTCAACATACATTTTGAGCTTTCTATTAGATTGGATAGGTTGGAATAATGTGACTATTGATGTTATACTATATGATAGTGCAGGCATTTAGAAGCCTGTATATTAATCTGAGAGGTGTTATTAAGCATATGAGAAAAATAGAATATAACTCTCCCATTATTCTTACATTTGCGATAGCTGCACTTGGAGCGCTTACATTGGATAAATTAACAGGAGGATTTACCACCCTTAAGTTTTTCAGCGTTTACCGATGCTCCTTAAGGGACCCCTCGGCATACATAAGGTTTTTTGGATACGTTCTTGGGCACAGTGGGCAGGAGCACTACATGAGCAATATGTTGCTTATGCTGGTTGTAGGACCTGCAATTGAGGAAAAATATGGAAGCAGGAACCTGCTTTTATGTATTATAACCACAGCCTTTATAGGAGGAATAATACAGTGGCTTTTTTTTCCGAGAACAATACTGCTTGGAGCCAGCGGCATAGTGTTTATGATGATAGTCATGTCCTCATTTTCAGGAGGCTCCAGCAAAAGCATACCATTAACGTTAATACTGGTCATAATATTTTATCTAGGAAATGAGCTGGTAACAGGCTTATCTGTAAAGGATAACATTTCACACATTACTCACATTGCAGGAGGGATATGTGGTGCTGTTGCAGGCTTTGTCCTTCCCAAAAATAGCCTGAGGCAGTGATATAATAGGAGGTATAAATGAGAAGAATAGATTATTATGGGACTCTTGGTCCGGCTAGTGAAAGTGTACAGGTGCTTGAGAAGCTTATAAATGCTGGAATGACCGGAATAAGAATAAACCTGTCTCACAGCAGTCTCAGGGAATCTCAGGTATGGCTTGATAATTTAAAGCAAGCGCAGAGTAGGACCGGGAGAAAGCTTAAGCTTCTTATGGATCTTCAGGGACCTGAGCTAAGGATAGGAAAGCTTACCAGACCTAAGGAACTGTTTACTGGACAGGAGGTAATGCTTGGAGAAAAAGGCATTCCTATTCCAAATGAGATTTGCAAGGGGCTATCAACTGAGCAGGAGATACTCTTAGATGATGGGATAATAAAGCTTGAAGCCATTAGGCAGGAAGGAAATTCCTGGTGCTGCAGGGTTATAAATGGGGGAACTCTTAAATCACGTAAGAGCATTGCCCTCCCTGGGGTTATAATAATGCTTCCTCCACTAACCTGTAGTGATCATGAAAACATAGCCTTGGCAGAAACCTATGGAGTTACAGGAGTCATGCAGCCCTTTGTAAGAGGGAAGGATGACCTTATGGAGGTAAGAACAGCCCTTTGGAAGGCAGGAGCAGAAAATGTTCAGGTGCTTGCTAAAATAGAGAGCCTTGAGGGTGTAAAAATGCTCCCGGAGCTTGTTGAAAACTGCGATGAAATAGTTATTGCAAGGGGAGATTTGGGAAACTCAATGCCTCTTTGGAAGCTTCCGGGAGTTCAGAAAAGCATCTCAGACTACTGTAGAAGCCATGTAAAGCCATTTATGGTTGTTACACAGATGCTCAATTCCATGCAGTACAGCCCCGTTCCTACAAGGGCGGAGGTGCTGGATATATATAATGCAGTAGCGGATGGAGCATCCTCGCTGATGCTTACGGGGGAAACTGCTGCAGGAAGATATCCTGTAGAGGCTATGAAGTATCTGGTGGCTACTGGTCAGGAGGCTGCAGGGGATTGCATATAAAAAACTGTTTCCATAAAGACTGTTCTCGAGGGCGCTCATGTGCCATTGGGACAGTCTTTTTTTACGTTTGTTATGTAATAATATGGTATAATTGTAATAAACAACATTTCTTTACATAAGGGTGGGTGCTTATGTCCAAAAGAGAAAAAAGTAAGCTGGAGCTCAGGTATTATGAGATTCCACAAGGGGAACCATTGCTGGCACTTCTAGGTGACAAATGGAAACAAAACTATGGCAGAGATATAGATAATAATCATTTTCACAACCTGATGGAGATTGGATATTGTCATTATGGCACGGGAGACCTTATACTTCAAGATTCCAGATATGAGTTTAAAGAAGGAATGTTTTCTTTTATACCCAAAAACTATCCCCATAACACAAAAAGCCAGGGTGATAGCATAAGCTATTGGGAATACCTTTTTATTGATGCAGAAGGCTTTCTCCATGAAAGATACCCGGACAAGCCACTGATGTACAATAAGCTTATTAGCAGAATAAATCAAAGAGCCCTGTTTGTTAATAAAGACGAAAATCCATATGCATCAAATATAATACTGGCAATAATAGATGAAATGAAAAATAAAAGGGAGTTCTATAAGGAATGTGTGAAGGGGCTTGTATTCAGCCTGCTTATAGAACTATCAAGAATGAATCCTCCAGATGAGGTGGATAAATGCCATGAGTCCGTTTCCTGTACAAGGCTTGAAGTGGCACTGGATTTCATCAACCAGAATTATAAGAGAAATATAAGAATACAGGAACTTTCTGAAATATGTCACATGAGTGAAACCCACTTCAGAAGAATATTCGGAGATATAATGAATATGACCCCGTTGGACTACATAAATCTTGTGAGGGTGCAGAAAGCCTGTGACCTTATAAGGAGAACCGACCTATCCATGGAGGATATTGCATCAAAAGTTGGCTTTACAATTCAATCCACCTTTAATAGAAATTTTAAGGCCCTGGTGGGGCATACACCACTTCAGTGGAAAAGCCTAACCGATAACTATGAAGCAAAGCTTATAAATTACAAAATATCTGCTCTTAAGGGGTGGTAGTAAATATTAAATATGGTTGAATTTGCAAAAATGTTAATCGAAAATATAAACCTTACTGTCTTACAGGGGTGTATTATGAATATAGCGTACACATAAGAAAATATGTAAGGGGGAAAGGTTATGTTAAAGAAACTGTTTTCTGCTATGCTGGCGTTTGTTCTGGTACTGTCTGTAACTGCCTGCAGTTCAGGTGGAGGAGAGACAAAGGTAACACCAACAGATACTGCAAAGAGTAATAAGCTTACTGTTTGGTGCTGGGATCCTGCATTTAACCTTTATGCAATGCAAGAAGCCGAAAAGCTTTATCAGAAGAGCCATGCGGATTTTGACCTTGAGATTGTGGAAACCCCATGGGATGACATCCAGACCTTTATAAATACTGCTGGACAATCAAAAAAGACAGATGGCATGCCAGATATACTGCTTATTCAGGATAATGCATTTCAAAAGAATGTTATGGCCTATCCTGAGCTGTTTAAGGATATTACTAAATCAGGAATAGACTTTTCGAAGTTTGGAAAAGCAAAGACCGCTTATTCTGTTATAGATAACAAAAACTATGGTGTACCATTTGACAATGGTGCGGTAATAGGCTGCTATAGGACAGATGTACTGACACAGGCTGGATATAAGGCTGAGGATTTTAAGGATATAACCTGGTCTAAGTATATCCAGATGGGCAAGAACATACTTGCGAAAACTGGTAAACCATTATTATCCTGCCAGGCAGGTGAAAGTGATGTAATAATGATGATGCTTCAATCTGCTGGAGCAAGTCTTTTTACTAAAGATGGTAAACCTGATATAGTTAACAATGACGTTCTCAAGAAAGTAATGGAAACCTATATAGAGCTTAAAAAGTCAGGAGTTCTTATAGAAGTAAATAGCTGGGATGAGTATGTAGGCTCCATAACCAACGGTACTGTTGCAGGGACAATAAATGGCTGCTGGATAATGGCTTCCATACAGTCTGCTAAGGACCAGTCTGGTAAATGGGCAATAACCAATATGCCTAAGCTTGATGGAGTATCCACTGCTACTAACTATTCTAACAATGGAGGCTCAAGCTGGGCCATTAGCTCCAACTGCAAAAATGTTGATTTGGCAGTTGATTTCATGAAGTCCACATTTGCAGGAAGTGTTGAATTCTATGAGACAATCCTTCCTAAATCAGGAGCTCTTGCAACCTATCTGCCTGCTGCCAAAAGTGATGTTTATGGAAAGCCACAGGAGTTCTTTGGTGGAGCATCAGTATATTCGCTTATTACTGATTTTGCTGGTAAGATTCCCAGCAACAATACTGGAGCATTCTATTATGAGGCAAGATCAGCCGTTGCAACAGCTATAAGCAATGTGGTTAACAAGGGGGCAGACCTGAATAAGGAGCTTAAGGCAGCCCAGGAAAGTATAGAATTCTATACGGGAAAATAGCTGGTTGGAATTATTGACAACAATGTGGGGAACTGCCATATACTGGCTGTTCCCTGCTTGTATATAAACCACTAAAGGAGGGGAGTCAATGAAAACAGCGGTTCAGACAATTACTCCTGTGAAAACACCAAGAAGGAGATTTTCTCTTAATAAGAAACAGAGGCTTATAGGATGGCTCTTTCTGGCACCTTCAGCTATTCTTATAGCAGCAATGAGCTACTACCCTATGGTAAAGGCCTTCCTGCTTTCCCTGAAGACGGGGGTGGGTGCAAATCTGCATTGGACTGGCTTTACCAATTATGGGCGCCTGCTGCAGGATAGTGTATTTATACAATCCATAAAAAATACCTTTATCTATCTTATAATAGAGGTTCCTGTAATGCTGCTCCTGGCGCTTATACTTGCGTCCATGCTTAATGACAGAAGACTTAGGTTCAGGGGGATGTTCAGAACGTTAATATTTCTTCCATGTGCAACCTCACTGGTTTCCTATGCACTCATATTCCGTTCACTTTTTGCTGCAGATGGATTTATTAATACAATACTGATAAAGCTTGGAATTATTAATACAGGGTATGCTTTTCTAACCTATGCAAATAGCGCAAGGGCAGTCATAATAATAGCTCTTATATGGAGATGGACTGGGTATAACATGGTATTTTATCTGGCGGGGCTGCAGAACATAGACTATTCGCTTTATGAGGCAGCAAGGATTGATGGGGCATCTCCCCTCCAGTGTCTTTGGAAGATTACAATACCTCTTTTAAAGCCTATAATACTTTTGACTGCTATAATGTCTACAAACGGAACACTACAGCTTTTTGATGAGTCCTGGAACCTGACACAGGGAGGGCCGGGAAATGCAACCATAACAATGAGCCACTATATATATAATCTGGCATTCAGGTACTTCCCAAACATAGGATATGCATGTGCAGTTTCCTATGTAATATTCATAATGGTTGCCATTCTTGCACTTGTACAGCTTAAGGTGGGTGATAAACGTGAATAGAATAAAACGTATTGGACAATATGTATTTCTTATCATAGTATCCATGATTTCAGTTTTTCCACTGCTATGGGTTGCTGTATCTGCTACCAACAAGAGTATCGATATAATCAAGGGCAGGCTTCTTCCGGGTGCTTACTTAATGGAGAACTTTAAGGCTCTTACAGCCTCCCAGGATTTGTCCTCTGCTATGCTTAACTCCTTCAGGAACTCCATGTTACTCACCTTTATATCGCTATTAGTATGTTCCCTGGCAGGCTATGGTTTTGAGATATATCACGATAAAGGGAAGGATTTTGTAATGGCTATTATACTTCTTGCCATGATGGTGCCATTTGCAGCCACAATGATACCACTATTTCAGGCAGTATCTGATGTGGGGCTTCAGAACACGATGCTTGGCTTTATACTTCCTACAATTTCTACTCCCTTTCTTATAATGATGTTCAGACAGAGCGCAAGGTCGTTCCCCCATGAAATGATAGATGCAGCACGTATAGATGGATTGGGGGAGCTTAAGATATTCTTTAAAATGTTTTTTCCTTCAATGAGGTCCACCTTTGCTGCTGCCATGACCATTACATTTATGAATGCATGGAATAGTTATTTGTGGCCAAAAATAATACTTCTGAAGGATGGAAGCCAAACAATGCCCATGCTGGTGGCAAACCTTGTAGGTGGATATGTTACTGATTATGGAATGCTTATGCTGGCAGTGTTCCTTTGTAGTATACCTACTATTATAGTGTTTTTCCTGCTCCAGAAGAGCTTTGCAAATGGTATAACTGGGACAATAAAATAAAACTGTTATAAATATAGTTTTAATTAACAGGTGTTGTGTTAAGGAGTTGAAAGGAGCGGCGAAATGAATGTGTTTGATTATAACAGACTGAAGGATCCTGAGTATTTTAAGGAAAAAAGGCTGGAAGCCCATTCTGACCATGGGTTTTACCCCACTGTAAAGGATGCATGGGAAGAAGGGGAGGATTTCAGATATTCCCTAAATGGACTATGGAAGTTTCATTATGCAAGAAACATACAGTCAGCTATAAACAATTTCCAGGACATAGACTATGATTGCAGAACCTGGGAGTTTATAAGGGTACCCTCTCATATTCAGTTGGAAGGCCACGATAACCCCCAATATGTTAATATCCAGTACCCATGGGATGGCAGGGAGGAAATTGTTCCGGGAGAAATTCCCGAGAAATATAATCCGGTTGGAAGCTATGTGAAATATTTTACTATTCCTGATTTTATGGAAGATAAAAGGGTGTTTATAAGCTTCCAGGGAGCAGAGAGCGCTCTGGCTGTTTGGCTTAATGGATACTTCGCGGGCTATAGCGAGGACAGCTTTACTCCCTCGGAGTTTGAGCTGACAGAGTATCTAAAGTCTGGTGCCAACAAACTGGCTGTTCAGGTTTTCAAGTGGACCAGCAGCAGCTGGTGTGAGGACCAGGATTTCTTCAGGTTTTCCGGAATATTTAGGGACGTGTATTTGTACACCATTCCATATGTTCATATATATGATTTGAAGCTGGAAGCCTGCCTATCTGAGGACTATCATATGGGAATACTGAATACATCTGCAATAGCTAACCGTGATGGAAGGATAAGGCTGACTATTTTTGAAGGAGAAACTGCTATAGAAGAAAAGGAGGAGGTGCTTGGCATTAACTCATCCTACTGTCTCCAGATAGAGAAGCCCAGGCTATGGAGTGCAGAGGATCCCTTCTTATACAAACTGCAGATAGAGGCTATGGACAAGGATGGAAGGCTTTGTGAGGTGCTACTTGAAAATGTAGGCTTCAGGAGTTTTAAGATTAAAAACAGCATTATGTATTTAAACGGAAGGCGTATTGTGTTCAAAGGAGTTAACCGCCATGATTTCAGCAGCAGGTTTGGAAGGGCGGTTACATTTGAGGAAACAGAGCAGGACATAATAACCATGAAAAGAAACAACATAAACGCCATACGTACCAGCCATTACCCAAACAATTCATGGCTGTATAAGCTTTGTGATAAATATGGATTATATGTTATCGGTGAGAACAATCTGGAAAGCCATGGATTCTGGGATTTGAGGGCGAGAGGAATAATAGATGATTCACAGGTGATTCCAGGAGACCGACCAGAGTGGGAGAAGGTATTGCTGGACAGAGTAAACTCAATGTATCAGAGGGACAAGAACCATCCATCCATAATAATATGGTCCTGTGGCAATGAGTCCTATGGGGGAGTTAATATTTTTAAAATGTCCAAGCTGTTTAAAAAACTTGATCCCTCAAGGCCTGTCCATTACGAAGGGGTAAACCATGACAGAAGACATGAGGAAACAAGTGATATTGAAAGTCAGATGTATACTTCAGTGGAGGGTATAAAGTCCTTCCTTAAGGAGCATAGGGAAAAGCCTTTTATTTGCTGTGAGTATTGTCATGCTATGGGAAACTCCTGTGGCGCCATGTATAAATATACGGAACTGGCATACGAGGAACCTTTATATCAGGGCGGTTTCATATGGGATTATATTGATCAGTCCATAACCAAAAGGAATCGTTATGGGGAAAGCTTCCAAGCCTATGGGGGAGATTTTGGCGACAGGCCTTCTGACTATAATTTTAGCGGAAATGGAATAGTATATGGAGAGAAAAGAGACCCCTCTCCTAAGATGGCAGAGGTTAAGTACAACTATCAGGATATATATGCATATGTGGAAAAGGACAAGGTAAAGGTGGTAAATCACAGCCTGTTTACTAACACAAACAAGTATGAATGCATAGCTACACTGTATATAAACGGGGTATTGGCAGAAACAGCAGCCCTATATACGGATGTTAAGCCTGAAAGCTATAAGGAGTACCCGCTGCCCTTTAAAAAAAGGCAAAGCCCTGGGGAACATGTAATTACATTATCCTTCCGTCTGGTAAAAGATGAATCCTGGGCAATGAGAGGACATGAGGTAGCATTCGGACAGGGAGTGTATATGGTAGAAGCCCCTGTAAAAAGAATGAATAGACCTCTGGAGATAATAAAAGGAAGCTGGAACCTAGGTGTCAGGGGAGAGGATTTTGAGGTGTTATTTTCTTATATTAGCAGCGGCCTCACATCCTATAGGTATGGGGGAGTAGAGCTGCTTAAGGACATTCCAAGGCCTAACTTCTGGAGGGCTCCTATAGATAACGACATGGGGAATAACATGCCTGGCCGTTATGCACAGTGGAAGATTGCAAGCCTTTACTCCAGATGTATTAATGGGGATTATTCAGATGTTAGTATTAATCCTCCTGTAGTAAAATCCATGGAAGACTGCGTGGAAATTTCTTTTACCTATTCTATGCCTACCAATCCAAGGAGTAGCTGTATTCTAAGCTATAGGGTTTATGGAGATGGAGAGATTAAGGTGAAGCTGTATTATGAGCCTGTAAGGGAGCTTGGGGATATGCCTGAATTTGGAGTAATGTTCAAGCTTGATGCGGATTACAGCCATATAAGATGGTATGGACTGGGTCCTGACGAGACATATTGGGACAGGAATCAGGGCTCTAAGCTTGGAATATATGAAACAACAGTCAAGGAGAGCATGGCAAAATATCTTGTTCCCCAGGAGTGTGGGAACAGATATAACACCAGGTGGGCCAAAGTTATGGATTATAAGGGAAGAGGGCTGCTTTTCACTGGAAAGGCAATGAACTTTTCTGCACTTCCGTATACACCACATGAACTTGAAAACGCCACTCATGCCTATGAGCTTCCTCCTATACACTATACAGTTATAAGAGTATCAAAGAATCAGATGGGTGTTGGAGGAGATAACAGCTGGGGTGCCAGGACCCATAAGGATTTTCTTATAGACATATCAGAACCGCTGGAGCTGGAATTTAGCTTCAAGGGAATATAATTGGAACATTATTATGCGACAGTGTTATCAAATATACGATAATATTAGATAACACTGTCCTTTATGCATGCTGGAATTAAAACGAAATAAAGGGTTAAGATTGATATAAATATTAAAAAGAGTAAAATTATTGTTTGTGATGAGGGGATGATTTTATGCAGCTGCAGGTGTTTATAACAGGAGAGACTGACAGGATACCGGACATTCTTTCAGGACTTATGGAGTCAGGGATCAGCGGAACAACCATAGTTGAATGTGAAGGAGGACTACAGGTATTGGGACAATCTGAAGTGGAGAAAGTACCTGCATTTGGAATGCTTAGGCGTTTCCTGAATCCCTCAGTGCAGCGTAATAAGATGCTTATTACTGTGCTACAAGATGAGCAGGTCGCCGTAGACCGAAGGGTTATACTGAATAACATAGGGGATATAAGTCTTCCTGAAAAGGGTATATTGTTTACAATACCGGTTGGAAGTCCAGAGGGATTGGCAGAACAGCAGTGATAGAATACAGTATATAACAGAACATATATAAATGATAAATAGTCAGATAAATACTCCTTGGAACACACCACCGTTTCTAAGGAGTATTTTTATGGTTATTTTTTAAGTGGCAAAAGAACATAAAGTTATTTTAATAGTGAAAAATTCATGGAATAAATTCCCATGCATGGACGTATAAATGAAAGGGTATGTATAGATATAAAGGGAGTGACACATCATGTGGAAAAAGGAATGCATAGCCATGCTTCTTGCAGGAGGACAGGGAAATAGACTTGGGATACTGACAAAAAACCTTGCTAAGCCTGCTGTACCCTTTGGTGGGAAGTATAGGATAATAGATTTTGCACTAAGCAATTGTACTAACTCAGGAATAGATACTGTTGGTGTACTTACCCAGTATAGGCCCCATAAGCTGAATGCATATATCGGAGCAGGACAGCCATGGGATCTGGACAGGATAGACGGAGGGGTATTTGTACTACCCCCCTATGTTAAGGGTAAAAGAGGAGAATGGTATAAAGGAACAGCAAATGCCATATATCAGAATATTGAGTTCGTAGAGCAATACAATCCTCAATATATAATCATTCTGTCAGGAGACCATATATATAAAATGGATTATAGCAGGATGCTGGAGTATCATAAGAAGAAAGATGCAGCGGCAACCATTGCAGTAATACAGGTTCCATGGGATGAAGCTGACAGATTTGGAATAATGGATACAGATGAGGATGGAAGGATAACAGATTTTGCTGAGAAGCCAAAGTCCCCTAAAAGCAATAATGCGTCTATGGGTGTATATGTGTTTAATTGGAGTAAGCTCAAAAAATATCTTGTGGAGGATGACAAGGATTCAAAATCAAGCCATGATTTTGGAAAAAACATAATACCAAGAATGCTTGAGGAGGGAGAGGCCATCTTTGCCTATTCTTTTTCCGGCTATTGGAAGGATGTAGGTACTATACAAAGTCTCTGGGAGGCTAATATGGATTTGCTGGAGTCTGTACCTGCATTTGATTTATATGACCCTAAGTGGAGGATTTATGCCAGAAATCCAGTGGAACCGCCTCACTTCATATCTCAGGAGGCCGATGTTAAAAACAGCATAATTGCGGAGGGATCCAAGGTTTACGGGATTATAGAGCATTCTGTTATTTTTTCCAGTGTAGAAACTGGCAGAGAAAGCTGCATCAGGGATTCTATAATAATGCCAAGGGTTACTATAGGAGAAGGAACAAGGCTAAGCCGCGTTATAATAGGAGAAGGGGCAAGCATAGGGAAGAACTGTAAAATAGGCTTTGGGGATGATGTGGCAAACAAATGCTTCCCCGATATATATAATGCCGGCATTACTGTTATAGGAGAGGATATTGTAATTCCTGATGGAACTGTAATAGGAAGGAACGTTGTGGTGGTGAAATCTCCTGGAGATGTGCATGAGATTCCATCCGGTGAATGTATAAGAATGGAGGATGAGGCACAATGAAGGACGCACTTGGAATAATTTATGCTGCTGAGGATGATGTGGACCTTAGAGAAATTATAAGAAAACGCTCTGTCGCAGCTATACCTTTCGGCGGAAGGTATAGGACTATTGATTTTGCACTTTCTAACATGGTCAATTCTGGAATAAAAAATATAGGAGTGATCACCCAGAGTAATTATAGATCGCTTATAGAACACATTGGAATGGGAAAAGAATGGAATCTGAACAGGAAACACGGAGGGTTGTCTGTTTTTTCGCCTTATACTAGTTATGACAGTCATGGGTGGTATACAGGCACAGTGGATGCCTTTCATAGTATTATGAGTTATGTAAGAAAAAGTACTGAGAAGTATGTGGTTATATCAGGGACGCATATGGTATGTAATATAAACTATGACAATGCATTGAAATATCATATTGATACTAAGGCTGATATAACCATGCTGTATAAGGAAGAAAAGGATATTAAAAAGGAAAAGCTGAAAAAATATATACTAGTTGAGACGGATGCTAATGGAAGAATATGGGACATGGAAGTAAATCCTACAGTACCAAAGTCGCGTAAAATATGTATGAACATGTTTATAATGGAGAAAAAGTACTTTGAATATATTATTGAGGAAGCCCAGGCGCGAGGACACACAGATTTTATCAAGCATGTATTATTGAAGAATTTAAACTCTATTGGCATATACGGTTATGAATATAAGGACTTTTTAGCCAGGATAGATTCCATCTCCACATATTTCAGGTATAATATGATGCTTTTAAAGCCGGAAATAATGCAGGAGCTTTTTTATAAACCAGGAAGAATTTATACAAAGGTAAAGGATGAGGTGCCTGCAAAATATACGGATAGCGCCCATGTAAAAAACTGCCTTGTAGCAGATGGATGTGTAGTTGAGGGAAATATAGAAAACTGTGTGCTTTTCAGAGGGGTAAAGATCTATAAGGGAGCATGTGCACGAAACTGCATAATCATGGAGGATACCGAGGTTCAGGATAACGCTGTCCTTGACCACGTTATAATTGACAGATCTGTTGTAATAAAGAGGGGAAGAACTCTCGTAGGACAGGAAAATTATCCTATTGTTATAGGAAAAGGAGAAATAATATAGGGGGTAAGTGAATGAATATACTAATTGCAACAGCAGAGGCCTGGCCTTTTGTTAAGGTTGGGGGGCTAGGTGATGTTGCGGGAGCTCTGCCTAAGGCACTTAAGGAACGGGGAGTAGATGCTAGGGTAATAATGCCCCAGTATAAGGGCATACCGTCTTCTATGAAAAAAAGTATATCGCACAAAATTGATTTTTACATAAACCTGGGATGGAGAAGGCAATATTGCGGTATCAACCAGGTCGAACATGAAGGAGTAATATTTTACTTTATAGATAATGAATATTACTTTGGAAGGGAAGACGTTTATGGCCATTATGATGATGGGGAGAGGTTTGCTTTTTTCTCTAAGGCTGTTTTAGAGGCTATTCCTTATCTGGATTTTAAGATAGATGTTATCCATTGTAATGACTGGCACACAGCATTAATTCCTGTTTTACTCAACAATCAATATAAGTGTAGGGATTATTATACATCAGTAAAAACCTTGTATACCATACATAACCTAAACTATCAGGGAATAATGCCCCAAGGCACCTTGATGAACCTGCTTGGAATAGGATTTGATGAGAAACTGGAGTACCATGGATGCGAGAACCTTGCCAAGGGCGGCTTATCCTATTCAGACGGAATATCTGCAGTCAGTCCTTCTTATGCAGATGAAATACAGGAACCATCAGGCGGTGAAGGACTTGATGGAGTACTTAGAGAAAGAAGCTCCAAGCTGTGGGGAATACTCAATGGTATAGACTATGAAGCATATAACCCTGAAAATGACAAATGTATATTTAAAACCTATAACCTAAACACACTTCATGAAAGAAGAGAAAACAAGCTTAATCTGCAGGAGGAGGTAGGACTTCCCCAAAAGGAGGATGTACTGCTTATAGGGATGGTATCACGGCTTGTGGAACAAAAGGGACTTAATCTGGTGGAGCAGTCTCTCGATTATTTATCAGGTATGGATGTTCAGCTTATTGTGCTTGGTTCAGGAGAAAAGAAATACGAGGACATGTTTAGAAATGCAGCTGGCAGATATAAGGAAAAGGTGGCTGCCTTAATTGGTTTTTCAGATGGGCTTGCACGGAGAATATATGCAGGTGCAGACCTTTTCCTTATGCCGTCTTTGGTTGAACCCTGCGGCTTAAGCCAGCTTATTGCCTTAAGGTATGGAGCTATACCGTTGGTTAGGGCAACAGGAGGACTGAAGGATACCGTACATTCCTTTAACCCTCACACAGGAGAGGGAAATGGCTTTAGTTTTCCGTCCTATAGAGCTGAGGACATGGTTAAGACAATTGGTAAGGTAATGGAGTTATATAAGAATCAGGATGCTTGGCAACGGCTTCAGAAAAATGCAATGTCAGAAGATTACAGCTGGAGCAGGTCAGCCCATGAATATGCAAAGCTTTACCAATCCCTGATTGGACAATAATATAAAGTATAAAATGTGGCATATTATTATTAATGTATAGCATAAAACTGCTATACAAACTATAAGATTGGTAATTTGCAGCTGTTTGGTATTCGCAGCTGCAATTCTTTTCTTTAGTATAATTATAAGAAGACCTGGTAATATGATTTTTATGAGCAGTGCCAATACAGGCTTATTAACAATATAACTCATTAATATATTTGCCTCTCTTAAATAGCCGGTGCTTATAAGAAAAAGTGTAAAAAAAATGTCCAGTATATTAAGAATATATAATAAAACAAGCTTGCATTGAATGCTGTGAAATGAGTGAGAAATAATTAATTTAGCAAACCTTACCATAATTAAACGCCTCTGTTCATAGAAGAATTTAAAGGAAAGCCTTCTTGTACATAAAATGCTTTAATATGCTATTGGGTTCATAAAAACAGATGAGGGAGTTAGTTCATTTGTTGACATATGCCAACAAACAAACTAAAATGTAGATGTAATTATTAGCCTAAGGAGGAAAATACTAATGAGTGATAATTGTACACATGACTGCAGCAGCTGCAGTTCCAACTGTTCAGGTAAGGAACGGTTTAAAGAATTCCGCAAAGCTCCTCATGTCCAGAGCTGTATAAAAAGGGTCATAGGGGTTGTAAGTGGTAAGGGGGGAGTTGGCAAATCCACTGTAACATCACTTCTTGCAGTTGCCATGAACAGGAGTGGAAAGAAGACAGGAATACTGGATGCTGATATTACCGGTCCCTCAATACCAAGGGCCTTTGGAATAACCGGAAAAGCTATGGGTACAGAGACAGGTATACTTCCAGTCACCAGTAAAACTGGTATAGATGTCATGTCAATTAACCTTCTCCTTGAAAACGAGACAGATCCTGTTGTATGGAGAGGACCTGTTATTGCTGGAACTGTACAGCAGTTCTGGACTGACGTTATATGGGAAAACGAGGACGTGCTGTTTATTGACATGCCTCCTGGAACCGGGGATGTTCCACTTACTGTATTTCAGTCAATACCTGTGGATGGGCTTGTTATCGTTACCACTCCTCAGGAGTTGGTTGGTATGATTGTAGATAAGGCTGTAAAGATGGCTGAGATGATGGAAGTTCCTATACTTGGCATTGTTGAAAATATGTCCTATTATAAGTGCCCTGATTGTGCAAAGGAGCACAGCATATTTGGAGAAAGCCATATTGATGACATAGCTGTAAGACATGGAATCAAAGCTGTGGCAAAGCTTCCAATAGAGCAGGATACTGCAAGGCTGTGTGATAGGGGACAGATTGAGGATTTTAATGGCCAGTCAATAGACATATTATATAAGGTTTTTGGAAGCCTTATATAGTAAAGGGGTGTAGGTATATGGCAAGGCCACATAAGGATAGAAGAGTGTGTAGCATGCCAAGATACAGGGAATTCTGCTGTTGCCGGGACTACGGGAAAAATCTTAATATGATAATGCTGAATGTTGACGAGTATGAGACTGTTAGACTTATAGATTACCTTGGAATGACACAAGAGCAATGTGCAGCCCATATGGGGGTTGCAAGAGGTACTGTGCAGTCCCTGTATAATATGGCAAGGATAAAAATTTCAAGATTCCTTGTTGAGGGAACCAGCCTTGAAATTTCAGGAGGAAGCTATGAGCTTTGTGGAAGTGGTAAATGCAGAAAGGAAGAAGCTGTAGGAGAACTAAAAGAGACTAGTAGTAAAGAAGCCATAGTGATAATAGCAGTAACCTATGAAAATGAAAATGTATTCCAGCACTTCGGACAAACTAAACAGTTTAAGCTTTACCATGTATCTGGGAACAGTATAGCCTCCATGGAAATAGCGGATACAAACGGATGTGGACACGGTGAGCTTGCGGCCTTCCTTGAAAACATTGGAGTAGATGTGCTTATATGCGGAGGAATAGGGGCAGGGGCCAAGAATGCGCTATGCGAAGCTGGTATAAGGCTGTTTGCTGGTGCAGCTGGTAATGCTGATGACCAGGTAAGGTCTTTCCTTGCAGGTTCACTGTCATATAATCCTTCCATTGAATGTAATCATCAAGAGTGTTAAAAAGAAAAATGTAATAGCAGATAATATAGATACGGGGCTGCCACATGATTGCTTGGGCAGCCCCGTTGTATTTGCTTCTAAATTAAAACCGGCTTATTCACCTATGTATCCCATTACAAGCTTAAAGGTGTTCTCTATGCCCTTGGCATGGGTACGTTCATAGTTATGGGAGGCATATACTCCAGGACCTATAAGTCCGTGGCGTATTTCATGTCCGCCCCTCAAGGTTGCTTCCACATCTGAGCCATACATTGGATACACGTCAACTGAATAATTCAGATTAAGACGTTTCGCGGTATTAATAAGCTCTGTGGTTACATCATAGTTATAGGGGCCACCGCTATCCTTAGCACATATGGACACCTTTTTTTCAGTACATTCCAAATCGTCTCCAACACAGCCCATATCCACTGAAATCATCTCTATGGTGTCATCAGGTATTCCTGAGGAACCACCATGGCCAACCTCTTCATATACTGTAAAAATGAGTGTAACCTTGCGTTTAAGCGTTATATCATTTTCCTTAACATACCTGGCTATTCCTATAAGGATGGATGCTGAGGCCTTGTCATCCAGGAACCTGCTTTTAATTACTCCGCTTGGTGTAACAACAGTACGAGGGTCCATGGCAATAAAGTCTCCAGGCTGTATACCCAGCTTTTCAGCATCCTCCTTGCTTTCAACATCCTCATCTATCAGAATTTCCATATCCTTTTCTTCACGATGGATGTCCTTACCATAAACATGAGCTGAAGGAGTGGAGTTCATCACAACACCTGTATAGGTTTTTCCGTCCCTTGTATGTATGGTGCAGTTTTCACCATCGCAGGTAGGCCAGTTAAGTCCTCCGAGAGTAGTTGGGCGTAGTCTTCCATTGCTCTTTATGGATCTTACCATACCGCCAAGTGTATCTATATGGGATGCTAGTACAAGACGGTCTCCTTTTCCACCTATATCTACCATAACAGTGCCTTTTAAAGTTATAACAGGATTGTAGCCCATATCCTTAAGTATATTATATACATATTCAGCGGCATTTTTTGTAAAACCTGTAGGGCTTGGAATGGAGCATAAACTTTTAATCTGTTCAATGGAATAGTTGATATATTCCTGCATGAAACATCCTCCCTTTTCTTGCATTTATTTTATAAATGAATTTATTTATTCATCTTGAAGTTTAAACTTACTCTATTACATTGTCAATGCTTGGGTGTATAAATTTGAAATTATGGTAAAATCAATTATTTATACAGCTATCAATATGAGGTATAATAGTAACGAATGCGTTGAAATTATAAATATGCTTATGGAAGGTGGAAAAATGAACACTATGTTATCGCAGCTTTTTGAGGAACTTGTTAAGTGGAGCTATTCAAAGGGTATTAAGCTTGTAATAGGAGTAGTTGCCCTAATTGTAGGGTGGAAGCTATTGAATAAATTCAACAGATTCACCATGGGGATTGTTGAAAGGAAAAACCCGGATAAAACACTGAACTCCTTTGTAGGTGCAATCGTAAACATATCTACTAAATCACTATTGGTAGTTGTAATAATGGGATATATGGGCTTTGAAACTGCAAGCCTTGCAGCGGTTATTGCATCTGCAGGAGTAACTCTTGGACTTTCATTACAGGGAAGCTTGTCAAATCTGGCAGGAGGGGTAATTATCCTCATTGTAAGACCATTTAATGTAGGCGACTACATTGATGCAGCAGGCTTTTCAGGAACTGTTGAGAAGATAGGTATATTCTACACAAGCATTGTGACTCCTGATAATAAACAGATAATGATACCAAATGGGACCCTGGCAAATGGAAGTATGGTTAATTATAGTTCAAAGGAGACAAGAAGGGTTGACCTGACCTTTAGTGCATCCTATGATGCTGATATTAAGGCTGTAAAACAGGTGCTTATGAATGTAGTTGAGGGCAACAGTAAAATAATTAATGAACCTAAGCCTGTTGTTTTTGTATCAAAACATGGAGATAATTCTATAGACTTTATTGTTAGGGTTTGGTGTAAAAACGAGAACTACTGGGATATACACTTTTATTTAATGGAGAAGGTAAAGGAAGCTTTTGACCAGAATGGAATAAACATACCTTATCCACAGATGGATGTTCATATTAAAAGTAAATAGTTTTAATTTAACAAATTTTAGGATGTAGTATATTTATTATTATATCTAAGTGTATTATAATGTAAATGAAAACATAATAGGTGTCACACTATAAGAAAGCCATGAATGGGCAAAGGGCTCTACGATTATTACAGCTACAGCGTAGATGAAAAGAAGAGGGGAAAAAAGTGATAGATATACACAGCCACATACTTCCTGGATTAGATGATGGAGCTATGGACGATGAAACATCTTTAAGTATGCTTAGAATGTCTGAAAAGGGAAGAATAAATACAATAATAGCAACTCCACACTATAACATGAAATTCACGGCTGCTGACTGTGAGACCATAAGAAACGAATGTATCAGAGTTAATGAGATGTCAGAAAAAGAGGGGCTTAGCATCACTATCGTTCCGGGTCAGGAAATAAACATAGGTGTAGATGTCATAAGGCTTTATAATGAAGGAGTAGTAGGATGTATTGGAAAAACTAAATACATGCTGCTTGAGCTTAGATACGATGGAATAGATACTTGTGATTTTGAAAAAATTTATGAACTGAGGCTGAGAGGCATCATTCCAGTAATACCACATCCGGAGAGGTATGATTATATTATAAATAAGCCTTCTATTGTAAATGAACTAATAAAAGAGGGCTGCCTGATGCAGATTAATACAGGAAGCGTTCTTGGTGTATTTGGAAGTAAATGCAAGAAAGTAACTGAGATATTGATAAAACATGGGGCAGCACATTTTATTGGCACAGACTGCCATGGATTAGGAAGTAGAAGTCCTAATTTAGGGGAATGTATAAGAGCTTTGAAAAAAGAAAATAAAGCATATTCTGAAATTCTTCTCACTAATAATAATAATCTGTTAAATGAAGAAAAGATAATAAATAATGCTAGTATTATTACTGAGAAAAGAGGAATATTCGGAGTATATAGGAGTAAAAACATATAATCAATTAGAAATAAGATCCGGGTTATATATAGCCTGGATTTATTTTTTAGAAAATTTAAAAAGAAATTAATAAGAAGTTTATTTTTAGTAAATACTTTATATGTATATATTTTAAATGTTTCTGAGAAATTAAAATGAAGCCTGGAAAGGCAATTTTATAAATATGCATCGTAATTTGTATAAAAAAGTGAAACATTGAAGACGAAAATTGCATGTGGTATAATGTTGTGGACAAAGAAGAGAAGAGAAGTATGTAATTATAAAGTGACATTATATAAGCAAGATATTTAAAAATATATGCTTGCTTCAGGAGGACTAATATGAATGTTGCATTTTCATTGCCAGACATTGGCGAAGATGAAATAAAGGAAGTAGTGGATACATTAAAAAGTGGATGGATTACTACAGGCCCCAAAACAAAGGAATTTGAAAGGAAAATTGCCGAATATACCAACACAAGCAAAGCAGTATGCCTTAGCTCTGCCACTGCATGTTTAGAAATGACACTACGCATCCTTGGTGTTGAACCCGGAGATGAGGTTATTACCACAGCCTACACATACACTGCTTCAGCCAGCGTAATATACCATGTTGGAGCAACCCCGGTATTAGTTGATACAGCACCTGATTTATTTGAAATGGACTATACCAAGCTGGAAGCTGCAATTACACAAAGAACAAAGGTCATTATTCCTGTGGACCTGGCAGGCAAGATGTGTGACTACGATAGGATATTTAATATAGTTGAACGAAAAAAGTCGGTTTTCAAACCAGATAACCATATTCAATCATTGTTTAATAGAGTTGTAGTAGTGGCAGATTCTGCACATGCATTCGGAGCAGACTATCATAATAAAAGGTGTGGAAGTGTGGCTGATTTTACATGCTTTTCCTTCCATGCAGTTAAAAACCTTACAACAGCAGAGGGAGGAGCTGTTGTGTGGAAGGATAAAGATGGGATCGATAATGAGGAATTATATAAGCAATATATGCTGTTAACACTTCATGGACAATCTAAAGATGCATTGGAAAAGACAGAGCTGGGAGCCTGGGAATACGACATTGTTGCACCTTATTATAAATGCAACATGACAGATATAACAGCTGCGTTAGGGTTAGCCCAGCTTAGGAGATATCCCCAGATACTGGCAAGAAGAAAAGAAATAATTGAAAGATACAATAAGGGTCTGAAAGATGAAAATGTACAGGTATTGGACCATTTTGGAGAAGACCACACCTCCAGCGGTCATCTTTATATGGTAAGACTGACAGGTAAGGATAGAAAGTATACTAATCATATTATAAAGAGAATGGCTGAGGAAGGAATTGCAACCAATGTACACTATAAGCCTCTGCCTATGCATACGGCGTATAGGAACCTGGGGTTTGATATAAAGAATTATCCTAATGCTTATAATTTATATTCTAATGAAATTACACTGCCTCTTCATACCTGTTTGACTGACGAGGAAGTGGAATATGTAATAGAGACCTTTAAAAAGGTGCTCAACGAATAATATTGTAAGGAAAGGTATTAGTAAAGTTTATGGTATTTAAGCAATGGGATGAATTGCCTGATTTTATGAAGAATGAAAGGGTTCTAGAATACTATAACGTTTTAAAGAACCGCAGGTTAAGCCTTTATGTAAAACGGGTGTTTGATGTGGTGGTTTCCATTATTATGCTTATTGTTCTCGCTCCCATAATGCTTATTATTAGCATAGCAATTAAGTGTGAATCTAAGGGATCTATAATGTTCAGGCAGGTAAGAATTACCCAATATGGCAGGGAATTCAGGATATATAAGTTTAGGACAATGGTTAAC
>JAEZLD010000051.1 GCA_023415335.1 Bacillota bacterium | reverse complement strand
GGTGCAAAGAAGGTGGTTATAACAGCACCTGCAAAGGATGATATAACTCCCACATTTGTAATGGGGGTTAACAATGATAAGTATAGGAGAGAATATAATATAGTATCAAATGCATCCTGTACCACTAACTGTCTGGCACCTTTAGTAAAGATAATAAACGACAGGTTTGGTGTGGAGCAGGGTCTTATGTCTACAATCCACTCTGCTACTGCCAAGCAGAAGGCTGTTGATGCCAGGGCAGGCCGTGGAGATTGGAGAACTGGAAGGTCTGTATTTGGGAATATAATACCTTCAACAACTGGAGCAGCTAAGGCCGTAGGGCTGGTTATACCTGAACTTAAGGGAAAGCTTACAGGCATGTCCTTCCGTGTTCCCGCAGAGGATGTTTCTGCAGTAGACCTTACAGTAGACCTTAAGACACCAACCAATTATGAGGAAATATGCAACGCAATAAAGGAAGCCTCTTTAGGAGACTTTAAGGGAATAGTAAGCTATACCAGTGATGAGGTTGTTTCTACTGATATGCAGGGTGATCCACATACCTGTATATTTGATGAAAAGGCTGGAATAATGCTTAATGACCACTTCGTAAAGCTGGTTGCCTGGTATGACAACGAGTGGGGCTATACCAACAAGGTTGTGGATTTAGTGGAGTATATGTACTCCGTTGACCATAAGTAAAAGGAGCTATTTAAATGTTTTTGGGCCGGTATGGACAGTGTTTGTGTCTGTACCGGTCTTCTGATTTATGGTAAGATATAAATTAAAAGAGTGCAAAAGGGCGAACGTGGGAAAACGTCCCAAATGGATGTTTTTGCCCATATGATGTAGCTATGAAGTATATTGATTATGTGGTGAAAAATATAATAGTTTAAACTAGGAGGTGGCAGCTTATGAGTACTCCAATGCTGCTTATGTATAATCTTGAAAATGAAAAGGGAAGCAAAATAAAGCTTCTTTGCCTTAAGCTAAGAATAAAAATAAGAATTGTAAAGTCAGAAGAATATCTCCAGCCACTTGGAGCGGTTGCAGGCCTAGGGGCACCTGAAAATGACTCCGTATATCAGGGCGAGGGCTTTGGTGACGAAATGCTTGTTATGGTGAACTTCACTAATGATGTGCTTAATTCCTTCCTTCAGGAGATGAGAGGCCAGCAGCTTAAGCCTGTGTCCCTTAAGGCGGTGCTTACACCTACCAATGCCAGCTGGGATTCTATAGCTCTCCATGAGGAGATAAAAAAAGAGCATGAGGTCATGACGGCCAAAATGGCTGCAAGGTCAGGACAGTAAATATTGTTAATATATATACAAGATTATCCTGAAATATTGACATATATTAGTAATAATGATACTATCTGATTATCAGGCTAACCCCAAAGATTTTCTGAGGGAAAAGGTGAGGTATGAAAGCAGATAACAATGCTGGTATAAGTCCGCGCCTTTTGGTGCGGACTTTTTTCGTATATTCACCTTAGGTAGTAAAAGTATAATTGAAAAGGAGAGATTAATGTGAAAAAATTAACAGCAATTTTAATGGGTTTAATAGTCATTGTAGCTGTATTTACAGGCTGTGGTAATAGTGGGAGCAAGCAGGATGTAACCCCTACTCCTGGTACGACAGCTGCTCCTGTAGAAATGAAAATAGGTTCACTTAAGGGACCTACCTCCATGGGGCTGGTTTACCTTATGAAGCAGGCAGAGGAAAACAAGGCTGCTAACAATTATGACTTTACCATGTACACTTCTGCAGATGAGCTTCTCCCTTTAATAACTAAAGGAGAGCTTGATATTGCAATGATTCCTGCAAATGTGGCAAGTGTATTATATAACAAGACAAACGGAGCAATATCTGTAATTGATGTAAACACCCTGGGAGTGCTTTATATGGTTTCAGGAGATGAGGGTATAAAATCCTTACAGGACCTTAAGGCAAAGACCATATATATGACAGGAAAGGGAACTGTTCCTGAGTATGTTTTAAGCTACCTTCTTAAGTCCAACAATATGGAAGCAGGGAAGGATGTAAAAATAGAGTTTAAGTCTGAGCCTACGGAGGTTGCCAGCATATTAGCTCAGGACCCTTCGGCTATAGGGCTTCTTCCACAGCCCTTTGTAACCTCAGCTATGCTGCAGAATCAGCAGCTTAAAATTGTGCTGGACCTAACAGAGCAGTGGAACAGTGTTCAGGGAAAAGGAGGCAGCACGCTCCTTACAGGTGTAACTGTTATTAGAAATGAATTCTTAAAGAAAAACGAGGGGGCAGTAAAGAGCTTCCTTAAAGAATACAAGGCGTCGACCGAGTATGTAAATTCAAACGTAAAGGATGCTGCACAGCTTGTGGCAGAAAAGGAAATAGTGGCAAAGGCGGCTATTGCAGAGAAGGCTATACCATATTGCAATATAACCTATATGGATGGAGAGGATATGAAAGCTGCTCTAAGCGGATACCTGCAGGTGCTTTTTGACCAGAATCCCACCTCAGTAGGAGGAAAGCTTCCGGGAGAGGATTTTTATTATATTCCATAAACATTAGAGAAAAAGGAGGAGGAATATGACCAGAAGAAAGCTTGTTATAATTACCTTTTGGATAGGACTCTGGCAAATTCTAAGTATCGTATCAAAGGATAAAATATTCTTCGTAGGACCTGTGGACGTAATAGAATCCCTGGCAGGGCAATTGGTTAAGGCAGACTTTTGGATATCCATAGCTTCCTCAATAGGGAAGATAGGAGCAGGCTTTATAACTGGATTCCTTCTTGGAATAGTCATAGGAGTACTGGCCTACAGATTTTTGCTGATTAGTGAGCTTTTATCTCCTATTATGTCAGTGATAAAGTCCGTGCCTGTGGCATCCTTTGTAATACTGGCTCTTATATGGATGGGCTCTAAAAACCTTTCCATATTTATAGCCTTCCTTGTAGTGCTGCCAATTATATATACCAGTACCATCAGTGCTTTAAACAGTACGGATAAGAAGCTTCTGGAGATGGCAGAGGTATTTAATATGAAAAGGCGGTACAAGGCCATGGCTATATATAAGCCTGCCCTTATGCCCTATTTAATAAGCAGCTGCAAGGTTGCCCTGGGAATGGCCTGGAAGTCAGGCATTGCGGCAGAGGTAATAGGTGTGCCTGACCTGTCCATAGGAGAAAGGCTATATACATCTAAAATATATCTTGATACTGCAGGGCTGTTTGCATGGACACTGGTAATAGTGCTGCTGAGCGTATTGACTGAAAAGCTATTTCTTGTTTTGCTGAGGGTCATAGACAAAGCCTATCCACTTGATATGATTTCATTTAGTGATGAAAGGAATGTAGGAACTGGACTCTGTGCCAGCCCGGGAGAATGCAGGAAAAGCTCCCTGAGTATCATATCCATTAATAAAAGCTACGGAGAACAGAGGGTACTTGAGGGTTATTCCCTCAGCTTATCTTCGGATGGAGTCTATTGTCTTATGGGCCCATCAGGAAGGGGGAAGACTACCCTATTAAATATACTTTCTGGGATAGTAAAGCCTGATGGGGGGGACATAAGTGACTTTTATGGACTAACTGTAACAGAGGTGTTTCAGGAGGATAGGCTTCAGGAGGCACTATCGCCTATAAGGAACGTACAGATAGCCATAAGAAGCAGAAAATCTAAGGAAGAAATTAAAAAGGAGCTCTCCTTCATACTTTCTGAGGACTGCCTTGATAAGCCTGTAAGAGAGCTTAGTGGGGGCATGAAAAGACGCACTGCAATATGTAGGGCTGTAATGCCGGATTCCAACATCATAATAATGGATGAGCCATTTACAGGGCTTGATAAGGAATCCAAGCTTAGGACAATCGAATATATAAAGAAAAACAGAAGGGGTAGGCTGCTTATTATATCTACCCATAACGAAGAGGACATAGAGCTGCTGGAAGCCCAAAGGCTGCAGCTGCATTAAATCTGATAAGTGGAAGGAAAGAGGTGTTAATATGGAGACAAGGGTTGCAGTGATTGCAATCATAGTTGAAAGTCCTGACTCAGTGGAGGCACTAAATGCATTGCTGCATGAGTACGGAAAATATATCATAGGGCGTATGGGAATCCCGTGCAGGGAAAAGAAAATAAGCCTTATAAGCATAGCTATGGATGCTCCCCAGGATATTATAAGTGCTTTGTCTGGTAAGATAGGCAAGCTGAAGGATATCAGCGTTAAAACTGCCTATTCCAGTGTGATTACAAAATATGATAAATAGAGAGCTTGTAGATAAATTAGAGGGCGGAGGAGTTCTTAATAAGGAGGAGCTTATTTACCTTGTATCAAATGGGAGAAATGAGGACTGGGAATATTTATTTGAAAGAGCAAGGGCAGTAAGGAAGCAGGCATATGGCAGAAGCGTGTTTATGAGGGGACTTATTGAGGTTTCTAACATATGCAAAAATGACTGCCTATACTGTGGAATAAGGCGAAGCAATGACCATGCAGACAGATACAGGCTAAGTAAGGAGCAAATACTAAAGTGCTGTGATGCAGGCTATGAGCTGGGCTTCAGAACCTTTGTAATGCAGGGGGGAGAGGATCCGTGGTACACGGAGGATATAATGGTGGATATAATCAAAGCCATTAAAGCCCTGTATCCTGACTGTGCAATCACTCTGTCATTAGGAGAAAAGGATTATAATACCTATAAGGCATATTTTGAAGCCGGGGCAGACCGGTACCTTTTAAGGCATGAGACTGCAAATGAGGGGCATTATAATAAGCTGCATCCGAAAGAGATGTCCTTGAGGGAAAGAAAGCAGTGTCTTTATAACCTTAAGGAAATAGGCTTCCAGACGGGCTGTGGCTTTATGGTGGGCTCTCCCTATCAGACAGCTGAATTTATAGCAGAGGACCTGATGTTCATAAAGGAGCTTGACCCCCAAATGGTGGGTATAGGACCCTTTATACCTCAAAAGGATACACCCTTTGGAGAGGAGAAGCCGGGAACCCTTGAACTGACCTTAAGGCTTCTGGCAATTATCAGGCTTATGCTCCCAAGGGTGCTGCTGCCTGCCACAACTGCTCTTGGAACAATACGTTCAGGGGGAAGGGAGCTTGGGATACTGTCAGGGGCTAATGTGGTAATGCCCAATTTATCACCCCTGGATGTGAGAGATAAGTATCTTCTGTATGATAATAAAATATGTACAGGGGACGAGGCGGCGGAATGCTGCAGAAGCCTTAAGGAAAGCATAGGTAAAATAGGGTATGAGCTGGTAGTTGCAAGAGGAGATTACAAAAAATAAAGCTAATGGGAAAGATTAATGCATCTGACCTAAAAGAAAGGGGTTTATTATGTACAATCCAAATTCGCTGAAGGCAGAGGAATTCATCTGCCATGAAGAGGTCATTGATACTTTGGAATATGCAGAAAAGAATAAGGACAACCTAGAGCTAATAGATAAAATTATAGAAACTGCAAAGCTGAGAAAGGGCTTATCCCACAGGGAGGCTTCAGTGCTGCTGGCTTGTGAGGACAAAGACAGGGTAAACAGGATTTATGAGCTGGCAGAACAGATTAAGAAGGATTTCTACGGAAATCGTATAGTAATGTTTGCACCCTTATATCTTTCTAATTATTGTGTAAATGGGTGTGTGTACTGTCCATACCATCTTAAAAATAAGCACATTGCAAGGAAGAAGCTTACACAGGAGGAGATTGTCCAGGAGGTAACTGCCCTTCAGGATATGGGTCATAAGCGTCTTGCTCTTGAGGCTGGTGAGGACCCGGTTATGAACCCAATAGAGTATATACTGGAGTCCATAAACACCATATACAGTATAAAGCATAAAAACGGGGCTATCCGCAGGGTGAACGTTAACATTGCGGCAACCACAGTAGAAAACTATAGAAAGCTTAAGGAGGCAGGCATAGGGACCTATATACTTTTTCAGGAGACCTACCACAAGGAAAGCTATGAAAACCTCCACCCGACCGGACCTAAGCATAACTATGCCTATCATACGGAGGCTATGGACAGGGCTATGGAGGGTGGAATAGATGATGTGGGCTTAGGAGTTCTTTTTGGGCTAGAGCTCTACCGCTATGAGTTTGCAGCACTGCTTATGCATGCAGAGCATCTGGAGGCGGTACACGGAGTAGGACCACACACCATAAGCGTTCCCAGAATAAAAAAGGCAGATGACATAGACCCTGAGGTTTTTGACAATGGCATAAGTGACGAGATATTTGCCAAGCTTTGCGCACTTATACGAATATCAGTGCCCTATACAGGCATGATTATGTCCACCAGAGAAAGCAAGGCAGTACGGGAGAAGGTTATAAGGCTGGGAGTATCTCAGATAAGCGGAGGCTCCAAGACCAGCGTAGGCGGCTATAGCCATGAGGAGAAAGAGGATGAAAAATCGGAGCAGTTTGACGTAAGTGACAAGAGGACATTAGATGAGGTGGTAAGGTGGCTTATGGAGATTGGCTACATTCCAAGCTTCTGTACTGCCTGCTATCGTGAGGGAAGGACCGGAGACAGGTTCATGAGTCTGCTTAAAAGCGGCCAGATACAGAACTGCTGCCATCCTAATGCCCTTATGACCCTTAAGGAGTTCCTTGTAGATTATGCAACTCCTGAAACCAGAAAATTAGGTGAGAAGCTTATTGAAAGAGAGCTTGTAAATATACCAAAGGATAAGGTAAGGGAAGTAGCCATAAAGAACCTGGCTGACATAGAAAAGGGCCAAAGGGACTTCAGGTTTTAGGAGAGGAGATGGCCTATGAGTTTAAATGATACCCCAAGAAGCAATAGAATCCATATAGGCTTCTATGGAAAACGCAACAGCGGCAAGTCCTCCCTTATAAACGCCCTTACAGGACAGAGCATTGCCATAGTATCAGATACTCCAGGTACTACCACAGACCCTGTATACAAGTCTATGGAAATACACGGAATAGGTCCCTGCGTGCTTATTGACACGGCAGGCTTTGACGACATAGGGGAGCTGGGAAGGCTCCGGGTGGAGAAAACAGAGGGGGCTGCAATGAAGACAGATATTGCAGTGCTGATGTTTTCGGATGAGGACATGGAGCAGGAGATAAAATGGTTTAAGCTATTTAAGGGTAGAAAGATTCCTGTTGTATGTGTAATAAGCCGCAGTGACATGGTGAATAATGTGCATAAGCTAAAGGAGCTTGTTCATAAGAATACAGGAGTCCAGCCTATATTGGTAAGCATCAAGGATAAAGCCTCAGTAGAAGGTTTAAGGGAGATCCTTGTAAGAAGCCTTCCTGAGGACTATGACCTAAAGAGCATTACAGGGGAATTAGTGAGAGAGGGTGACCTGGTGCTTTTGGTAATGCCTCAGGATATACAGGCCCCCAAGGGAAGGCTTATACTTCCTCAGGTCCAGACCATAAGGGAGCTGCTGGATAAAAAGTGCCTTGTTGTAAGCGCTACCACAGATAAACTTGAGGAAGCTTTAAACAGCCTTGTAAAGCCTCCCAAGCTTATAATAACTGACTCCCAAGTATTCAAGCAGGTATATGAAAAAAAGCCTAAGGAGAGCCTGCTAACCTCCTTTTCAGTGCTGTTTGCAGGGCTTAAGGGGGATATTTCTTATTATATACAGGGTGCAGAAGAAATCAGCAAGCTTACTGAAGACTCCAGAGTGCTTATTGCAGAATGCTGTACCCATGCACCTCTGTCTGAGGACATAGGACGGGAGAAGATACCTGCCATGCTTAGAAAAAGGATAGGGCAGGGGCTTAGGATAGATCTGGTCAGCGGAACAGATTTCCCTAAGGACCTTAGAGGCTATGATCTTATAATACAGTGCGGGGCCTGCATGTTTAACAGAAGGTATGTAATGTCCCGTATTGAGCAGGCCAGGGAGCAGCATGTCCCAATGACAAATTACGGAGTGGCTATAGCCTGCCTTACCGGCATATTAGATAAGATAACCTTTTAGAAGACACATTATTAAGATTTTACTTTAAACTCCTACCATGAAAAAGTACCTGCCAGCACTCATTGCTGACAGGTACTTTTTTATGTCTATTGTTCCTTATGATTTGCTTTGTAGCCTACCCATCCTTTTTTAGAGCAGTATCTTATAAATGTCACGAGTCTTCTCAGTTCATCATTGGGATTGGTACTGGTTTTAGACATTTCCTTTGATATTTCATATATGGTTCTTTCTCCATCTATAAGGCACCAGGCCTTTGAGCTTAGCTCGTCAAGGTCCATCTCGGTTTTAGGAGATTTTTTTACTAGCCATCCTGCAAAGCGTCTTACAGGATCCTTTACGGTCAGGTGGAGTGTTACCTTGCCTTCGTCACTTACATCCCAATGCTTTTCCTTTATTACAGGTATATACAAAGCAAAATTATATTTATCCTTCTGAGGGGTATCCATGACATTCACCTTCTTAATTCTTTCTAGTTGAGAACCAGTAGATCCATACTCCTAAGAGAAGGAACGCTGCGAAGGAGATCAGGTTGCTGGAAGCTAAGTCTCCTAAGAGCTTTGGTCCTATTGCAATATTTACGTTTAGTATGGCAAACACAGCAATAAGTATACCTATCAAGGCATCTCCTGCAACAAGTCCAGAAGCAAGAAGTGTTCCCTTTTCAATGGATTGGTCAAGCTTGTCCTTATCTTTAGAGAATTTCTTTTCAACTATTTCTCTTATTATTCCGCCTACAAGTATGGCTGCATTAAGGGTAATTGGAAGGTATATTCCGAGTGCTACAGGAAGTATGGATATTCCAGCAAGCGCACAGAACACAGCCAATGCTGCACCTATTATAACCAAGGTCCACGGAAGCTTTGCTGTCATTATGCCTTCAACGATAAGCTTCATAAGGGAAGCCTGTGGCGCTGCGGCCTGCTGGCTGCCTATTCCGTATGCCTTATCAAGCATTATTACAACAAGTCCTGCTACAACGGATGCAAATGCAAGGGCTACAAACATTCCTACCTGTACCTTCTTTGGGTTTCCTCCGATTACATAGGTGGTCTTAAGGCTCTGTGCGGTACCCCCTGCTACGGCTATGGCAACACAAACTATGCCGCCTACAAGGAAGGCCTTTATCATACCGGAATCACCTATGTTTCCTGTAACCTTTAGTATTGTGGTTACAAATAACATTGTAGCAATTGTCATGCCTGAAACTGGATTGTTAGATGCACCAATTATTCCAACCATCCTGGCAGAAACAACAGAGAAGAAGAAGCTGAATATAACTGCGGCTAATGCACCAAGGAAGGTTGCACCGATAGCAGG
>JAEZLD010000155.1 GCA_023415335.1 Bacillota bacterium | reverse complement strand
TTACCCCAGCTATCTCTATGCAGTTTTCTCTGCATAGCTTAACCATTCTTTCCGTATTGCTCTTCAGCTTATTTAAATCTATTTCGATTCTGGGAAACATATAAACCCTCCTTATATTATATTCAGGCTTTTCTTCATAAGCTTAAGAGCCGCTTCCGGATACCTTTTAGAAAGTACACCCAAGGATGCCATTATATAATGGTTATCCACCAGTATCTGGGCTTCTCTAGTTGGAAGAAGCTCATTTCCCTTGGCGCTTAAGGCTATCTGCTCCATTATACTCACTCTTCTGGGGAGCCTTGTGAGTGCTCCGCCTGTTCCAATAATGTATTTAACCTGAGTCAGGTCCTTACCCTCTGCTGCAGACTTCCTGCCTGTTTCACCATAAAGCCTTCGTACGGTACCCGCATGCCTGTGCACAGCTGTCAGCACTGCCTCCAGGGTAAGCCTCTCTACAAGCTTTACCTGCTCAGGAGTATCTGGTATTGCCTTGTACTCCCTTAGGGTTTCTTCCACATTAATTCCAAGTTCCTTAGAAAGCTTCTCTGCACCTATGCGTTCCACTACGTTTCTTGCGTTCACATATACACCCAGATCGCCTTCCACTGTCCTTTTAGCCTCAGGCTCCGGAGCCATAAGTATTCTGGCTATTTCATCAGAATCTCTGGTAACCGAGTGTACATCTGTGGTAGCTCCCCCTACGTCAAGCACCATCAGGTCTCCTATGTCCTCCTTAAGAAGTATGGCCGCCTCCATCACAGCACCAGGAGTGGGTATAATAGGCCCGCTTACCATCTCCCTGACTCTTTCCATACCAGGGGCATGGACTATATGCTCCTCAAAAACCTGTTGTATTATCCTTCTGCAGGGCTCCACGTTAAGCAGGTCCACCTTAGGGTAAACATTATCTACTACATAAAGGATATCCATCTGCTCCTTGAATATTTCTCTTATCTCATCCTGATTTTCGCAGTTGCCTGCATATATAATTGGCACACCCCTAAGAGTGTCCCATATCTTTTCTGCATTGTCTAAGGCGGTATCCCTTTCTCCGTAGTCCAGCCCCCCTGCAATAAGTATCATATTAGGTTTTATAGACTTGATTTTTTCTATATCGCTCCTTCTCAGCTTCCCTGCTGTAACCATATGGATTATGGCTCCTGCCCCTAGTGCAGCCTCCTTGGCAGCCTTAGCAGTCATGTCATATACCAGGCCATGGACTGTCATCTTAAGACCTCCTGCAGCACTGCTGGTAGCAAGGAGTTCTCCATATTCAAGGCTCTCTTCTCCCAGCTTAAGCCTTAAATCCTCCACAGCTGCCCTAAGGCCTATGTTCACGTCCCCCTCCAATACGGAGGTTGGTGCTTGCCCCTGGCCTATGAAAACAGGGGTTGTGGTTTTTATCCCATTGAAAGCATTAATTACGGTTGTGGTGCTACCTATTTCAGCAACAAGCACGTCTATTTTCACTTCCACACCTCCAAAAGGCTAATTTAAAGTAAAAAGTAATAGTGAAGAGTGAATAAGTATGGTTGAAAAGCCGCTGGCTTTTCCTTATTTTATGGGAGGGCACGGAGTCCCTCCCCTACGGTGTTTCATTGTTGCAATAGGGTAAAAGGGCTATATAAGCCCCTTTTCCTCAAGTTCTCTTCTCTTTTTAACAAGGAAGGTTGCCATATGCACTCCCTTGCTTCCTCTTCCAAAGCCCTGATCAACACCTGCTTCTATGGCCAGGTCATTTGCAACCTGTGTACCTCCGCAGGCAATTATTATCCTGTCCCTGATCCCCTTCTCTATGCACAGCTCATGAAGATGCTTCATGTTCTTGTAGTGTATATTGTCATGGCTTATTATAGTGCTTGCCAGTATTGCATCAGCCTTGGATTCAATAGCTGCATCCACAAGCTTATCCATTGGGCAGGAGGTTCCAAGGTATATGCACTCTATTCCGTACTTTTCGATGCCCCCATGCTTTATGTCAATTATCTCTCTAAGACCAACTGAATGCTCATCCTCTCCAATAGTTGCAGCAACAACCTTCATAGGCCTTCTTTCAATGTCAGCCCTTATTTCCTCATCTGACATTACCTGAGGCTTTGGAGGTATTGTGAGCTTTGTGGCATCAACCTCAAAGGCTACCCTTCCCTTAAGCTCAATAAGGGTACCCTCACTTTCATGGTTCACCTGCTTATGGATTACCTGAACATCCTCAAGTCCCATCTTCCTTCCTATCTCCAATGCTGCAGCCTCGGCAGTACGCTCATCCACCGGTAGGAACATGGTCTGGAGTATATACCCGTCCCCTGCCCATTCAACCTCTGGCTTTAAATGCTCAGGACTATGGTATTTAATGCCCTCCTTAAGCCTAAGGTTAACGTTATCCTCTTCATCCAGTTCATCTATATAAACTATCTTTTCAGGCTTTTCAAGGGTGCAACCGTCTATTAGCTCTGATGGGTTATCCACACTCTCGGGAAGATGGTTGTATCCAAAGTGTGCTGTGACAGGAGCCATATAGTCCTCATCTCTTGGATAAACAGTGCCTGCACCCAGTCCTCCATCTATCTTTCTTACTATTCCGTCACCATTTCTCTCCGGATAGTACCCAGAATCCACGAAGAAGCCCTCCTCTACAGCCTTAAAGTATCCTCCAGCCTGTATGATCTCCTCCATGAAAAGCACAGCTCTTTCCTTAAGCTCCCTTACCTTATCCCTTAGATAACCATCCTTTTTTAGCTCCACCATGTCCATAAGGCCATCCAATCCTGCAAAGGTCTGCTTGGCAGTGCTTATGGCAGCTATATTGTTGTAGTGCCATGGAACATTTCTACCCTCATCAGGGGTTATAGTAGACTGTATATCAGCACTGGTAAGCTCTGATATGAGTATATTCATCACATGGGTTACAGTAGCCTCCCTGCCATCTGATTCGATGTACTTGGTGTGCTGCTGCGCCCTCATCCTGTAATCCTTAAACAGCTCCCTCAGTGCAACTGCATATGGCAGGTCAAGCCTCATGGCAGGTGCAGGAGGTGCCGTTGGAGGCACCGTTGAGAGGCATATATTCTTAGGGTTCATTCCAACCTTTCTTGAATAGATGGAGTTAAGTGCATGCTGCACCATAAGCTCTGGCATAACCTTCCAGGCATCCCTGGCGGTAGCATTGGCATTATGGGCTCCGTCTATCTGTGCCATATCAGCCCAGCACATAACCTTCTTAGCCTCAGCTGCATCCACAAAGGACCTTACCATGTTGATGTTCCTGTAGAGCACGTTGTACTGGGGGTCCTGATGGGCACCATTTACACCCTCCTCTGCAAACATAACAGCTATGTCAGGTCCAGCCTCTCCTGATACGTAGGAGTGGTAGTTTATTGGGCGGCCCACCTCATCCTCTATCATGTCAAGTGCCTTCCTCTGTGCCCTTACCTGTTTTCTTGTAACAGGGATTCCTCCTATACCCTGTGGAGTTCCTTCTATAAGTCCGTCAAAATGGCTCTGTCCGGCAGTCCTTATTACCATTATGTGGTCAGCACCATGCCAGGCAGCCATCCTCATTCTCCTTATGTCATCCTCAAACCTTCCGGAGGCTATTTCGGTTGTTATGGAGGCCCTTGGCTGAGGGTCTATATCCTTAAAGTACTTGGAGGCTGGCAGTCCATAGCTGTTTTTAAGAGGCATGCTCATCTCCTTATAGCTGAAGGGTCCCATCTGAAGGTCATCTACGCTCTCCCTCCATACCCAGCCTCTCCTGCGGGGATGGTACTTATCCAAGTCCTTTAATATCTCCTCTATGTCAAGCTTTTCATTCCTTTTTAAATCCATTACCTTGCCCCCCCCTTAAAAAGCTTCTGTGCTGTGTCCCAGTGAAGGCCTTCTGCCATCTCACGCCCTACCTGGCGATAATCCCTACCAAGCTTCCATGCTACAGTATATACCACATTTCCGGCGCCCTTTCCCATAAGTCCCCTGTCAATGGTGGCCTCTACTATTGCCTTTGCCTCTATGCTGGAAAAGCCCATTCTCAGAAGCACGGACCTTTCTATGGAAGGGGTGGTGTTGTTCCTGGCCAGTTCAACAAGGGGGTCTACTATATCTCCTGCCAGAGTCCAGAACCTCTGTCCAAGCTCCTGGTCAGTAAGATTTTTCAAATGCTCACGTCTTACTTCAAAATCATCTGCTCTTTTAATCGGCATATGGTTTCCTCCTTTTATTTCACCTCTATATTAAGGTCTCTCAAGGTATTCAATACAAAATCCTTGTCTGACATGGTTTCCTTCATAAGAAATTCCACATCCTTTTCATTTGCCACAGCTGCTCCAGACTTCTTGGCAGCATTTTTAATATATGATTTTCTCATTTTATTCAGGTCTATATTCCTGACCTTAATCAAGGATGGATGCTCAGGAAGTATTATACTCTCACCTGGGATTTCCTCCTCAGGATTACCAAACCTGATGTCCACCCCGTTCTGCCTTGCAAAGGCCAGCTGGGCCAGGGGATGCTTTCCTGCTCCTGTGTATTCGGTCTCCTGAACTACTATCACCTGGTCCTCGTCCATCTCCATGGCCAGTGCAAAGGCGGCAGTAAGTGAGGTATTGCCTGCAGGGCCTCTTTCCATGCCCTCCAGCTGGGCTAGTGCCTCAGTCATGTAGAATACCTCTCCCTGTTTTACACTTAAATACCTTTCCATATATCTAAGCGCCCTTGCTGCGCTCCTTGGAACATCTGAATGGTCAGGGTTAGTGGCATATGGAACACCAAAGCCCGTGTGTCCTGTTGTAAAGGACTTCCTGTTGAAGGCCTTGTCAGAGGCCATATGAAGTCCTGTCAGGTCAACGCTGGCTCCGATTATCTTAGTATCCAGAGCACCTGCCTTAACAAGCCCCCTGGCAGTTCCTGTAATGTTGCCGCCTCCTGCATTAGTTGCAACAACCACATCCGGGTCCCTGCCTATGGTCTCTCTGCACTGCATTGCAATCTCATAGCCTAGGGTTTCAACTCCTGCTATTCCATAAGGAGAGTACAGAGAGGAATTAAAGTAACCTGTTTCCTCCAGCACCCTTAAAACTACATAAAACAACTCTGGTCCTACAGTCAGCTGTATAACCTCTGATCCCAGGCATTCGCATTTTCTCTGCTTTTCAAGTATTTCAGGCTGTCCAACCTTCTTGGAGTCATAGCATTCCTGTACTATTATGCACCTTAAATTCTGCATAGCTGCCTGGGAAGCAACTGCCGCTCCATAGTTTCCGCTGGTTGCTGCTACCACTCCCTTGTATCCAAGCTTCCTTGCATGGTACACTGATATGGACGCTCTTCTGTCTTTAAAGCTACCTGATGGGTTGCAGCTTTCGTCCTTTACGAATATCCTTGCCCCCTTTCCTTTAGGTGCAAGCTTTCTGGCAAGGGTAGTAAGATTCTTCAGCTCAAGCAGCGGGGTATCTCCCACTCCCACAGACCTTTGTATCCTCTGTATCTCCTGCAGGTCATAACCAGTTTCCCTCATCATGGCTTCATAGTCAAAGGCTATAGAACCGCTTTCAAACCTGTCGTAATCCATTCCTAAGGAATTTTTCATTATTTCATTCCTTCTGGATTTTACCGCCTCATAGCTGTTATCCCTCATCACTTCACACTTCCTTCCCCAAGAATAGCCTTAAGCTGAAGACCTATCTTAAGCAACTCCGGAGAAAACTGCTCTCCGAAGCCATAATCGTAGGTAGGGTTTATCTCAACTAATGTTCCTCTTGTAATCCTTCCGGTAAGTGTGGTTATTTCAGCTTCTTGTCCCATTTTCGCATCCTGATTCAGGAAGCCCTTAATCCAAAGCTCCACAGGCACCTCCATAGTATCCTCAGGAAGCCTGGCCGTTCTCTGCTCTGGTCCCAGCACAATTTCATGTACCTGTACCCATTCCCCTTTTTTAGCAGTCTTCACATCAATCACCTTCATCTTACTTTATATAATTTCTTACATCCTTCATAAATGCATGTGGTACTGGCAGGTCAAGCATTGTCTTAAGCCCTGGCTCACTATTTATAACATGAGGAATCATGTTAACAGCAGCAGCTATGGTTCCTATTCCTCCAGGAGTCTCAGGCTTTATACACATATTTATGTCAGGGTCTCCCTCAATCCATATATAGTCTCCTGTATCCACATTCTCAAGCTCTGGGTGTATCTGCTGTGGATGCTCAAGTATTATTACTGCCTCTCCATTCTTAAGGCCATATCCACAGTGGTTACAGCCGCAAACCATTCCCGGCTCCACCACAACATCCTTGGTCTCCCTGTAAACATTAGATATGATTGGCTCCTTTGTCTGCCTTATTTCATCTATTTCCAGTCCAAGGGCGTCTGCTATCATTGGTATTGATTGTTCAAAGCCCACATGCCCATAAACGGAGCCATCGGCTATGCCATTGTTGAACTCCTCTACAGATAAGCCAACACCCTGCTCTATCATAACTGTCTTTCCAAATGGTGAAAGGTCATTGACCCTTCTTGCCCTTACCCTTTTTACGCTCCTGCAGGAAGCAGAAAGGGTTATTATATAGGTATCCAGCACAAGACCTGGGTTTACACCGGTTCCAAGCACTGTAACCCCATTTGCTATAGCACACTCATCTATTTCCTTTGAAAGCTCTCTCTCAGCTACATATGGGTAGCTCATCTCCTCTGCTATGGTAATCACGTTCATTCCATGCCTGCATATGGTCTTTATCTGCTTTTCCACACCCTTTACAAAGGAGTGGATTGCAAGTAATACAACATCAGCCTTAACACTGCCGAGCACCTTCTCAGCATCATCAGTTATAGTAACTCCAAGCTTCCTGCCTATACCAAGGTGGTCGCCTAAGTCCATTCCCATGTTAATCTGGTTTATGGCTCCCACTATTTCAAAGCCTTCCTTCTCAAGAAGCATACGGCCAAAGCCTCCACCCATATTTCCTATGCCCCAAAGAACCACCTTTACCTTATCCATTTCACTACCTCCAAAAACATATATATATTCTTATCATTGATTCTTGCAATTTCCATGCCAAGCCACTATATGCCTTAAAAGGATTATGATGAATAAAAATACTTATAGCCATGAATAATCCTTCATTTATACATTTAATGTAAACCCTAAAAAAGCTGGTGCAAAATTATTTGCACCAGCTTTTTGATTCTACTTTATTGAAACTAAGCCAATTTATGTAATAATTTACCCCCCTGCAAATAATATTGCAGGGGATGCCCAAATATTGTCACTTATTTAGCCCATATTTTCTTATTTTATGCTGCAGGGTCTGTCTTTTTATTTTTAGAAGCCTTGAAGCCTCAGATATGTTCCCATGGGACTTCTCCAGGGTACGGGTGATAATGGTTTTTTCCACATCCTCCATATAGCTTTCAAGACCATCGTTTAAACGAGTATGGAGTGCAGACTCCCCTGACTCCTCGTGATGTATCCCAAGCACCTGCTCCTGTACCAAATGAGGAAAGCATTCTGCCCCTATTATGTGTCCGCTGAGCATGTTAACAGCCCCTTCAATATAGTTTCTAAGCTCCCGTACATTTCCCGGCCAGGAATAGGACATAAATCCATTGTACACCTCATCTGATATGTCCCAGGCTTCCTTTCCAAGCTTCAGGTTGTAATCCTCTATGAATTCTTTTACAAACAGTGTAATATCCTCCTTCCTCTCCCTTAAGGGAGGAATGGTAATGTTTACTATGCTAAGCCTGTAGTAAAGGTCCTTTCTAAGTCTGCCACCCCTGACCATATCCAAAGGCGGCTCATTGGTGGTTGCAATTATCCTGACGTCAAGGGGTATATCCTTAACATCTCCAACCCTTCTTACATAGGATTCCTGAAGGACTCTCAGAAGCTTTGCCTGGAGCATTGTGCTCATGGAATTAATCTCATCCAGCAGCATGGTTCCTCCATGAGCCTGTTCAAATAAGCCTGGCCTGTCCACAGCACCTGTAAAGCTTCCCCTTACAGTTCCAAAGAGTATGCCCTCCAGCAGCCCATCAGGTATTGCCGCACAGTTCACTGCCAGGAAAGGTTTATCCCTTCTTTTGCTGTTGTTGTGTATAAACCTTGCAAATACCTCCTTGCCAGTTCCTGTCTCTCCATATATAAGCACGGTAGAGGAAGAGGAGGAGGCCTTCATAGCCATGTTCCTTGCATATGTAAAGGATGGACTGCAGCCTGTTATAGTATCGCCCTCTGTTTTAACCTCAGCCTTGGCAGTATTCCCCGTCAGGTTTATTATTCTGTCATAAAGCTCCTTTATCTTTGTAAAGTCTTTTGAGATTTCAACAGCCCCTATTATCTCCCCGTCCTTTTTTATAGGCACAGTAGTATTAACGGCTGAAATCTGATGCCCCTTCTTGTTAAAATAATTCTGGTACCTATCAGCTATCTCATCGCCAGTGCTAAGCACCCTGCACAGGGTAGAGGTGCTTTCGTTAAGGCTGGGAAACACATCAAGAAGCTTTTTACCCATTACCTCGCTGCTCTCAAGTCCTTCAAGCTCCTCCATCATTTTGTTATATACAATTGTCCTGCCTTCCTTATCAATAACCTGTATGCCCTCATCCATATACTTTACTAATATCTCAAACAGTTCCTTGTAAAACTCCATATTATTCCCCTTTACATATGTGATAGATATACATTTATTTTATCACATATAAGGTAAATAAAGACAGCACATCTATAAAATCATTATGTTATCCCTGCCGCACCTTTCAACCATATCCTCAGGCCATACTGATGCCTGTACCTCACCTATGTGGGCTTTTCTCAGGAAGAACATGCAGATTCTTGACTGACCTATTCCTCCTCCTATGGTGTATGGAAGCTCTCCCTCAAGCAGCATTCTGTGGAATGGCAGGCCCTTTCTGTCCTCACAGCCCGATTTCTTAAGCTGGCTCACAAGCGCCTCCTCGTCAACCCTTATTCCCATGGAGGACAGCTCAACGGCCATATCAAGCACAGGATAGTAGAATATGATATCACCATTTAAGCTCCAGTCATCGTAATCCGGTGCCCTGCCGTCATGCCTTTCTCCTGACTTTAAGGTATCTCCTATTTTCATTAGGAATACAGCTCTCTTTTCCCTTGCTATAGCGTCCTCCCTCTGCTTTGGAGTAAAGCCTGGATATCTATCCTCCAGCTCCTGGGTGGTTATAAAGTATATGTCCTCAGGAAGTATTTTATCATAACCCTGGTATAGTCCTGCTATGTACTCCTCAGTATCCTTGAATACCTGGTATATATCCCTTACTATTTTTTTTAGAAAATCCTCGTTTCTTTCCTCCTTAGTCATAATCCTTTCCCAGTCCCACTGGTCTACGTACATGGAATGGAGGTTGTCTAAGACTTCGTCCCTTCTTATAGCATTCATGTCAGTATAAAGCCCTTCTCCTGTCTTGAAGCCATACCTGTAAAGCGCCAGCCTCTTCCACTTTGCCAGGGAATGCACTATCTCCATTGTAGAGCCTTTTATATCCTTAGCATCAAATGCTACCGGTCTTTCTACCCCGTTTAGGTTGTCATTAAGGCCTGTTTCCCTCTTTACAAAAATAGGAGCAGAAACCCTTGTGAGGTTCAGCTTTTCAGAGAGCCTTCTCTCAAAATAATCCTTAACTCTCTTGATAGCTATTTCTGTTTCCTTTAAATCCAGCTCTGCTGAATAACCCTGTGGTATTCTTAGTGTTTCTTCAATTGTTACCATAACTATTCCTCCATTTGTTTGTAAAATAAAAAAGCCATTCATCCCAATAACGGGACGAAAGGCTTGCTTACGCGGTACCACCCATATTAGCCTGAAAAGGCTCTCCTCAACCAGCACGGAAAACAAATTCGATACTGTCTGCTCTGTAACGGTGCAGCTCCGTCCAAGCCTACTCTCATAAGATTTCGGTTGGAGGCTCCGGAATGTTCTTCAGCCATCCTCTTCGTACCAGTCTTTCACCATCACCAGCTCGCTTTGACTTCAATAGATGCTTACTCTTTCCTTCATCGCTTTATAACTTTAAAGTTACTATACACTTAAAATTTAACCTTGTCAATCTTTTTTTCAAAATTCTTTTGCAGCCTTTAATTCGTCGTTCTATAGCAGACAGTCCTGATATCAAGTGCTAAATAAATGACACCGTTCTCCGGGGTATAATATTCATAAGACATATATCATCCCCTGCTTTTATACTTTTCAGCAGCTCCACATCAACCTGACACCCAAAGGCTTTTTCAAAAAGTACCTTGCTGTAGCCTGTTGTACATAGGCACCAGGTTTTCCCCTCCAGCTTATCCACATCTGCAAGCATAGGGCAAGGGCAAAACAAAAACCTAAGATAAAGTGTGCCCTCCTCATAAAATAGCCCTGCTGCTCTTGCCTTATCACAGTTAGCAAACTCCTCCATGTTTGATGCAGCAGCCATAAGCTCCTTTAGTAGTCCAAGCTTTTCATCCATTCCATAGCCGCACTGGCAGCTCATCCGTATCTGTTTTGTCTTCTCCTGGTCAAATCTGATGTCTAGTCTTCTCATTGTCGACTTTACCCATTCAGCATTACTCTCTTTCTCTGATTCACCATCACAGCCGTATACAATTTCTTTTGCTGTCTCGGTATCGCTTTCGTTCTTGACGGCCTCAAAAATAACCTGCTCCTGAATTCTTCTCATATCAAACATTCCAATCCCTCCATTTTCTATCGAAACACTAGTAGGTCCCTCTTATCGTCATTATATAAATAACGCAGTTTGATTACTTCTGAATTCTTGCCCTACTTGATTGGAATACATAAATCCATGATTACATATTCATTCTCTCTATCTATTTTTCGATAAATATTCAGTCCCTGCCGTTTATCCATTTCATAGCCACTTTCCGGAAACCATACGCTGAATATGCCTTGAACTGAACAGAAAATGTCCTCAATCCTTCCTTCATAAGTATAAACTGCAAATCTGCCCCCTTTTATTTTTGTCACGTTCTCCAGATTACAGGGGTCATCTGTAGTCATACATATATCACAAAGGCAGCTGTTTAGATTGGTTATAGAAGGGTCATCATAAAACCTTTCCAAAAGCAGTGTATCTTCTTTTATATATTCCTTGTAGCTATCTAAAAAAGCAAACCACCTTTCCTTCAGTTCAACATAATTTCCAATCATCCGCTCATAGATAACCAAAAGGTTAGGAAGCTCTTGTATCCTTATTTTGTTGTCATAATTGCTAAATGTGTCAAAACAGGAGCATCCCTCAGGGTAGAATGGATTTGGCATGCCTGTTACATTTGCAGACCTGCGGAATTCCACGGGAGAGATATTATGATGCTTTTTAAATGCGGTGCTGTAATTTGATGAGCTGTATCCGTAGTCCATCCCAATGCCTGTTATGGGCTTATTCCTTCCAAGCTTTATATCAACAGCGCTCTTGTCCAGCTTCAAGCGTTTTATAAACTCATAAACACTTTCACCAGTAATCTCCTTAAAGGACCTGCAGAAATAATACTTTGAGAAATGAAAGTGTTCTACTACATCCTCTATTGAAAGGCTATCCCCTAAATGCTGCACTATGTAATCTATACTTTGGTTTATCAATTCTTTTTTAATCATGCTATCCATCCCACTCAATTAATACTAAAGTGCTTTAATACAAAAATAGGCTTCCACACTGCAGCCGGTAATAGTGTTCTCTGCTGCATCACCACCTTCACTCTTTGGCCCACTACCCTCAAGCCCCTCAATCTTCTCTGTCAGCCTGTTGTACACTATGGTCCTGCCTTCTCTTTTTATTACATGTATGCCTTCATCCATGTAATTTATTAATATTTCAAGCAGTTCCTAGTAAAACTCTATATTATTCCTCTCTGTGTAAGTTTATATGTCTCTATTTTATCACTAATCAGGTAAATAATAACAATCTGTCTATAAAATCATCCTTCAGTTAGAGAGAACCTATATTAGTTTAGCTTATTTGCTTATGTTTCTAATTATGTAATAATTATCTTAAAAAACAGACTATAATTTGTTTAAATTTGCTATATTTTATGTAATATGACTTTTATGAGAAAGGAATGATACTTTATAAAAAAATATTCCTTAGTGCCACAGCGTGGTTTTTTCCTCAACCATCATACTTAACTGGTGCTTTTAAAGATGATGGCACTCCAAATTTTGATTTAATCACTTGGATAACGTTCTGTTCTGTTAATCCTCCAATGTTAATGTTTGCATCAAGAGGAAGAAAGCTTACTCGTGACCTTGTTGAGAAAATGTGGTGTTTTCTGCTAACCTTGTCACAACAAAAATATTGTATATGGCAGATTATTTCGGTAATACTTCAGTCCACCAAAAAAACCTCTCCTGATATTAATTATGAATTCAAACACTATGTGATATTCACATTGGAAACTAGCTTTTATATACTAAGGTTTTTATTCAACCTTGGTAGAACCAGGAAGGTTATTGTCATTTCTTAAAAAATCAAATTGTCTTATGTCTCATTATGCCCGATAATATTTCCCCTGTCATCTGTAATAAAAGTACCTTTTGTTGAGTCTAGTATCACATACTGATTATTCCACGGATCTTTTACAACTGCACATTTTCCTATTTTTATATCAAAAGGTCCACATACAATTTGACCCCCTGCTTTTTCTATTTCGATTATAGCATTATGTACTGAATCTACTTTTATATCAATTTCCTGAAGATTGCGCTCATTTTGAATAACAATTTCTGTAACTCCATCTCTCATTCCAAGCCCTATTGCCGAATCAGCTCTCCATATTATTTTCAAACCCATACTGTTACAATAGTATTCCGCTCCATGCTGTAAATCAGATACATAAAACTGTATACAATCTACATGATTAAATAACGGCTACTTCATAAACTCATACCAGCTCCTTCGTTAAAAGCTTTACATGCCTTTCATTATCTCTCCCACCAACAAGCGGACTATTGATAATCCTGTAATGCTTTTTTGTATTCCATATATGTCTAAGCTTGTTGAAGTTAGTATCAACATCCAGCATTAGCTTTGCAAGTCCATCAACTTCCAGAAGGCCTTGTACACCCAACTGTTCTATTCTGTTATCAAAAAACCACGGCTGAAATGAGAATGTCAATTCATTATTCATTATTCATTATTGCATGGAAATCATAAAATAAGTATCTCAATACAGCCTTTAAAGAATTAGTTCTATTAGCATCTGCGAAAATAAATTTGGTACCATCACTGCTTCCATTTCGGATAGCCTGCCATGCCTGTGCAGGCCAATCAAATTTATCCTCAGGTATATCATATGAATTAAATCAAAGCTCTCCTGCATCAAAAATAGCATCTGCATCAAATGTAACCCAACGATTAAGTCTATTGTCCCAATACTGATTAACCCACTGGTCCCAACTTTCGCCTTTCACAAAATATGGTGCAAAGCCTGCACATGTCCTGCAAGGTATTCCTTTAGCCTTAAGTATTGATGTCATAAGAACCGAGACATACCTACAGCAAACAACAATCTTGTCCTCAACCCTTCTATCCCAAGTAAAGCCTCTTTCATCAAGCCTGAACAGCTCTGCAGTCATTGCGCTGGAAGTCAAAAACATGTCATCCTCACACCTCATCCTGTACCATGGAAAACGATCCATATCACCATATATGAGGTCCTTGTTTGCATTCGTATTTCCATCTCTTAACGTTTTCCTGTGGATCACTTGGCTGCATATGAGTTTGCCCAATTGTGGTATATTATCTGGTAAGCTTTTGTAATACTCTATGTATTTCCCTGCATAGGTATAGGTGCCTGTCTCCAAGTAGTGCTTTTGTAGTTCTGTGTTCATTATCTTCACCTCCAATGCAAGAATAGCACAAACGCAAATAGCCTTCCCGTCATTCTTTGCTTTGATCTGTCCGATTATATTGCCTTTATGAAGATATTAAAAAAAGGATATCGTATCGATGTAAATAAAAAAAGCCTACGCTTGTAGCGTAAGCATTTGATATAAGTCATGTTCTATTTGGTATATTTAACGATGGTATCTATGAGTTGGTCTATCTGCTCCTCGCCCATTTCCTTGTCAGCAGCCTTCTTTATGCAGGTTCTGGAGTAGTTTTCAAGCACCAGTCCTCCTACTTTATTTATGGCTGCTCTGGCTGCTGCTATCTGCACAAGTATATCGGTACAGCCCTGGTCTGCCTCTATCATCTTCTGTATTCCTTTAACCTGTCCTTCTATTCTTCTTAGCCTTTTTAGAATATCTTCCTTTGCACATCCCATGGCAGTCACCTATGACCTAAAGTTTATAAACTGAAGCTCTATACCATAATCGTTGGATTTAAGTAGCTGTATAATCTTCTGTAGGTCATCCTTGTCCTTGCCGCTTACCCTTACAATATCGTCCATTATCTGCCCCTGAACCTTAAGCTTGGTGCCCTTGATGTCCTGTATTATTTTCTTGGCGTTCTCCTTGGATATACCCTTTTTTATAGTTACAACCTGCCTTACAGTTCCTGCTGAGGCAGCCTCTACCTTCTGATAGTCCAAAAATCTTGGAGCAATGCCTCTTTTAACCATCTTTCCCCTGAGCACCTCAAGTATGCTCTCAAGCTTGAACTCATCCTGAGCATGGATTTTCAAGTCCTCCTCGCCCAGCTCTATTTCAGCAATACATCCCTTAAAGTCATATCTTTGTGATATTTCCTTTTTTGTCTGGTTCACAGCGTTGTCCATCTCCTGCATATCAATCTGCGAAACCACGTCAAACGAACAATTTGATGCCATTATTTTTCCTCCTCAATATTGTTTATACTTGTAATATTCTATATTATCTCTTAAGCTTTTAATAAGGCTTTCTGCCTTTCATTTTAACATACTTTTCATATTTAAGAAAGCATATGTGCTATAGCCATCATACATAATAGGGCTCCTTTTAAAAGGAAGTCCCTTTCCATTAACTTGATCCTTCTAACTCTTAGTACCATATTCCACATGGCTTTCAGCCGCCTCCGATGCAGGCTGCGGAGTAAAGCTCTGGAGCACGGTTTTATGCTCCTCAGGCTCTATGAACTTAGGAGATCCACCAATTCCGAAGTACTTCTCAAAGAAAACCATCAGTTTATGGATAACACCTTGCTTTTTCTGCGCTCTGCCACCTCCACCAAAACGGCTGACAGGAGGCATGATCTTATCAATGTCTGTGCCTGTGGTCTTTATCTCGCCGTCACGGAAAGCATTTTCAAGGAACCTGCGGGTTTCATCCTCCTTCAGCTTTTCCTCCTGTATGATTGTCACCAGCTCCTGTTCCCGCTGTTCATCCACATAGTCATGCCATTCAGTGACCACATCATCCACATCGTTTATTCCTTCAATAAAGTTTTCTATAAGCTGCTTCTTGCTTCGGAGCTCTGAACTGGAATCAATAGCCTTCTTAATTGTCACAAGAACCTCCTTATCCTCGCAGTGGGAATCATGGTACTTCTTGACAAGCATGAGTATATAGTCAATGTTGATTTCAATCTGTTTGATAAGTTCAACCTCAAATACGATATCATCAGTAACGTCCGTACTCTCTCCGCTCTCCCTCCTGGCCTTCCACTCATCTCTCAAATCCTGGTACCTGCCAAGGTAATCCTGAAGGTCACGCTCGCCTATAAGTTCCTTACAGGCAAACTCATCAAAGGAGGACAGCAGGTTCCTCATACGTAGGATTGCACCAAACAGTGCAATGAAATCCTTCTGATTCTTCTCCCCCACAATCCGTGGCTCTGACAGAGGGAATTTGTCTTTCAGCTCCTCCATCATATCCACATAACCGGGTACGGGCTTATCATCTACGGAAACATAGCCGTAGTAGTAATCCTTAAAGCTTTGGAGCAGTACGATTCCTCCGGCATCCTTATCTCCGAACAGAGAGATAGCTGCATCCACACGCTTCTGCAGGCTTCGGAAGCATATGATGTTACCGAAGGTCTTAATGCTGTTTAAAATACGGTTTGTGCGGCTAAACGCCTGAATCAGTCCGTGCATCTTCAGATTCTTATCCACCCACAGGGTGTTCAGTGTAGTGGCATCGAAGCCTGTAAGGAACATATTAACTACGATGAGCATATCCAGTTCCTTGTTCTTCATCCTCAGCGATACATCCTTATAGTAATTCTGGAACTTATCACTAGAGGTATCATAATTTGTGTGGAACATCTCGTTATAATCCCTGATGGCATTTTCAAGGAAGTCACGTGAGGTCTGGTCAAGGGCAGAGGTATCCTCTGAGTTCTCTTCATCAAGGATACCATCAGCTTCAGCCTCATTTGCACCGTAACTGTAAATGACGGCAATCCTGAGCTTTCTAGTAGGATCAGATTTCATCTGCTTCTGGAATTCTTCATAATACAGCTTTGCCATAGGCACAGATGCAACAGCAAATATAGAGTTAAAGCCGCTTATACGCTGCTTCTGCTTTATTTCCTCCACTGCACCACGTTCGGCAGCTGCAACCGAAGATATATTAGTCAGTTTGTTGAAAATATATGATTTATCTCCACGGTAGGTCTTCTGGTCAAAGTGGTCCAGAATATAACGGGTTACCAGCTCGATACGCTTGGGTGCCATCATGGCCTTCTCACGGTCAATATCCCAGACCTCCTCATCCTCCATATCCTTGTCGGATTCCATTGTCTTGATGTAATCCACACGGAAGGGGAGGATATTTTTGTCGTTTATGGCATCGACGATGGTATAGGCGTGAAGCTGATCACCAAAGGTCTGCTCTGTGGTAAAGAATTGAGGATTCTTCACAGCCCCTGTGTTTGCAGCAAATATGGGTGTGCCTGTGAAGCCGAACAGATGGTACTTCCTGAAGCTCTTCACGATAGCACTGTGCATATCACCAAACTGGCTGCGGTGGCATTCATCAAAAATGATGACAACATGCTTACCAAACACCTCATGGCCTTTATACTTCTTAATGAAGGTTGAAAGCTTCTGAATGGTTGTAATGATAATATGCGCATTAGGGTCTTCCAACTGCTTTTTCAGAATAACCGTAGAGGTGTTGCTGTTGGCAGCACCCTTTTCAAATCGGTCATATTCCTTCATTGTCTGGTAATCCAGATCCTTACGGTCCACCACAAACATCACCTTATCAATATAAGGCAGCTTTGATGCAAGGCGAGCAGTCTTAAAGGAGGTCAGTGTCTTGCCAGAGCCTGTGGTGTGCCATATGTAGCCACCTCCTGCGACACTGCCGTATTTTTTATAGTTGTTTGCAATCTCTATACGGTTTATAATGCGCTCTGTAGCCGTAATCTGGTATGAGCGCATAACCATAAGCATATCCTCAGATGTAAAGATACAGTACTTCGTAAGTATATTCAAAATGGTGTGCCTTGCAAAGAAGGTCCTTGTAAAGTCAATCAGATCAGGAATCACTCTGTTATTGCCATCAGCCCAGTAGGAAGTGAATTCAAAGCTATTGCTGGTTTTTTCCTTCTTAGCTTTGCCAGACTTTGCATCCTTAATGGCATTAAAACGGGTGCTGTTGGAATAATACTTAGTGTTTGTTCCGTTAGAGATAACGAAAATCTGTACATACTCAAACAGACCACAGCCTGCCCAAAAGGAATCCCTCTGGTAACGGTTAATCTGATTGAAGGCTTCACGAATGGCAACGCCCCTGCGTTTCAGTTCTATATGCACCAGCGGCAGGCCATTTACCAGAATAGTCACATCATAGCGGTTGTCATGCCTTGCACCCTGGTCAGTGCCAATGGCATACTGATTGATGACCTGCAGGCTGTTATTGTGGATGTTCTTCTTATCGATGAGGGTAATGTTCTTGGAGGAACCATCATCCCTCTTCAGCACCTGTACAAAATCCTCCTGGATTTTCCTGGTCTTCTCTGCCATATGCTCGTTGGGATTGGCAACGGCATTGTTAAAGAATACATTCCATTCCCCATCAGAGAACTGATAGCCGTTCAGCTCCTCAAGCTTTTCTCGTAGGTTGGCTATCAAATCCTTCTCAGTGTGGATATTAAGATATTCGTAGCCCTGCTCACAGAGGAGGCGTATAAATTCCTTCTCCAGTTCAGCCTCGCTCTGATAGCTGTCAGAACGTGCCTTCACAGGCTCATATTCCGTAACGACTGTGTTTTCATTTGTCTGTGCGACTATATTGAAATAAGGCATTTAGTTTGCCTCCTTTCATGCAAGTTCTTTAAATGTAAGTAACTTGTCACGGTAGTACTCATATTGCTTCTTCCGGGCTTCAATTTCGGCTGGAAGTCCTGTAGAAATGTCATTGCAGAGAGCGTCAAAACGGTCGAGAATATTAACAATGCGTTTCTGCTCTGCTATGGAAGGAATAGGTAGCTTGATTGTACTAAGAGCTTCTCCGCTAACATGCGGAACACCTGCGCCCCGTTTCATTCCATTAAGTTCGGTCTCCATATTTTTAAGCACATAATAAAGATATTTTGGCAAAACATTATCTTGTTTTGCTTCATAACCAAAGCCATCTGTAACATAAATTGGTTCATTCCAATATGAAACGTATCCAGCAGAGGCACCACTTCTAGCTACAACAACAATTTCCCCATTATGGTTTGATTTATTAATATAATATGCCGGTTCTTGACCTCCAAGAATGACGGGTATGTTTCCTTCCTGCGTACTTTGCTTTGTTATATATTCGCCACGAAATAAATCAGCAATTTCCTTTAATGGCAATCTACTCACATCTTCTACATTATCCCCAAATAGCAGTAATTTATTGCGATAATACTCATACTGTTTCTTTCTCGCTGTAAGCTCTGCTGTAAGCTCTGCTGTAAGCACAGTAAAGGTGTCAAGAATACGGACGATTTCTTCCTGCACAGGGAGAGGGGGGACGGGAATGATTAATGCTGCAACGGTTTTCTTTGCAAGTGCAGGGATTCCGGCTCCATATTGGCATTCCTGCAACTTGTACTCCATTGACTTTATAAAATGGAACAAATACCTATTCTCAAGTCCCTTCTTTGGAGAGAGTACATAGCAATGTGCTCCAGCCCAAAATTTCGTCTGCTGCCAATTTACATATCCAGCAGATGCACCACCTTGAGAAATGGTAATTGTGTCCGCCTCTTGGTTATATAACTCGATATAGCCGGAAGGATTAATACCGCCATTTATTACGGGGTATGAACCTTCGTTTTTCATATCTGATTTATTAAACTGCACACCTTTTCCAATTATACAAACTTTCTCTAACGCCGTATGCAACACCCCATCCGGGCAAAGTTCCTCAATCAATTCGTCTAATCTGCTCATTACACACCACCTTCAATCTCTTCAATGATGGTGCGGATAGCTTCACGCAGCTCATCCTCGCGCAGAACGATTTCCTCAATCTCAGCATTTAGCTTCTGGATATCTATCTTTTCACGGGTATCCTCTGCCTCCACATAGGTAGAAACAGACAGATTGTAGTCATTTTCTTCAATTTCATCATAGGTTGCCAGATGGGAGAAGTGAGCCACCTCTTCACGGTTGGCAAACACATCAACGATACGCTGAATGTTTTCCGGGGTCAGCTTATTGTTGTTAGTGACCTTGATGCACTCGTTTGACGCATCAATGAACAAGGTTTTGCTATCAGACTTACCACGCTTCATGACCATGATGCATGTAGCGATAGAAGTGCCAAAGAAAAGGTTACTTGGCAGCTGAATCACACAGTCAATGAAGTTGTTATCTATCAGATACTTACGTATTTTCTGCTCTGCACCGCTGCGGTACATGATACCGGGAAAGCATACTATGGCTGCCGTGCCGTTGGGTGCAAGCCATGAAAGGCTGTGCATGATGAATGCAAGGTCAGCCTTGCTCTTAGGTGCCAGAACACCGGCAGGAGCGAAACGAGGGTCATTGATGAGCAGAGGGTTATCGTCACCAGCCCACTTTATAGAATAGGGCGGATTTGAAACGATCAGTTCAAAGGGCTCATCATCCCAATGCTGTGGATTGGTCAGTGTATCTTCACACTCTATATCGAATTTATCAAAGCCTATATCATGCAGGAACATATTGATACGGCAAAGGTTATAGGTGGTAATATTGATTTCCTGGCCATAGAAGCCGTTGCGTATAGCATCCTTTCCCAGAATTTTTTCAGCCTTCAGAAGCAGAGAGCCCGAGCCGCAGGCCGGGTCATATACCTTGTTGATTTCTGTCTTACCAACAGTTCCAAGCCTCGTCAGAAGTTCAGAAACATCGGCAGGGGTGAAGAACTCCCCTCCGGACTTGCCTGCATTGGAGGCATACATGGTCATAAGATACTCATAGGCATCACCGAAGGCATCAATGTCATGATCCTTTACGTCCCCAAGGTTCATTTCACCCACACCGTTGAGCAGCTTGACCAGCTTCTCATTGCGTTTTGCAACAGTGGCACCCAGCTTGTTGCTGTTCACATCGAAGTCATCAAACAATCCAGCAAAGCTGCCTTCAGATTGGCTGCCCTTGGCAGATTCCTCGATGTGGCGGAAAACACTCTCCAGGGTTTCATTGAGATTTTCATCGTTTGCGGCCTTTGCCCTGACATTACAGAAAAGCTCACTTGGAAGTATAAAAAAGCCCTTCTCCTCCACCAGCCCCTTCTTTGCCTCCTCAGATTCCTCATCCGTCATCTGAGCATAGTCAAAATCGGTGTTGCCAGCCTCGGCCTCGCCATTGTTAATGTAGTTTGTAAGATTTTCTGAAATATATCTGTAGAACATAGTGCCAAGGACATAGTTTTTGAAATCCCATCCATCCACAGCACCACGCAGTTCATCTGCGATTGCCCAGATGGCACGGTGCAGCTCGTCACGTTCCTGTTCTTTCTTTGTGTCAATCATTTCCCTTCTCCTCCGTTCCAAATTACTATCTTCTTGCCACTTAGCAGTGTAAAGGGCTGCTCATAGCAACTATTCAATATATCTGCAATCAGAACACACAATACTTTTATATGTTCTGTTATCATTGTCACCCTCCGACCATATGCATCTTCAACTGTCAATTTTCTGCTTTTAGTATATACGATTTACTATATAATTACAATGCCGTAACAGATCTCACATGGTGTTGCCACGTATTTGGTCCTTATACTTTTGCCATTTTTCACTGTAAAAAGCAGTATGGTTGAACTTCCTTAGGGCATAAAATACGGCATAGCCAGCTGAACGACTATGCCGATATTATATAGTATTAAAATCCCTATACCGCACCTCCTGAAAGGAGGTTTTTCATTTTATCGAGCTTCCTTATCATTGTTTATTCCTGTAATATCCTTTATTACCTCTCCAGCAATTATAAGCCCTGCCACAGATGGCACAAAAGCAATGCTGCCCGGGATGCTTCTCCTCTTTGAGCCGCTGCTTTCTGCTTGAAGCCGTGTCATACGGCTGGCTTCAGACTGGTCATCTATCTTTAGTGGCGTTTCCTTTGAGTAAACCACCTTAAGACTATTTAATCCCCTTTTTCTCAGCTCATACCTCATTACCTTTGCAATGGGGTCTATACTGGTTTTATATATGTCAGCTACCTCAAATCTTGTGGGGTCAAGCTTGTTTCCTGCTCCCATGCTGGACATGATGGGTATTGCCTTATCCCTGCATCGCATTGCCAGATCTATTTTAGCAGATATTGTATCTATGGCATCCACCACATAGGAATAATCCCAATCAAAATCCTTCTCTGCATTCTCAGCAGTATAAAAGGTTTTATGTACAACCACCTCGGCGTCAGGGTTTATATCCTTAATCCTGTCCCTCATAATATTCACCTTGGCGCAGCCCACTGTTTTGGTTGTAGCTATTATCTGCCTGTTGATGTTGGTCAGGTCTACCACATCATTATCTATAAGAACAAGCCTTCCTACACCACTTCTGGCAAGAGCCTCTGCAGCATAGCCTCCCACACCTCCTATACCAAAAATGGCAACTGTAGATGCTTTCAGCTTAGTCAAGGCCTCGTTTCCCAGCAATATTTCTGTTCGTGTAAAAGCTCCCAGCATTAATTTCTCCTCTTTTGCCATAAAAATTTAAACCCACCATACCGTTAAATGGGCTGATTTGATCCTGCCCCAGGCAGGTGGGCGCCTCCCTGATGCTTCTTGTTCCCTTAATAAAGGCATACATTCCACACCAGGAGTCAGGTTCCCTAATCAGTAGCGTTGGAACAATACATAACCCATTCTATCGTATATGGCAGGCTCTTGTTATATATATAATATACCACCAAACCGTATTTTTATCAATAATATACATCTGCTGTCAATCATCAAATCAACATCCTATTTATGAGTGAACATATAGGCTATGCACAAACATCCATTATACCTAAAGACCACTCAATTGATGATAAATACCACTCGCCTAGCCTCTTAGGATCAATATTAACCTCCACAGAGTATTTGTCTACATCATCCCATTTACAGCTTTCATAAGCCTTCATAAGTATACACAGTGGTTTAAAAATCCCCTCTCCAGTTACCAGTGCTTCAATAACGTCCTCAGAAATTGCCAAATCCTCCACCGCTTCCTCCATAGGGCAGTTTAAAATTGCATCCAGCATGCTGAACAATCCAACCATAGAGGCCTCGTCCTTCCTCTGCCAAAGAGAGCTGTTTTCAGCCATATGCTCACAGAATTTAGATCTTACCAGTGACATTCTCAGCACCTCATCAGGCTTATCCCCTGACACATTCTGAAGCATCAGTACACTTATCCATCTTTCGATCTCCCATGACCCCATACGAACCAGAGCATTTTTTATTGAGCTATAGCTGCTGCCTTTGTTCTTATGACTTATAGCATATAATAATCTATAAGACAAATTTACATCAGACTCTATTATGCTGGCAATCCTGTCATATGAAAAGTCCTCTTTTTTTAGCTCCATTAATATCTGGGAGTATACTGCCTTCAAGGTTTTCCTGGTCTTTGACCCTTTTGTAACTATTTTAGGCTTGCTGAAAAAATACCCTTGAAATAGCTGGAAGCCCATTGCCCTGGCCTTCTGATACTCTTCCTCTGTTTCTATTTTTTCAGCTAGTAGTATCTTATTTTCCAAAAGAGCTTCCTTTACTTCCATACATATTGTATCAAGAGGCGTTTCTATAATATCATATTTAATTATATCTGCCTTCGAAATTGCCGGGCAGGTAAAGTAATCCTCCTGAAAATCGTCGAGGGCTATTTTATACCCCTTCCTACGCAGTTCCTCAATTCGGCTTAATAGGGTGCTATTGCTTTCTACAGTTTCAAGGACCTCTATGACAAGAGTCTTGGGGCTTATCAGCTCTATCATATCTGACATTATGAATTCATAATCAAAGTTAACAAATGCCTTTGCTGAACCCACAACCTTATCTATACCCTGCTCAAACAATCCTCCCAGTATTACTGCTGTGGCAGAAGTAGAGGATGTATTTGAAAAAGCTCTTGACTGTGCATCTGCCCTAAAAAGCAGTTCATATCCATAAATTTTTAAAGCCTTGTTAAATATAGGCTGTCTGGCTATAAACATATTTATCCTCCCTATTAGGTGATTTTCAATAATAAAGCCTACTCCATAAAGTATTATTAGCATATGTAGACCTTGACATGGATTAACATTATTATATATATATTTTCATATTTTTCAAGAAATCTTAGCTATTATATACAAATGATAACATATGAGTCGTATTTATGCAAAAAAAGAAGAATGCATTATGCATTCCTCTTTGCCTGTATTATAATTGCTTTACTTTTCTTCCTCCATAATAGCTATACCAAGCTCATAGAGCTGCTTTTCATCTACAACATCAGGAGCATTTGTCATAACCTCCAAAGCATTCTGGTTCTTAGGGAAGGCAATAACATCCTTTATGTTTTCAGTACCTGCCAGGAACATCACCAGCCTGTCAAAGCCATATGCCAACCCTCCATGAGGTGGTGGTCCGAATTTAAATGCTTCAAGCAGGTATCCGAACTTCTGGTAAGCCCTTTCCATTGTAAAGCCCAGCGCCTTGAATATCCTCTCCTGGAGGGCAGCCTCGTGGATTCTTATGCTTCCTCCACCTATTTCCTCTCCATTAAGTACTATGTCATAGGCCTTAGCTCTTACCCTGCCAGGATTGCTTTCAAGGAATTCTGTGTCCTCGTCCATTGGATGGGTGAAGGGATGGTGCATTGCCACATACCTATCCTCCTCCTCACTGTACTCAAACATTGGGAACTCTGTTATCCACACAAAATGGAACTCCTTGTTGTCAGGTCCTATAAGCCCAAGCTTTCTGCCAAGCTCAAGTCTCAGTGCTCCTAGGGAGCTGAACACTGTTGTGTTCTTATCAGCAACTATAAGGATAAGGTCTCCCTTTTCCCCCTTTGCCCTGGAGATGATGCTGCTCAGCTCATCCTCTGCAAGGAACTTGGCTATTGGGGACTTAACTCCGTCCTCCTTAAGTGCTATCCATGCAAGACCCTTTGCTCCATAGGTTTTTACATGCTCCTGCAGCCTGTCGATTTCCTTTCTTGGGAATTCGGCACAGCCCTTGGCGTTGATTGCCCTGATGCTTCCTCCTGCCTCAGCTGCATCCTTGAACACCTTAAAGCCGCAAGCTGATGTAATATCTGTTAAATCAACCAACTCCAGTCCGAACCTTAAATCCGGCTTATCGGAGCCAAACCTTTCCATGGCTTCCTTCCATGGCATCCTCTTTATTGGCAGCTGTACGTCTACGTCCAGCACATCTTTAAACAGCCTCTTAAGCATTCTCTCATTTACATCGATAACATCATCTATATCTACAAAGGAAAGCTCCATGTCCACCTGGGTGAATTCTGGCTGCCTGTTGGCCCTCAGATCCTCATCTCTGAAGCATCTTACTATCTGGAAGTACTTATCAAAGCCTGAAAGCATAAGCAGCTGCTTGTATAGCTGTGGGGACTGGGGCAGTGCATAGAACCTTCCTGGAAAGTTCCTGCTTGGCACAAGGTAGTCCCTTGCTCCCTCAGGTGTACTCTTGCACATCATTGGGGTTTCTATCTCCAGAAATCCCTCAGAATCCATAAAGTCCCTGATAACCTTGGCAGCCTTATGCCTTATCATAATAGTCTTCTGTATGTCTGGCCTTCTAAGGTCCAGATACCTGTATTTAAGCCTTACTGACTCTGCAGTATCCAGGTTTTCCTTTATATATATTGGCGGAGTTTCTGACTCTGAAAGTATCCTCAGGGATTCTCCCTTGATTTCAATTAAGCCTGTTGGAATCTGGTGGTTAGGTGATTCCCTAAGCACTACCTTTCCTGTAACTGCGAGGCAGTACTCGCTTCTTATGGAGTATGCCTTGTCAAAGGCCTCCTTGCTTATGGCCTCTCCAAATACCACCTGTACTATTCCCGTCCTGTCCCTCAGATCAACGAATATAAGGCCCCCTAGGTCTCTTCTGCGCTGAACCCAGCCCATTACGGTTACTGTCTGTCCGGCATTATCTTCCCTAAAGGTGCCGCACATGCAGGTTCTCTTTAATCCTTTAATACCTTCTCCCATAATTGTCCTCCTATAATTTTATTGGGTGAAACAAAAAATAAAAAACCCGCCCCATAAAGGGACGAGATATACCCGTGGTACCACCCTGATTGATTTGCAATCCACTCTTACCCCTTAATGCGGGAAACAGGTTACCCTACTAAGCTTCAGGCACCAGCTCCAGGATGTCTTTCCCTTCCACCTTCCATAAGGTCCCTTGCAGCCTGTGGGGGCCTCTCTCTCTAAGTGGTTAAAAGGTACTCCTTCCTTTCATAGCCTTTAATATTTATCTAACATTATAATCCCATGACTTTATAATTGTCAATAGATTTATTCTAATCCAAATCCAGCAGTCTCACAGCTTCCCTCTTCTTTTCTATCATCTCGTCTATTCTTTTAATGTATTCCCTTACGTCCTTTACGTTTCCTACCCTTTCTATACGGTTTTCCTTTGGATAAACAAGCTTTGTTACCGCATCTGCTCCCAGGGCAAGTATGGAAATGCTTTCAGCAATCATCTGTATGTTATATATGCCCTCCCTGCCGTCTCTGCAATAGCCTATGTTCTCTAAAGGAAGCACCATGTTCTTCTGTCGGTACATATAGTATGGGTACATGCCGCTGCTTCTTATTTCATCAGATACTGCGTTATATGCATCCATAAGCTTCTTGTCATGGTCATAGTATCTCTTCTCATTAAGTATGGATGCCCTCTTTATTGCCATAGTGTGGACTGTAATGTTGTCAGGACTGAGGGATACGATTTCCTTTACAGTGTGGACCATCTCCTCATAGCCCTCCCCAGGAAGTCCTATTATCATATCCATATTTATGCAGTCAAAGCCCACCTCTCTTGCCATCAGGTATTTATCTACAATATCCTTTGAGGTATGCTTCCTGCCTATCTTTTTCAGGGTTTCGTCGTTCATTGTCTGGGGATTTATGCTTATCCTTGTGCAACCATGTTCCTTAAGCACCCTAAGCTTATCCTCTTCTATGGAGTCTGGACGGCCTGCCTCCACCGTAAATTCCCTTAGACCCTTAAGGTCTATAATGGAACCCACATAGCCTAAAAGATCATCCAACTGGGATGCAGAAAGTGCCGTAGGGGTTCCCCCTCCTATATAAAACGTGTCAAACCTAACTCCTCTGTTAAGTACCTCCTTCAGTGAAACAGACGTCTCCTTTTTAAGTGCATTAATGTACCCCTCTATAAGCTGCTCATTTTTAGCAACGGGGTTTGAGGTAAACGAACAGTATACACAGCGGGTGGGGCAGAAGGGTATGTGCATGTAAAGGCTCACAGAGCCAGGCCCATTACCCAGGAAGGGGGCCTCCTTCTCAGCCACCTCAACTGCAAGGTCTGCCTTTTCCTTTGATACAGAATAGTAGTCCATAAGGTGCTTAACTGTATCCCCCTCTGGCATGGCTGAATCATGTATAAGCTTTGTAGGACGTATGCCCACAAGTATTCCCCATGGCATGGATACCCCTGTATACCTTTCAAGCACCTTAAGAATAGATAGCTTTATGGCATTCTTTACATCCTTCCTGTTGGCACTTTCAGCATTAGCCTGCTCTGATATAGTCTCTTCTTCACTTGACAGTGTGCATTTTACAATATGACTATCGCTTTCATAGCACACCTCCATATCACAGCCTTCCTCCACAAAGCTTATTTCATCCTTGAGATAAAAAAGTGACAGTATCTGGTATGCTTCGTATCTGTAATCGTGGCCTGTTAGCTTTACATTAATCATAATAACCCTCTAAATCTTATAATATTTGCATATTTATCTTTACCAACAATAAGCAGGCTTACTCAGCCTGCTTAACCTTAGTCTTCATTCTTATCACATACCCCTCGCTTTACTAGGGGCATACAAATCACATAAAAATAGCCCTTTCAGTAGGGACAGGACTCCGTGCCCGCACGAAGTATGGCTATGCTTCTGCCCATCCCATACCACATTGTCTTCATTCCTTAACGTATGGATTGAATCGCTTCTCAGCCTCCACAGTGGTAGATGGTCCATGTCCCGGGTACACCACTGTATCTCCAGGAAGGGTTAATATATTACTTCTTATGCCCTCAACCAGCTGGTCCATGGAACCAAACTCAAAGTCTGTCCTTCCAACAGAGCCCTTGAACAAGGCGTCCCCACTGAATACATTTGAACCTATCTTAAAGGAAAGTCCTCCTGGGGTATGCCCCGGAGTTTCAAGCACGCTTACTTCAAGTGCCCCCACTTTAATAGTATCCCTGTCCTTTAAGAACATGTCTGCATCAAAAAGCTTTATGTTTCTAAGTATAGGTATTAATCTCTTGGTTTCACCCTTAACAAGGTACTCATCCTTCCTGCTGATACATATCTTAGCACCGGTCCCAGATTTAACATCCACTACTCCGCCTATGTGGTCTCCGTGTCCATGGGTAAGCAGTATGTATTCTATATCAAGCTTACACTCCCTGCATTTGCTCAGTACTTTTTCCCCATCAGCACCAGGGTCTATTATTATTCCCTTACCTGTTTCCTCGTCTCCAATAATATAGCAGTTAGACTGGAATACTCCAACCTGCAGAAGTTCAATTATCATATGACCACTCCTAAAAATTTTTCTTACTATCTATTAAAATAGTTACAGGGCCATCGTTTACAAGCTCTACCTTCATATCCGCCTGAAACCTACCCGTTTCAACCCTGCCTACATAATTCCCACACTCAGCTATGAATTTCTCATACATCTCCTGGGCATACTGGGGCCTTGCAGCCATTATAAAGCTTGGCCTTTTCCCCTTTCTGCAGTCTCCATAAAGAGTAAACTGCGACACCACAAGAAGCTCTCCTTCTACATCCTTAAGGGAGAGATTCATTTTTTCTTCCTGGTCTTCAAATATCCTTAAGCCACATATCTTCTCTGCCATATATTTTATGTCCTCCTGGGTATCCTTCTCTTCTACCCCAAGAAGAACCAGAAGGCCTTTACCTATACTGCCGGTTATGGTGCCCTCCACTTTTACGCTTGCTGAACTAACCCTCTGCACTACTGCCCTCATTTTACTCTCCTTATTGCATTCTTTATATCAGCTTCCACTTCTGTATACGTTGCTAACTCCGGATACCTTCCTTATGTCCTTAATAACCCTTTCCAGTTGGTTAACATCAGATATTTGTATTGTAAGTGTTATTAAAGCCACACTGTTTTTTAATGTACGGGCATTAATAGCCCTTACCTGTATATCCGCATTGTTTATTATATTGGACACATCTGATAAAAGCCCATGCCTGTCATTGGCTTCAATCTGTATGTCTGTATTAAATTCCGTATTGTGCTCACCAGTCCACTGGGTATCTACCACTCTTTCAGGCTCCACCTCAGCTATGGTCTGGAAGTTCCTGCAATCCTTCCTGTGTACGGAAATGCCCCTTCCCTTTGTTATAAAGCCTACCACATCATCTCCTGGTACAGGGTTGCAGCATTTTGCGAACCTCACATATATATCCTTTTCTCCCTTAATATTAATACCAGGCTTCTTATATTCAGAACCGGTTTTCTTTTTCTGCTGGGATGGTCTCTGCTGTGGCTTTTCTTCCTCCTCATCAAGTACCTCATGCTTTCGCATTTCCTCTTTAATCCGGGATACTATCTGATTGGAGGTCATTGCTCCACTTCCAATTGATGCATATAAGTCATCAATCCTCTGGTAATTAAACTTCTTAAGCACAGCATCCATGTACTCTGCCTTCATTATTTCAGAGAAATTGAAGCCCTGACGTTTGGCCTCCTTCTCCAAGCTCTCCCTGCCTTTGTCTACGTTCTCCTCTTTAAAGGTCCTCTTGAACCACTGGCGTATTTTACTTTTGGCATTGGAGCTCCTTGCAATCTTAAGCCAGTCTCTGCTTGGCCCCTTTGATGTAGAGGAGGTTACAATTTCAACTATCTCACCCGTCTTAAGCTTATAGTCTATAGGAACCATCTTGCCGTTAACCTTGGCACCTACACACTTGTTCCCTACATCAGTGTGTATTCTATATGCAAAGTCTATTGGTGTTGAATCCACAGGCAGGTCTATTACAGTACCCTTTGGTGTAAACACAAACACCTCGTCTGAGAATATGTCAATTTTAACTGTATCAATAAACTCCTTAGCATCATTTGTCTCAGTCTGGAACTCTTCAATCTGTTTTACCCACTTAAGCTTGTCGTCTAGGTCTTCCCCTTCGATTCCTTCCTTATATTTCCAGTGTGCAGCAATACCATACTCAGCCGTCCTATGCATTTCCCATGTTCTTATCTGTATCTCAAATGGCTGCCCACCAGGTCCTATAACCGTAGAGTGAAGGGACTGATACATATTAGGCTTAGGCATAGCTATATAATCCTTAAATCTCCCAGGTATTGGCTTCCAAAGAGTATGGGCAGAGCCTAAGGCCGCATAGCAGTCCTTTACCGTATCCACAATCACTCTTATGGCTAAAAGGTCAAATATCTGGTCAAAGGTTTTATTCTTATAATGCATCTTCCTGTATATACTATAGAAATGCTTTGGTCTTCCATCAATGGAGGCTTCAATGCCAGCCTCCTCCAGCTTTGCATTGAGCTGCTGTATTATGCCCTTTATCATATCCTCACGCTCTGTGCGCTTGGCTGATATTTTTTCCACCAGGTCATAGTACTCCTCTGGATGCAGATATCTTAAGGATATGTCCTCAAGCTCCCACTTTATCTTTGAAATACCCAGTCTATGGGCAAGGGGGGCATATATATCCAGCGTTTCCTGAGCCTTTGCCTTTTGCTTTTCAAGAGAGCAGTGCTTAAGAGTTCTCATGTTGTGAAGCCTGTCTGCCAGCTTTATTAGTATAACCCTTATATCCTTGGCCATGGCCACAAGCATTTTTCGAATGTTTTCTGCCTGCTGCTCCTCCTTAGATTTATACTCTATTTTATCAAGCTTTGTTACTCCCTCAACAAGGTTTGCTATTTCCTCAGAGAATTCCTTCTTTATATCGTCGTAGGTATACTGTGTATCCTCCACAACGTCATGAAGAAGCGCAGCACAAATGGTCTCCGTGTCCATACCCATTTCAATAAGAATGACTGCAACCTCAATAGGATGCATAAGGTATGGCTCTCCGGATTCCCTATACTGTCCTGTATGGGCCTTCTCAGCCAGGTAATATGCTTTTTTGATCATTTCCAGGTCTACATCAATTCCGTGTTCTGCGATAGTATCAAGAATTCTCTGCAGCATTTTGCCCTCTCTCCTCGTTATGTACAATACATCATATGGCCGGTAAAACTACCAGCCATATTTCTATCATTATATATTAAATTATGCTTCTTTGCAAATCTTAAGGATTTTTTATATTAAAACTCATACTGAACAGCAGAATTTACCTCATACTCCTTAAGTCTTTCCCTTCCATGAAGCCCTGTAAGTTCAACTATAAAGGCTATGGATACAACCTCTCCTCCCAGCTGCTCTATAAGCTTTGCAGCAGAGCTTATGGTTCCTCCTGTTGCCAGAAGGTCATCAATAATAAGTACCCTCTGTCCAGGCTTTATGGAGTCCTTGTGTATCTCCAGTGCATCGTTTCCATATTCCAGCTTATATTCATATCTCAGGGTATCTCCTGGAAGCTTTCCGGGTTTTCTTACTGGCACAAAGCCAACACCCAGGTTGTATGCTATAGGAGTTCCTAAAAGAAAGCCTCTTGCCTCTGGTCCAACAACCACGTCTATTTTCTTGTCCTTAACAAATGCTGTCAAAGTATCAATGGTCTTCCTCAGAGCTTCCCCATCCTGAAGAAGGGTCGTTATATCCTTAAAACTTATCCCTGGCTTAGGAAAGTTTTCTATAACCCTTATTTTTTCTTTCAAGTCCATAATTATCCTCCTTTAGAAGTTATGGAATACTAATGATTTACAACATAAATATTATACATCTAAAACTTATGGTGGGCAAATTATTTCTAGAAATAAAAAAGCCAGCTTATGCTGGCTTTTTTAATCAAGCTTATGCAAGCTTATTATCTTTCTCAAGCATAACCCATATTGGGCTGGCTATGAATATTGAAGAATAAGCTCCACTGACAATTCCTATTATCAGAGGGAATGCAAACTCCTGAATTGCCGATACTCCAAGTATATATATGGCAACTATTGTAATCAGGGTTGTAAAGGCTGTATTTATTGACCTGGACATGGTCTGCGTAATACTTGCATTTGCTAAAGAAGCGTAATCCTTATACTTACCAGTCTTTCTGTTTTCTCTTATACGGTCGAAAACAACTATAGTATCATTTATAGAGTATCCCAGTATTGTAAGCATGGCTGCAATGAAGCTATTGTTTACAGGCACCTGGAATACAGTATACACAGTAATCATAACCAAAAGGTCATGAACAAGTGCAATGATAGCAGAAATGCCGGTTTTAAACTCAAACCTTATACCTACATATACCAGTATAAGTACTATTGCCACAAGGGATGCAATTATGGCGCTTCTTTGCGTCTCTTTTCCAATCATACCATCCTGTCTGTTGATTTGCTTATCACCATCTTCCAGAGAGTACTTCACCTTAAGTTCATCATATATCTTGTTAAGCTCATCTGAAGACAGCTTACTGCTTGATATTTCAACCCCAGTACTGTTAATAATCCTGGCTGTTGCATCCTTGTCATATTTAGCAGCAATAGTTCTTACATCTTCTATATCTTCATTTGAAAGCGTCTGCCCTGTTTCAACACTCATAACGGCCCCACCCTTAAAGTCAATACCGAAATTAAGGCCTTTTACAAATAAGAACACCACTCCTGTAAGTATAATAGCAATGGAGAAAGCAAACCATTTGTTTTTGTTCTCGATTATCTTAAATGTATTTTCCATTTTACTTCCCCCCTACTTTACTATAGGCATAAACCATTTTGTATTTTTAATCCATCCTGTGCCAACAAGAGCTTTAAGCAGGAATCTGGTTACGGTAATGGCTGTAAACATACTGCAGATAACACCTATGGTAAGTGTAAGAGCAAAGCCTCTTACTGTACCTCTGCCAAGGAAGTAAAGTGTAAGTCCTGCAATTATTGTTGTTATGTTAGAGTCAAATATAGATGAAAATGCCCTATGGAATCCGCTGTCAACAGCGGATGAAAGGGACTTCCCAATCATAAGCTCCTCCTTGATTCTTTCAAATATAAGCACGTTGGCATCAACAGCCATGCCTACTGAAAGAAGGAAGCCTGCAATACCTGCTAAAGATAGGACCTGCCCTATTATTACATATACTCCAAAGGTAAGCATTATATAAACTGCCAGTGCAAAGTCTGCCACAAGTCCCAGTGCCTTATAATAAAACAGCATGAAAAGCATAACTCCAGCAATTCCTATTATAGATGCCTTTACGCTAGTTGGGATGGCTTCTGCTCCTAAAGTAGCACCAGTAAGTTTCTCTTGTGCTGATTCAAGTGTAACAGGAAGTGCGCCGCTTTCTATAATACTTGATATTCTCTTAGCCTCTTCCAAGTCACCGCCTACAGTGATAATGGCCTCACCAGTTGAAATTATGGCATTAACAGTTGGTGCAGAAACCTCCTGGTCATCCATCATAATAGTTATAACCTGTCCATAAAATTTCTCTGTTGCTTCAGCAAACTTAGTAGTTCCTTCGTCTGTAAGCTTAAGCGACACAACAGGCTGGTTTGAGGAGTCCACTCCTACTCCAGCATCCTTAACATCATCACCTGTGAGTATCACATTATCGTCAGGTCCTACAAAGGTAAGCTCTCCAGTCTGCCCCAAGGTTTCCAGCGCTGTTTTTGTATCATAAACTCCAGGTATTTCTATGGTAAACCTGTTTGTTGTTTTATTTACTGTAACAGTAGATTCTGAAACACCCATGGAGTTAACCCTAAGCTCTAAAAGCTGCTTGGTTCTGGCCAGAGTTTCATCATCTGTAGGCCCATCAGTTATTTTCATTTCAACGCTTACTCCGCCCTTAAGGTCCAACCCCAGATTTATAAGGCTTGGAAGAGAGTTCACTTTATAATCCAAATTACTATAATTCACTCCAACCATTAGAACGTAAAATAAAGCTATGATAAGGAGCGTACAGATTCCAAATTTAAATCTGCTTTTCGTTTTCATCACATGTCCCCCTTTGTATAATGCTAGAAATAATTATACCTCTCATGTTTTTTGCAGTCAACTCGTTGTATTTTTTTCTTAAAGCATCCTGGCTTCATTTATAACTAGCTGGAACTGCCCTCCAAGAAATTCTGCTGCTTTCCTACACATGAGCATGCGTACCAGGAATATTTCAAAGTATTCCATAACAGGGCAGATTTCAGTATCTATCTTTATCCTAAGCTGTACTGATTTTTCTTCCTTATTAATTATAAGCTGTGATTCCTCAGCAGCATAATTGACCCTGTCGTGAATGTCAAAGGTTGCTTTATCTCTGTTTCTCACTCTCCCCCTGTGTACGTCGGACTTATCAGCAAGTATTAACGCTGATGCAATACTGTTAACTGCCTGACCATACTCCTCCTCATGATTTCCAATGGCAGATGTTATCAGTGCTATCTCATCATAATCCATGCCTGCATCCTTCAATATTCCCATTGAAATCAATGCTCCGGTTTGTCCATGGTCATATCTGCTTACCACATTGCCTATATCGTGCATGTAGCCTGCAATCTCAGCAAGCTCCACATCCCTTTGAGAAAACCCAAGCTCCTTAAGCACCCTGGCTGATTCTCTGGACACAATCTCAGCATGCCTGAAGCTATGCTCAGTAAAGCCTATCGCTCCAAGATGCTTGTTACCATACTCAATATATGTTTTCAACTCTGGATTTTCCTCGATGTCTTTCAATGTGACCACAAATAACACTCCTTAATAATTCTATATTACCTTATTTTTTCCTGCTTTTTATTATAAAATATTATTCTTCCTCACATAGCTTAACCTTCATCGCTATAGCACACTCTACTCTCTTTTTCATCATCTGGCAGCCTATTTCATAAGGAACATGTATATCCTTATTAAAATTATAGTTGTTTGCCTGGCAACCTCCGCTACAGTAGAACTTAGCCCAGCAGTCCTGACATCTAGGCTTGCTGTATACATTGCCGTTTTTAAAGGTATTTGCTATGTCTTTATCAAGCGGCTTATCGTCATATAGGTTGCCCATTATAAATTCCTCGTTGCCAACAAACTGATGACAGGGGTAGATATCTCCATTAGGTGTAACTGCCACATATTCATGACCTGCTCCACAGCCTGAAATTCTCTTATATATGCAAGGTCCTCCATTTACGTCTATTGCAAAGTGGTAGAACTTAAAGCCTCCTCCTTGTTTTTCCCGCCTTATCATTTCCTCGGTTAGCTTATCATATTGTTCATAAATGGTTGGGAGATCCTCCTGCCTTAGGGCCAGCTGATTTCCATCTTCAAGTACCACAGGCTCTATTGAAATCTCCTTAAAGCCCTCATCTGCAAGGAATACAACATCATTGTAGAAATCCAGGTTGTTTCTGGTGAAGGTTCCCCTTGCATAGTACTGTTTCTTGCCTTGCCTTCTTTCTGCCATAGTCTTTATACTTGGAAGTATCTTATCAAAGCTTCCTGAACCATCACGCCTTACTCTGATGCTGTCGTTTACTTCCTTTCTTCCGTCAATGCTCAGAACTACATTACCCATGTTTTTGTCTATATAGTCCATTTTTTCTTTATCTAAAAGCATTGCATTGGTAGTGATTGTAAACCTTATGTTCTTGTTGTGCTTTGGCCCCTTCTCATTGGCATAGTCAACTATCTGCTTAACCACGTCAAAGTTCATAAGTGGTTCTCCCCCAAACAGATCTACCTCAATATTATGCCTCGGCCCAGAATTTCTTATTACAAAATCTATTGCACGTTTCCCAGTTTCAAAGCTCATAAGCTCCCTTTTACCCTTATAGTCCCCTTCGGATGCAAAGCAATACTTACACCTAAGGTTACAATCATGTGCTATGTTTAAGCATAAGGCCTTTATGAAGGACTCCTCATTGTCTTCAAGCTTTACAATGTCCTTGTAAGGGTCCTCAGTGAAGAGCATTCCCTCATCTTTAAGCTGGCATATCTCACTTAGCCCCTCCTGAAGCTGTTTTTCATCATATCTGCTGCTTAAAAGCAGCTTTATTTCATCAGGGGTCTTGTCCTCATAGTAGTCAAGTATATCATATACCACGTCATCCACCTGATGTATTGCTCCGCTGTTTACATCGATTACAATGCTACATCCGCACTGCTTATATTTATGAATCATCTATTCTCCTCCAGATTACTATAAACTAAAATAAAAGCAGTAACAAAGTTACTGCTATTACTTGCTCTCACATGCCAGATTGGCAACTGTGCATGAAGTTTTACATGCTGACTGACATGAATTTGCACATTCCTTGCAGCCTGGCTTGTTAACGCTGGCTTTAAGTGCACCATTATTAATGGTCTTTATATGCTTCATTGATACTCCTCCTTGTTTAGCTTATATGTAGCAGCTATTAAATTACCATTACTCATTATAGCATAAAGTCAATGATATCATCAAGGCTAAGGAGCTGCAAATGCTAATTATTGTTCAGTACCACTCCTATAATTCCTGAAAAGGCTCCAATAATAATTGATGCCACAAGCATTATAGCATAGGATCTGAAATTGACACCTGAGCCATCATAAAGCAGCATTAGTGCTCCCAGCAGCACCATATAAAGAAGGCCTGAAGCCGCCCCATGCAGGAAGCCTTTAGAGCCAATATGTCCAGCAGCATATATGCCTCCCAGACATATGCTTAATATGGCCACAATCCATACAGCAGTTTTAAGGGATTCAATACTTAAATCCGTAAAATAATATATAAGCGCAACCACCAAAAGCAGTACCACAGACAGAAGGAATGCCCGCAGCAGCGACTTTATGTATATAATGAATGTTTTGTCCTTTGAATTATCCTTATCATACATAATCCCACCCCCTATTTTATAATATGAGTGGGATTGTACAGATATGTTATTTACTCGTTCTTATCCTCTGTATTATCTTCCTTTATCTCATCTGCTACTGTCTCTATGGAGTCCTCCATATTTTCAGCATTCTCAGCCTTTTTTGTAACTGTTGCAACAGAGTATTTTGAAAGCTTGATTTGTACATTGTCAGGTCCTGTAGCAATAGTTATGGCATCCTCCTCAATAAGGGTTATTGTGCCATATATGCCTCCCCTTGTCATTATCTCGTCACCAGTCCTAAGACTGCTCATCATATCTTTAGCCTGCTTCTGCTTTTTCTTTTCTGGACGTATTATTAAGAAATAGAAAAAAGCCACCAAAAGCACAAGCCATATTATTGTAGTGTACTGACTATTACCCATATTGTTACCTCCTAAAATATTCTTTTACCATTATAACAGAATAATCAAAATTGTTATATACTTTTATATACTTTAATATTTTATTTATAGTTTCAATGAACTGCTATCCCTTTTTTATTATTGATTCTATAGCCGACTTGTCAAGCTTTATACGAACCTGGTCAGGTCCTGTTTCTATAGTAACAGCATCCTCATGCACCCTTACCACTCTTCCATATATGCCCTCAATAGTCCTTATTTCATCCCTTTTACTCAGACTCTCCAGCATAGCCTTCATTTCCCTGTCCTTTTTCTTCTGTGGCCTTATCATAAAGAAGTAGAAAAATGCCAGTAGAATCACAAACCATCCAATTGTAAATATATACTGTTCCACAAACATTACCTCCTTAATTGCCTTGTGTTCTATTTCTTATAATTATATATAGCAAAAATGTATCATACGCTATGTTTTTTACTCCTACTTGCTCTCGTCGCTATATCCGTACTTCCTGTAGAACTCCTCCCTGAAATCCAAAAGCCTGTCATCCATTATTGCCTGCCTTATATCAGCCATAAGGTTAATCAGAAATCTCAGATTATGGATAGTTGTAAGCCTTGCACCTAGTATTTCCTTAGCCTTAAACAGGTGTCTTATATATGCCTTGGAGAAGTATTTGCATGCATAGCAGTCACACTCATCATCCAGAGGAGAAAAATCCTCTGCATATTCTGCGTTTCTTACAACCACCTTGCCCTTGCTGGTAAATACAGTTCCGTTCCTGGCTATTCTGGTAGGCAGTACACAGTCAAACATATCAATTCCCCTTATGGCTCCCTCTATAAGGCAGTCAGGACTACCAACCCCCATAAGGTACCTTGGTTTGTTTTCGGGAAGCAGATGTGCTGTCCAGTCGAGTACATCATACATTATATCCTTAGGCTCTCCTATACTTAGACCTCCAATGGAGTAGCCCGGGAAGTCCATCTTTACCATCTCCCTTACACTTTCCTCACGCAGGTCCCTGTACATACCTCCCTGTATTATGCCAAAAAGTGCCTGGGTATCAGGCTTTGCATGGGATTCCTTACATCTTTCTGCCCATCTGATGGTCCTGTAAAGGGAGTTTTTCGCATAGTCGTACTCACATGGGTATGGAAGGCATTCATCAAAGCACATTATTATATCTGCCCCTAATGCATTTTCTATTTCAATAGCCTTTTCAGGGGATATAAAGTGCTTTGAGCCATCTATATGTGATTTAAAGGTAACGCCCTCCTCCTTTATGTTCCTCAGGTCAGCCAGGCTAAACACCTGAAAGCCGCCACTATCTGTGAGTATTGGCCTATCCCAGTTCATGAAGCCATGAAGGCCTCCTGCCTTTTCCACCAGCTTCTCTCCCGGCCTCATATAAAGGTGGTAGGTGTTGCTCAAAATGATTTCAGCGCCTATGTCCTTTAGCTCAGCTGGAGACATTGCCTTTACTGTGGCCTGGGTTCCTACAGGCATAAAGACTGGAGTGTGTATATCCCCATGAGGAGTATGCACTATTCCAAGCCTGGCACCGCTTTGTTTGCACTGCTTAATAAGCTCGTATTTTACCGGTAACATAAAAACCTCCAAATGTAAAAATATTTAATAGCATTTATTATTCTGCCTGCTTTTCAGCATTTTTTTCAGGATCAATGAACATTGCATCTCCAAAGCTGAAAAACCTATAGCTTTCCTTAACAGCCACATTGTAAGCATGCATTATATTTTCCTTGCCTGCTAATGCACTAACCAGCATAATGAGGGTTGACTCAGGAAGGTGGAAGTTGGTTATAAGCCCCTCTACCATCTTAAATTTATAGCCTGGATATATGAATATATCGGTCCATCCAGATGATTCCCTTACCCTTCCATTTTCATCTCCTATGGTTTCTAATGTCCTACATGAGGTAGTGCCAACAGCTATTATTCTTCCGCCACTCTCCCTGGCCTTGTTTATCTTGTCTGAGTTCTTCTTATCCAGCATGTAGAATTCAGAATGCATGTGATGCTCCTCTATTTTCTCAACCTTAACAGGTCTGAAGGTCCCAAGTCCCACATGAAGTGTAACATATGCAATTTCAACGCCCTTTTGCTTTATTTTTTCCATTAGCTCCTTTGTAAAATGGAGCCCTGCAGTTGGCGCAGCAGCTGAACCTTCGATTTTAGAATACACTGTCTGGTAGCGTTCCTTATCCTTAAGCTGCTTCTTTATGTATGGAGGAAGAGGCATCTGACCAAGCCTATCAAGTATCTCCTCAAAAACTCCTTCGTAATGGAATTCTATGATTCTTCCACCAGAATCAGTATTTTCAAGTATTGTACAGAAAAGCTCCCCATCCCCGAATATGAACCTGCTTCCAAGCTTAGCTTTCTTGCCTGGCTTAACCAGCGTCTCCCACCTGTCCTTGTCTATCCTTTTAAGCAGCACAAACTCCATTTTAGCACCAGTATCCTCCTTGATGCCAAATAGCCTTGCAGGTATGACCCTGCTGTTGTTCAAAACAAGGCAGTCTCCTTCCTTAAGGTAGTCAATTATGTTCCTAAAAATCTTATGTTCTATACTTCCATCGTATTTATTAACCACCAGCAGTCTTGACATGTCCCTCTGGGAAATTGGCTCCTGGGCGATTAGCTCCTCTGGAAGCTCAAAATCAAATTCATGTATGTTCATGTAGTTTCACCTCTGCATTATTCCTTACGCTCTATTCCAAAATGTTTATATGCTGCCTCTGTGGCCATCCTCCCCCTGGGAGTTCTGTTTATAAAGCCCAACTGAAGCAGGTATGGCTCATAAACATCCTCCACAGTCTCATTTTCTTCGCCTATAGAGTAGGCAAGTGTCTCCAGTCCTACAGGCCCTCCATTAAATTTATTGATTATGGCAAGCAGCATTTTCCTGTCAACATTGTCCAATCCCAGCTTATCTATCTCCAAAAGCTCCAATGCCTTATTGGCTGTTTCACCGGTTATACGTCCGTCACCCCTGACCTGGGCATAGTCCCTGACTCTCTTTAGAAGCCTGTTGGTTATTCTCGGAGTTCCTCTTGAACGCTTAGCTATTTCATATGCTCCCTGGCTGTCAATCTCTATATTTAGAATAGAGGCAGACCTTGTAACTATCTGTGATAGGTCCTTTGGATCGTAAAGCTCAAGCCTTGCCATTACGCCAAATCTGTCCCTTAAGGGAGATGTAAGCATTCCGGCCTTGGTAGTTGCACCAATTAAGGTGAACTTAGGCAGATCTATTCTTATGGAGCGGGCACTAGGCCCCTTACCTATTATTATATCCAATGCATAGTCTTCCATTGCAGGATAAAGTATTTCCTCTACACTTCTGTTAAGCCTGTGTATCTCATCTATAAAAAGCACATCATTTTCACCCAGGTTGGTAAGTATGGCTGCCAGGTCTCCAGCCCTTTCTATGGCAGGTCCTGAGGTAATCCTCAATCCTACACCCAGTTCATTGGCTATTATACCTGCAAGAGTTGTCTTTCCAAGTCCCGGAGGGCCATAAAGCAGCACATGGTCTAATGCCTCCTGCCTGTTTTTTGCAGCTTCTATAAATATGGACAGCTTCTCCTTTACCTTATGCTGGCCTATATACTCTCTCAGAGTTTTAGGCCTAAGGCTTCCTTCTATATCCATATCCTCAGGCTGTATATCCGTTGCTACTATTCTATCCTCATCCATATGCTACACCTCCCCTCGCATAAGAAGCTTAAGGGCCTGCTTTACCTTTTCCTCTATAGATAGGCTCTTGTCGATTTTGTTAAGGACCCCCGCCGCCTCCTGCTTAGTATAGCCAAGAGTCATAAGCGCTCCTAAGGATTCAGCTGCCTCATTTTCACTGTATACCTCATCAGATTCAGGAAGGGATGAGGCTATATTATAATCCTTTAGTTTATCCCTAAGCTCCAGTATTATTCTCTGGGACATCTTCTTTCCTACACCCTGAGCCTTGCATAGAGACTTTTCATCTCCTGTGATTATAGACAAAATAAGTGATGAAGGAGGCACCGCCGAAAGGATTGAGAGAGCAGCCTTAGGACCAACTCCAGAAACCCCTATGAGCATTGTAAACATATTTAAGCCTTCCTTATCCATAAAGCCATAGAGGCTTGCCTGATCCTCACGTACATAATAATAGGTATGCACCTTAATTGTCCCCTGCACTCCTTTTGTCTTTTCTATCTGGCTGGAGGGCATAAACACCCTATAGCCTACACCTTTACAATCTATGAGTATGCTATCAGTTAAGGCCTCTTCAATTATTCCTTTAATAAACGCTATCATCATCTCACCTCATTTTATCCTGAAAAGTTCCGCCGCATGGCTGGAATTGCAATGACATATAGCTATAGCCAGAGCGTCTGCCACATCATCAGGCTTTGGTATCTCCCTAAGATTAAGAAGCATCTTTACCATCTGCTGGACCTGCTTTTTATCAGCTCTTCCGTAGCCTGTTACAGCCTGTTTAACCTGCAGAGGAGTATATTCAAATACATTGCCTACCTGCTTGTGGGCACATAACACTGACACCCCTCTTGCTTGTCCAACTGTTATAGCTGTTTTTGCATTCTGATTAAAGAAAAGCTCCTCAAACGCAACTGCGTCAGGCTTATATTTTTCAAATATATCCCACAGGGAGTCATAAAGTATACTAATCCTCTCAGGCATGGTATTTTCCTTTGTTGTAATAACAGCATTATAATCTATTACCTTGAATTTATTGTTAACATATTCAAGTACACCGTAGCCTAGTATAGCAATACCCGGGTCAATACCAATGACAATCATCTAATTCCTCCAATACGAAAGTGTGTTCGAATAGTATTATACCACTATAATTATCTTTTGGCATTAAGGTTTATAAAAGAATACAGCCCAGGTCCTGAAAATCAGGAGCCTAAGCTGTATTCTACGTATTCTCTTGCGTCGTCAATTGATTCATATATCTTTCCTATATTTATAGCATCTCTATCGCCTTCAGGAACCAAATCCATGGTTAGATTGGTTTCCTCCTCAAGCTTCAGTTTGTTATCATCACTTACACTATATATAGCTACCTTGTTTTCATTGTTTTTTACCACATATCTTCCATTTGGCCACCCTTTAATCTCTTTAAGCAGACTAACATTGGTACTGCTATATTCAATAAGAACATAATCTTTCTTATCATAATACTGCTTAAGCTGGGTCTTGTTCATACCAATTATTTCTTTGTCAGCCTTGCCTTGGTTGTTTTCTGTATATACAGTTTTACCCTCCGCTATGTATCTGTTAATTATGTTTATACTGGTTTCACTGTTTACAATGTCTTCTAAGCTGGCATTGGCATCAACAATCTTCTTACCCGAAGCATCTGATGCTTCCTCTTTATTGTCCCTACTCTTAAGATACTCAGTTATTGTAAAGTATCCTGCCGTGAAGCAGGCCACAAGCACAAAGGTTATGGCTGATATCATTAGAATACGTTTCTTGAGAGATAACATATATATCCACCTCCTTTGTGGATATTATGTCCACTTTTTAAATTATTATTCAACCATAGTCTTATAAAACAAATTATCATATAAAAACAGCGTCAATATAAAAAAGAACAGCCACATTATGTTTAGCAGGCTGTTCTTACAATAACTCTTCTCTTTTATCTATTATCTGTTCCTTATTCCTCTCCCCAGCCATCTGGGAACTCTGCATTATGCCATACGCTCTGTACGTCGTCATTATCCTCAAGCTTGTCAATCATTGATTCAACCTTTTCTGCTGCACTTTCATCAAGCTTTACAGTTGTTGTAGGAATCATGGATACCTCGGCTGAAACGAACTCAAGGCCTTGCTTTTCCAGCGCTTCTCTTACCTGTGAGAAATCTGCTGGGTCTGTGGTTATCTCATAAACGTCCTCATCTGGTGAAAAGTCTTCTGCACCTGCATCCAGGGCCATCATCATAAGCTCATCTTCATCTAAGGAATCGTTTTTCTCGATAACTATAAGTCCTTTTCTTTCAAACATAAAGGATACGCAGCCGCTAGTTCCAAGGTTTCCACCGCTTCTTTCAAGGATGTGCCTTACATCGCCAGCAGTTCTGTTTCTGTTATCTGTAAGCGCTTCAACAATAACAGCAACACCAGAGTTGCCGTAGCCCTCATAAGTAATCTCTTCATAATTGGCACTGTCTGCATCTCCAGCTGCCTTTTTAATTGCTCTTTCTATGTTGTCTGCAGGCATGTTGTTTGCCTTTGCCTTTGAGATAACATCTCTGAGCTTGGAGTTAGAATCAGGATTGGCTCCTCCTTCTTTAATAGCAACAGCAAGCTCCTTACCTATTTTAGTAAATATCTTTCCCCTTTTAGCATCTGCTTTACCTTTTTTGGCCTGTATGTTATGCCATTTTGAATGACCTGACATATTTATTCCCCCTTAACCGTTTAATAGAAGCATTTCTGCAATATAATCAATCATTTATGTATTGTATCATAAGCAGCTTTATTTTTCAAATCCTATATTAAGTCCACCATAACACAGGCATTATGTATAACATTCATATTATAATCCTTTGCCTTTTGTATAAGCTGGGGGGATTCTGCTCCTGGCTGGAACCAAATATAGCTTATTCCAAGGGCTCTGGCTTCATCCAGATATTCCTCTCCCTTAATAGGATTTATAACCATGTCTACTGCCTCAGGAAGCATGGGAAGCTCCTTAAGGGTTTTGTAGGATGGATTTCCATCAACACTCTTACCCGTTGGGTCCACTGCATACACCTGAAGGCCTCTTCTCCTAAGGTAGTTATATATACTATAGGCATACTTTTCAGGATTGTGGCAGCTACCAACCACAGCCCATATAGTTTTACTCTTAAATGCGTCCTTATCCATTACTACACCTCCATTATTTTTCCTTCCTCGTCTACAAAACAGATTATTGCTTCCTTAACAGTTAAGCATTCCTCTCCATTAAACATTTCCCTCATGTCCCGGTCTATGGTGCTATAATCCTTTTCAAGACATTTTACATCAAGGGTGATCTTTTCCAAATAAACAGTATCCTTTATAATTATATTTTTACTTTTAAGATAGTTATTTATTCTTCCGTATCTATCATAATCAAACATCATACCAAAAACCATTCCCTTTTCAGTCCTTACCTTTACCGCCTCATCAAGTCCCTGTTTACATGAGGATGAATACGCTCTTATAAGCCCTCCTGCTCCAAGAAGGGTTCCCCCAAAATAACGGGTTACCACAGCTGCCACGTCGTTTACTCCCTCCCTTTTTAGCACCTCTAGCATGGGAGGTCCTGCCGTTCCCTGAGGCTCTCCATCATCTGAATATCTCATTGATATACCATTGTTGGTTATATAGGCATATACGTTATGGGTAGCATCCTTGTATTGGGCCTTTATAGAGCCTATAAATTCCATGGCCTCCTCCTCGGAGGTAATCCTTTTTATACTACATATAAATATGGACCTTTTCTCCTCCATGGTGGTCCTTACTTCCTTAAGTACAGTATATGTTGGCTTATCCATTGCTTTCACCTGCTTCGCTCATTTCATTTAAAACATTTCTGGCCGCTCTTATGACATAGTCCTTTTCATCAGTGCTATTTACAATTCTTTCAAGCACATCCTTTGAGCTTCTGCTGCCTATCCTCCCAAGTGCCTTTATAGCATATTCCTTTACCTGGGGCCTCTTATCCTCCAGTGCATAAATAAGTCCTTCCTCAGCCCTTATGTCTCCTATTTTACCCAGTGCCGAGCAGGCTGCCCGCTTTACACTTCCATCGCTTGACTTAAGGAAAACCATTATGGACTGCACTGCCTTTCTGCTTTTCATCTCTCCTAAAAGATAAAGCAGGAAACTGCATTCATCCCTGCTGCTTTCGAAAAGCTTAGAGAGGGCAAAGCCCTCCAGCTCCTTTATAGTCTCCTCTGGCAGCTTGCTTATTGTAAGGGATCGCTCCTCTCTTGTGCATTTTTTTATGTTCCTTATTATATCCTCAGTGTTTGCGGCACTTTCAAAGATCCTGTTGCTTATCCTGAACTCTATTATCTGTTTTTCCACCAGAGATTTGTCAATATTTCTTATAAGGCTGATTGCCTTAATGCTCCTACCTTCCTTATAAAGCAGGTATGTTATCTCCTGCTGCGATAAGTTTTCTATATTTTCCCAGGAAATATCCTTCAAAGCAATCCCTCCCCATACTGTCTCATTCTATTATAAATAATTATTTATATATTTAAAAGCTGAAACAATGGCTTTTATTATATTGCCATATTTTGTTCTATATGATATTATAATAGGACGATAATGAATTATAGATTTTTTCTATATGTGCAAACTAACTTTGGAGGTGTTTATATTGATAACAAAAGATATGACCATAACTGACATTGTTTCAGAATACCCTCAGACCATATCAGTATTCCAGCAATATGGAATGGGCTGCTTTGGCTGAATGGCTGCAAGATTTGAAAATCTTGAGCAGGGTGCTCAAGCTCATGGTATTGACGTTGATGCTATGGTTAAGGATTTAAACGCAGCTATAGCAAATGCATAGTTAGTTCTTTATTTGCCAGTATATCTCTCTGATATACTGGCATATATTTTTATTAGTTTTTCAAATAGTTATACTGCAAAGTATTCTTTTTCATAATACCTCTGTTAGTGTTATTGTGCGCACTCTCTCTTTATGCTAGTATAAACCTGCAGATGAGTTTTTATTATTTGGAGGGAATAAAATGATAACAAAGGACATGGGTATAATAGAGATAGCACAAAATTTTCCAGAGGTACTTCCTGTTTTCCAGCAGTTCGGAATGGGCTGCATAGGATGCATGGCTGCACACTTTGAAACTCTTGAGCAAGGAGCTGCAGCTCATGGAGTAGACGTTGACGAAATGGTTAATGCTTTAAATGCAGCAATCAATAAATAGTTCATATTATGAATCAAAATGCCGGTGCTTCACCCAAGCCCCGGCATTTTTGTTTTCCTTATTTTCAGCTCATTAATAATAAAAAGCACTATACCCTACAGATTGCCTATTGCCTCATCATACGCTTCCTTAAGCAGCCTTACTCCCTTTACAATTGACTCCTTGTCCTCAGCAGCAAAGCTTAGCCTGAAGTGATTACTTTTCCTCTCATCCACATAAAAAATACTTCCTGGTGCAACTACCACACCCTTTTCTCTGGCTGCTGATCCCAATATGGAGGAGTCAGCAGAGGTTTTTACCCACATATGTATGCCTCCCTTGGGGTCCATGTATTCAGCCTGTGGGAATTCAACTCTCAGTGCCTCCTTCATAGCCCCATACCTTTCTTTGTATGCCTCCTGCATATAAAGTATATGGGAGTGCCATTTTTTCTCCCTTAAATAAAGGTCAAAGGCCCTCTGCATAAGGCTGGAGGAGGATATGTCTGTGGTCTGCTTTGATGAAAGCATTCCCTCAGTCAGTGCGGAGGGAGCTATAACTGCCCCTAACCTAAGCCCAGGCATAAATATCTTGGAAAAACTTTTTATATATATCACCCTGTCATTCCCATCTAGTGCCTTAATAGGCAGAGTAGGCATACTTGAAAACCTCAGCTCAGAGAGGTAATCATCCTCAAGTATATATGTATCATATTTATGGGCAAGATATAAAAGCTGAAGCTTCTTATCCTCACTATATGACACACCTGTTGGGTTCTGATAGCTTGTCATGACATATATAAGCTTAACCCTGGTACTTTTCAGCACCTGCTCAAGCTCCTCAGTGTTTATTCCATCCTCCTCTATAGGTATCTCCACTATGTTGGCCCCTCTTGACCTGAACACAGCAATGGCCCCTGTATAGGTGGGGCTTTCTATTACTATAGTGTCGTTGAAGCCTACAATAGTTTTAGCAGCAATATCTATACCCTGTTGGGCTCCTGATATTATATGTATATCCTCCAAGGCTGAGGTTATGCCATTATCCGTAAAGTATGACCTCAGGGCTTCCCTAAGAGGATAATAGCCTTGTATCTCCTGATAGCTGAAGGCACCTCCTCCATCTCTGTCCAATACCTGGTTGAGCATGTCCTTAAAGTCACCAATAGGGAAAAGCTCTGCATTAGGGGTAGATGTGGAAAAATCTATAAGGCTTTCATCTTTAGAGGGTACAATCCCTGAGGGCTTACTGCCGACCACCATGGATGGAGGCAATGCACTGCTTGGCCTTACAAAGGTACCGCTTCCGGCCTTAGAGTAAGCATAGCCATTGCTTTCGAGCATTTTGTATGCATTTATAACGGTAACATTGTTGACTCCCAGTCTTTCTGAAAGGGACCTTATAGGAGGAAGCTTTTCATTGGGAAGTAAGGTACCATTGGCAATAAGGTTTTTTATCTGCTCATAAAGCTGCTGGTAAAGCGGCTCCCCTATGTTCCTGTCAACGTTTAGACTGTCATGTATCTTCAAAAGCATCTCTCCCTTTTTCCTTCTATCTAAGACACAAACACCACATATAAATTATCCCATATAGCTTTGCTGTAAAGGCAGGACCTTGTCCCTACCCTAATCAACACGGAAAACATCCTAAATAGATGTTTTCAGCCCCAGCATTTTAAACTCTTCATTACCAAATATTATAGTATAATGTTCTGCACATGTACAAGGCTTTTCATACCACAGTTAGGGCATTGCGCGCTATGGGAGCATATGGATGGAGGGTCTCCATCGTTTAAATCCGTAAGCGGATAGCTAAGGTAAGGTGAATAGCTATCGTCGTAGTTTTCCACCCTGTCGTAAACCTCCATACGGCCTCCACAGTGAGGGCAGTATTTTATGTAATCTACCATACCATTGCATAGGGGACAAACGTACATAGAATCACCTTCCAGAAAAATATCCTTGTTAGTTTTCCCTATAGAAAAGGAAGCATGCAGTATTAGTACGAGGCTTTCTTAAAAGTGAAAGTTTTAAGAAAAAGAATTAAATTGTTAAGGAGAATACTCTTAAACATAGCCTTAATAAACCATATAATGTAAAAGAGACTATTCCCCGTTAGCAATTTCATCTATATACTCTACAATTTTGTTACAATCTCTTCCATATGAATATCCGTCTTTATTAATATGGTTTTTATCAACAACCAGAAAAGACTCGATTATTGAATCTTTGTTATCTAGGAAATCAATATTATATACATAACCTTTACTATTATCTTTATTCCCTACTCCAAGATGTAAATCATTGGCCATATCTGTAATTTCACCTATTTGTGTGGAATCTTCTATAGTATATTCATCTCCAGTGAGACCACTTGCGATTTTAATCTTTGATACTGAGGACGGCTCAATGGAGATATTAGCTTTCCAGCAGCCTGAAAATGTTATCATTCCACACAGCAGAACCAAAAACAATATAAATTTACTTTTTTTATGACTCATTAATTTCTTCTCCTCATATATATTTAATCCTATTATATTAATTATAGGCCATTATTGGATAACTATAAACAAATGGAAACTTTAGAACTAACTAGGTAAAATTGTTTTACAATTTTGCGGAGGGGGTAGTAGCTTAGAGAATGGGCCGTATTGCTAACATGAAATGTGGCCTTGGGCTTTTACCTTTTTTAAATTAGTGATATTCTGTACTAACATACAGAGTGATATTTTAGCCTTACAGCAAAAGTGATATTGCTGCTATACAGCAGTGATATTATATTCGCCTATAAAACTAGGTGAAGCCTAATATCACTCGAGAAAAGAATATCACTTTGCGAAGCCAAATATAACTCTCCACAGGCGAATATAACTGAAAAAAGCACCTTTACAGGTGCTTTTTTCTATGGCTGCCGAGGGAGGATTCGAACCCACGAATGCCTGATCCAGAGTCAGGTGCCTTACCAGCTTGGCGACTCGGCAATATTAAATTGTTGAGCTTTTTAAAATTGGCTGCCGAGGGAGGATTCGAAC
>JAEZLD010000135.1 GCA_023415335.1 Bacillota bacterium | reverse complement strand
GCACCTGACCGCTTGATAAGGAGCTGGTTTTAGGCTCATATGCCTTTATATCCGTAATAGTGGTAGGCTCACGCCCCCAGGCATGGTCAATTAAAAGCTCCGCATCGATTCCAAACATACGGTAGAGTATGTCCTCATCTGCCCTGGCAATATCTCCCATGGTCATGATTCCTAGACCTGCAAGCCTCCTGGCCGTTCCTTCGCCAATCCTCCAAAAGTCTGTAAGAGGCCTGTGGTTCCAAAGGGTTTTTCTGTAAAGCTCCTCATCCAGATACCCTATATGGTCATCCGCATGCTTTGCGGTAATATCCAGGGCTATCTTGGTCAGATACAGGTTTGTGCCTATTCCACAGGTTGCTGTAACTCCTATGTTTGTCCTTATATCCTCCATAATCTGCATAGCCAGCTCCTTAGCAGACATATGGTACATTCCAAGGTAATCCGTTACATCAAGGAAGGCCTCATCTATAGAGTATACGTGTATGTCGTCCTTGGAGATGTATTTTAAATAAACAGAATAAATATCAGCCGAGTATTCTATGTAAAGCCTCATCCTTGGAGGGGCCATTATGTACTCCACGTTTTTAGGAATCTGGAACACCCTGCAGCGGTTTTTAATTCCCAGGGCCTTCATGGAGGGTGATATAGCAAGGCATATGGTCTTTTCACTTCTTTCAGGATCCGCAACCACCAGGTTGGTGGTCATAGGGTCTAATCCTCTTTCCACACATTCTACGCTTGCATAAAACGACTTTAAATCAATACAAAGATAAGTCCTTTCCTCCATATCAGTATACACCTCCATCCCTTTACATCATGCCCTCTAGCTCTTTTATTTTATAGGAATGATTATATCATATAAAATCAGCCTTAACCAATTGAAATATATTGGTTAAGGCCGCAATGCTCCCTATATATAATCCATGGTCTCTTACTTCATCCAGTTTATTATTTCGTCCACCACCAGATATGGATTATCCCAGTGGATCATATGGGTTGCTTCTACTCTTTTTACTATGGAATCAGTACGTCTTTTGAATTCTTCTGTTAATATACTTCTGATTTCATCCCACGACTCTGGCATCGATGCCTGCAATAGAAGGATTTGAGTCTTTAGCTTATCATATATAGCATCCGTTGGGAAGTTATACATGGACTTAATGGCACCTCTTGCTGTATCTCCACTGGCACAGAACCTAATGGTTCCATCGGACTCTTCCTTCATCAGATCCCTGGCAGCCTGTTCTAATAGGTAAGACCATCTTAAGTAATTATTCCTCTCAACATCTAAAAGGTCATTCCAGTTCAAGAACACGTAGTTGTCAAAATCCTCTTCATATAATTTTATTTCATCTTCCAAAGAACAGAATGCTTCAAACTCCAAATGGCCTTTTCTATTTTTTATACAATAGTCGTACATAATCTGCTTCTGATGATATCCTCCATCAATCATAAGCATCTTCTTCACCTTTTCCGGATATCGTGCTGCATAATGAAGGGCAACGCACCCTCCCCAAGAATGTGCCAGTATGTAAAAGCTTTCCTTACCTAGTAGTTCTATTACATCCGATACCCATTTTATTAAATTTGGTATTCCGTAGTCTTCATCCTTTTCAAATGACGACGTTTTTCCATGGCCAGGCAGTTCTATAGATACAATATGATATTTATCCTTTAATAGCTCTCCTAACTCCAGAAAGCTTAAATTTGTGCTGCCCAATCCATGGAAGCAAATAATTGTAGGATTCTCTTCCCTTCCCCATTTGCAAACCCTTGCCCTTATGTTTTCATTATTTATAAAAATCTGCTCCATTATTTACACCCCTTCCTCTGTACATATTGATTAAACAAGATACTGTTATGCAATATATTCCATACCAATTTATTTTTTCCTTTTTATTATTAAATGTTCAAAATATCTAAAAGCCAGGCAGTCTTTCCACTGCCTGGCTATGTTTCCTCTCTTGACTGGTTATAAAACTTTAGAGAATACTGTCCTATTACCTTTACTGCCCCTGCAATTGGTACAGACAGCACCATTCCTATGGCCCCATAATACTTGCCGCCTAAAAGTATGATTATCATTACAAATACCGGATGCATTCCTACGCTGTCCCCTACCAGTCTGGGGGATATAAGGTTGCTTTCAATCTGCTGTATTATAAGGAAGGCCACCGTAACTATTACCACCTTGGACCAGGACTGAGACGCCGCTGCACCTATGGCGGGTATAAGCCCTATTATAGGACCGAAATAGGGTATCATGTTGGTCACCCCGTTTATAAGTGCTATTATAAGTGCGAACCTTATTTTAAATACAACAAGCACTATAAGGCTAAGTACCGAAATGACAAGGGACAGTATAAGCTGACTTTTTATAAAGCTGCCGATTACCTTATCTATCTGAGTGCCTAACTCTATGCTCTTATCCCTAAGCCTGGCAGGTATGAGGTTTGTAAAAAGGTTTTTAAAAAAAGGGGTGTCTGCAAGAAAATAATACACAAAAACAGGTGTTAATGCATAGTTGGGAATGTCCCCTGCAAAGGCTATTAAACGTTCTATAGCACCACCAGCCCAGCCTTCTCCTGCCACCTGCAGCCTCTCCATTCCGGAATCCATCATTTCCTTTATATAACCCGGAAGCTTGTCGTAACCCATTTTGCTTATAAATATATTTATCCTGCTTTGATAGCTTCCCCAGTTTTCAAGTATCTCCATAAGCTCTCTTCCTATTATGGGGATTATGTACAATATTATAAGGCAGAAAATACCTAGTACCAGAATAAGCACTATAATCACTGATACTCTTTTGTTTACACCCTTTTTGTTAAGCAGCTGTACCAGTGGGGAAAGCATGTAGGCCGATGCAATGGACAATATAATTGGTTTTATAATATCACGGGCAATATAAATAGCTAGAATGAGTATAAGGAGGAGAAGTACTATGACGGCTGCCTTTATCAGCTTCTTCTTCATCTAAGCTTCCCCCGCTCTATATAGTGGTTTACGGATGCGCAGTTAAAAGGCTTTATGCTTCCTCTCTGTACCAGTATTTTATCATTTATAAGTATGATATTTCTGCTCATGAGAACAAGCCTTCTTCCTCCCAGCAGATCCTCTACAAGTCCTCTGGAACACACAAGTCCAACTATCTCCCAGTCATAATCATCTATAATCAAATCTGCCACATGTCCCTCGTTTATACCCTCCAGATTAATAATCTGTTTTCCAAGTATTTCGTTGAGAGTTATTATCCTTTTCATAAAAAGCCTTTTCCTTTTGCAGGAGAAGGCTCCCCCATTATATATGATGGTATCACCCAGCTTCAATACACAGCTTAACGGAAGTATACTGCTTGATGAAAACAGTCTGCTGCTGCTTACAATAAGGGAGCATATTTTATTGGTTCTTGAATCAAATATACAGTCCTCCACGCTTCCCAGCAAGGTTCCCTGGCAGTCAACCACGTTTCTTCCCTTTATGTCAAGATACTTTTTCATACATTTTCTCCTAAACAGGTTATAATGTTTAGTATTGATTAAATGCTGAAACCTATACGGAGAGCATAATAAAAAGACTGTGTATCATGCTCTATGATCACAGCCTTAGGTATTACAATATGGATTTAATTATGCCTCCGCCAACAACCACGTCCCCGTCATACATTACTACTGACTGTCCCTTGGTTATGGCTCTCTGGGGCTCATCGAACTTCACTGCTATCCCATCCTTGTACGGGTATATGGTTGCAGGGCATTCCTTTGCCTTATATCTTATTTTAGCTGTAACCCTCATTTCCCCTTCAAGCTTGTCAAATGGGATAAGGTTTACCTCCTCAGCGTAAAGAGTGGTTTGGAATATTTCCTTTTCCTCTCCTATTACCACCTGATTCAGCTCAGGCCTTATATCAACTACAAAGACAGGCCTTCCCATGGATAATCCAAGACCCTTACGCTGGCCTATAGTATAGTAGACAATTCCCTTATGGGTTCCAAGTATTTTTCCGTTTTCATCCACAAAATAGCCTGGCTTTACCTTATCAGGCACTCTCTCCTTTATGAACCTTCCATGGTCATCGTCGGTTACAAAGCATATCTCCTGGCTGTCAGGCTTGTGGGCAACAGGAAGCTTCAGCTCCTCTGCCAGCTCCCTTATTCTGTCCTTGGTATAATCCCCTAATGGCATAAGGGTATGTGACAGCTGATACTGCGTAAGGCCATAAAGTGCATAGGTCTGGTCCTTTTTAGTGTCATAGCTTCTTAAAAGCAGATACCTTCCGGTTTCCTCGTCTTTTTTAATCTTGGCATAATGTCCTGTGGCTACATAATCTGCACCCATAAGCTCAGCACGCCTTAAAAGCTCCTCAAACTTAATATGCTTGTTGCACTCTATGCAGGGGTTAGGAGTCCTTCCATGCAGATATTCATCAGTAAAGTTGTCTATTACCTTCTTTTCGAATATGTGACGGAAGTTCATTACATAATAGTAGATTCCAAGGGAGTCTGCAACCTTCCTGGCATCGTTTACTGCCGATAAAGAGCAACAGCCGCCCTCCCTCTCTTCAAATTCCTTGTTTTCGGGCCATACCTGCATGGTTATGCCTATAACCTCGTAGCCCTGTTCTTTTAATATAAATGCGGCGACGGAGCTATCCACTCCGCCGCTCATCCCCAGCACGACCTTCTGCATCATATAAAACACCCTCTGCTATTCTTCTTCAATATGTCCATGGTGGTCGTGGTCCTCTTCATCTGAGAACCTGTCAGCCCAAGCCTCCAGCCCGTTCTTCTTACGGTAGTCATTAATGGCCTTATGGATTGCCTCCTCTGCCAGCACTGAGCAGTGCAGCTTTACTGGTGGAAGTCCCTCCAGTGCCTGAACAACAGCCTTGTTGGTAAGACTCCAGGCATCATCTACGTTCTTACCCTTTATAAGCTCTGTAGCCATGCTGCTTGAAGCTATGGCTGCACCACAGCCAAAGGTTTTAAATTTGGCATCTGTAATTATATTATCGTCAATTTTCAAATATATACGCATGATATCGCCGCATTTAGGATTTCCTACCTCTCCTATGCCGTCCGCGTTCTCTATTTCCCCAACGTTCCTTGGATGGGTGAAGTGGTCCATTACCTTATCGCTATACATTATTTATCCCTCCCGTGAATAAAGCTATCATAAAGTGGTGACATATCTCTGAGCCTCTTTACTATACCAGGCAGCTTCTCAAGTACATAATCCACATCGTCCTGAGTGGTACCATCGCCTATGGTAAGCCTCAGTGATCCGTGGGCCATCTCATGGGGAAGCCCAATGGCAAGCAGCACATGGGACGGATCCAGTGAGCCCGATGAGCAGGCACTTCCTGTTGAGGCACAAATCCCCTCCATATCCAGCATAAGCAGCATGGATTCGCCTTCGATAAACTGGAAGCTGACGTTCAGATTACCCGGAAGCCTGTCAGTCCTATGGCCGTTTACCTTAACATAGGGTATTTCCTTCTCAATACCTTCAAGCAGCTGGTTTCTCAGGGCACTTATCTTTTCACTGTGGCCCTTTACATCTGCCGTAGCCATCTCTATTGCTTTTCCCAGTCCTGCTATTCCTGGAAGGTTCTCAGTTCCAGCCCTTCTTTTTCTTTCCTGTCCCCCTCCGTGAACGAGGTTATCTATTTTTATGCCCTTTCTTATATAAAGAACTCCTATGCCCTTAGGTCCGTAGAACTTATGTCCTGACATGGAAAGCATATCTATGTTCATGTCCTTAACATTTATTTCAACATTTCCTATTGCCTGAACAGCATCCGTATGGAATGGAATATTGTGAGCCTTAGCAATTCTGCCTATCTCTTTTATTGGCTGTATGGTTCCTATTTCATTATTTGCAAACATAATCGTTATGAGTATTGTTTTATCTGTTATAGCTTTTTCCAAGTCTTCAAGCCTTATTTTACCATTCTCATCCACAGGAAGATAGGTAACTTCAAAGCCATTCCTCTCTAAGTACTGGCAGGTATGGAGTACTGCGTGGTGCTCTATACAGCTGGTTATAATATGATTGCCTTTGCTCCTGTTAGCAGATGCTATTCCCTTTATAGCCCAGTTGTCCGCCTCTGAGCCTCCTGCTGTAAAATAAACCTCATCAGGAAGGCAGCCTATGGCCTTTGCCACCTGCTCCCTGGATTTTTCTACAACCTTCTTAGATTCCCTTGCAAAGGTATATACCGATGAGGGGTTTCCAAACCCTTCATTAAAACATGGAAGCATATCCTGCAGCACCTCTGGCTTTGTATATGTTGTTGCTGCATAGTCCATATAAACCATCTTTTTATTTTCCATTTAATTTTTCCTGCCTTTCTCTCTATCAGGATTCATATGGTAATAATCATTAACCACATCCTGCAGGGTTGTTGAATTTATCACCTGGCCTATACTGTCGCTTATCTTCTGCCACAGCAGCCTTGTTGCACAATAATTCATCCTGGAGCATGTTGCCTCATCATCCACAAGACAATCCGAAACCTCTATAGGACCTTCAAGCACATTTAATATATCTGCTATCGTTATATTCTCCGGAGACCTTGAAAGCTCGTATCCTCCCTGGGCTCCCCTTGTACTTGTAATCAGCCCAGCCTTGCGAAGGGTTCCGAAAAGCTGCTCAAGGTAGCTTTCCGATATGTCCTGATTTTCAGCTATTACCTTTATTGCCAGAGGATCAGTCTCCCCATAATGGAGAGCCAGCTCAAACATGGCCTTTACGCCATATCTTCCCTTGGTGGAAAGCTTCATTCTATCACCTTCAATTCCGACTAAATCAATAGGATTTATCTAGACTTAGATTATCATACCCGAGTGAACTTGTCAACATTATTATATTAGGCTTTCTTATTACTTTTTATTCATAATTACAGACATTAATAAAAGACCTGACACCTTGTATTACTGGCATCAGGTCATTCTGCATACTTAATATACAGGATTTAGCTTTTTACAGCTTATGTACAAAAATACTGGCCGAATCAGGGCAGTGGTGGCTTTTATCCATAATATAAAATTTATCCACACAAAAGCCTGCCTTTACGAATTCCTGACAGTATCCGTTCCTTGTTTTTGTTCTGCCGGGAATCAGTGGTATGTATATTTCAACATCCCTTCCATTAACCTCTGCTGTCCTCCTCTGAGGAGTATCATAGTCGGAACCGCTTATTTGCTTCCAGCTGTCGAAGGAGTCTACATTACCTTCGTAAGCATCATGGCTGTATAGCTGGCGAAAGAAAATCATGGGAGCCCCGCTCTTAAGGCAGGAAAGTACATTTCCTAAATATGCTTCTCTATCCTTGTCCACAACGAGCATGTGGAACCCCATAACATCCAGTGCTGCGTCATACTTTTCATCCAGCCTCTGCTTTACCATATCCAGTTCAATGACTGCAGCCTGAGGATAAGCCTTAAGTGCCTCTTTTGACTTTTTTACTGCAGATGGTGCTATGTCTATTCCAGTATAGATGCATCCAAGACGAGATAGTATTACCCCTGATGCCCCCTCCCCACAGGCGAACTCAATAATCCTCTTTCCCCTAAGATTATTCTCTTCAACCCATCTTGTCAGGGTAGATGCCAGTTCCTCATCACCTGGTTCATGACCCCAATGGTCTATTCCTGCCTCATATGCCTTCTGGTAACGGTTTTCATATGCCATGTAGTATTCATCCATAGGCTTCAATGTTACACCTCCATGGAACAACTAAATTATATTTATTTACAATTATATAAATATAAGCAATACATGTCAAAAAAACATAATGAATTAATTATGAATCACAAGAAGCCATGGGATATAAAATACCCATGACCTCTAATAAAGTAGTAACATTTTACTGTATAACGGTCGGTGTAATTCCCAGGGAAGCCTGTCTTAAAGTACCTATAAGCAGTAGGTAATCACCAAAGGTAGATATCCACTCTCCAGCTGTAATGATCCTATAGTTACTGATCTTAGGAGGATTCTCCCGCCCTTCCGCTGTGTTTTCCAAATTTGAAAGCCTGCCAGCTGCAGCTATTCCTAGTAGAAATGCACCTAATACTCTCAGCTCCGCTGAAACCACCACAACCTCATCTGAGGTAAGGCCCATTTCCCCACTGGATTCTCCTGATTCCTCCTCCTCTATTTCCTTTAAGCCTATCTCCCCTGCGACAATTAAAGCTGAAAAAGCCAGTATAAAAAGTGTTGAGCCAAGCTGCTCCAACCTTATTAGCTCCTGTTCACTTAGCATCCTTTCACGCCCTTTATATTCTTTTACCCTGCACTCCTACTTCATAATATTAAGGTTAAGGTATAATATTGAATAAACTTAAGGGCATTTTTCTTAATCTGATTATATAAACGAAAAAACATGCCCCAGCCCTATATATTTGCTGTTAAGCATGTTTTAACCAGCCTATGCACCTATGACCTTTGACCTTTTCTTCCTTATGGGTTTTTTACCATCCTTAACGTCATTTGCCTTCTTCATTATCCTGCAGTATTGTATAACAATATTTATCTGTTCATTGTCCAGCATCTTTATCTTCTCCATTAGCTCATTAAGCATGCTGCTTTCCATACATGAACCTCCCCACAATATCCATAATAATACTTATTAAAGAGAACGTTATAATATGTACAAAATTTCTCTTTTTATTCTAATAAATAATATGCAATATATAACAATAACATTAGTCTTTTTAAAGGAGATTCATGCAAATGAACAACTGTGAACATAGAGCCAAACAGGCGTTAAAAAATGTTGTAGTAAAATATGATTTCTATCTACGTGAGGTCGAGGCTGCTAAGCAGAATAAGAACGTGCTAAGGCAGCACACCATGGAGGATGCAGCACACACACATCGGATGCTGGCAGAAAACCTCTACTATGTGCTTACTGGAGAGGTAACAGATAAAATAGAGGTACTAAAGGAATATGTAGGTGCATAAAGAAGTGGGCCACTCTCAATCAAGAGGGTGGCTTTACTATTATAGTTTATCTTCGCCCAGGTTTAAATCTACATCCACAATTCATGCAGGTTAGGTATATCTTGTTTTTACCAACCATACCAGTGGCCAACCCCAACGGGAACACTATCGCACTACCGACAGCCGCTTTACCAAGGCTAAAACCCTTCTTGTTTGCGGTCAAGCTTGTACTATGACACACAGGACAGAATGGTGTGCCATTAGCTCTATATCCCTCTAACTTTGCCTCATCTAATGCCTGCTTCTTGACAGCCTCTTCTTTCTGTTCCGCGGCTGCAGCTTCCTGCTCCTGCAGATAGGCAGCAAAATCCTGTGTTGTAGCAATCTTAATGAGGTCTATAAGCCAACCAATACCGAATAACCCGACTGTAAAGAAGTACAGCAGCCCCCTTTTATATTTACCTATAGCAAAGTAATGGCCGCCAAAGAACCCTAAAAATAGGCATATCAAAAATAGTTTCTTCTTATCCATATAATTCCCTCCATTTTCATTTAACACCATAATATAACAAACATAGGTAAAATGCAAAAAAAAGAAAAAAGCCACCCCTACAGGCAGCCTTCTAAATGCAGCATATCAATCTATTATCACAGCTTCTCTATGTACCAGGTGTTGCTTTCAACTTCCCAGCGCAGCTCCACAGGGTCCGTTCTGCCTTCCACCTGGCAAAGATATATCTGGCAGTCCCGGAGGTTCCTTCTCTCCTTCCAGTTCTTTATGGTCCTGTTAACCCTGAAAGTGCCCTGAGTGGATGTCAGCAGTATAGGGCTGATATTTCTCTTATCAAACATGACCAGTGCCTGGGCCTCTTCCCTTATCATCTTCATTACATGTCACCCATCTTTACCCTTAGTGTCCTAGGACTTGCAGGATTTTTTTCTATAACACCCATCTTCTCCAAGTGGTTGAGGTGCTGCTGCACAGTTGACGGGGACTTTAGCCCTACCATACTGGCAAGCTCACGCACTGTAGGAGAATAGCCATGCTTGTTATTATACTGCAGTATTGCGGTTACAATCTCGGCTTGTTTTGATGTCAACTTTCCCATATAACCCCTCCCTATAGCATTATTATAGGGAACATATGTTCGTATGTCAATATAGTTAGGCAAAAGAAAAGCCCCTCCAGGATGGGAGGGACCTTCGATAAGATGAAACCATGAATTATTAAAGTTACCTACCGGGCAAGTCGTTTCTGACTTACTCAGGTTCCTTATTTCTCAGGAACATTTATCGTGATATTTATCTTAATCACAATAATAGGAGTCTTCATGGACCATCCTCCTTTTCATTATTATAGGATCCATAATTTTTATATGGGCTTTTAGCTAATAGGATTTAGTATGACAGAAAGATGCATACATGCCAACTTATATTTTTAGAAAAGACAATAATCAGTTGACTTTAATTCTTTTTTTAGAATAAAGTCCATTGCTTCATGTATTCTCATAACACCGTATGCATTCTCTTTTAATATTAATAATACATACTCAAATAATTCATCTTCAACATCGGTATCGTAAACAAATATTGTTTTATAGGTAGCCTCCATTTCTTTAGCATTATATGCCCAGGTTTTTGCAGAAGCAACCACTTTGGTGACTTTTTTATTTTCAAACGAAAAGAATTTAAAGGCATAGTTTTCAACTATACAGTCATATTTAATATTTTCTCTATAATTTCCTATTATCTTTGAACTACAAAACTTTATTTTATTATCTCGCAATATTCTCTTCATAAAAGCTGCCTGATGCTCTAAACTCGGTCTTTCTTTTTTATCATAATCATATCTCAGATACATCTTCCTAGTTTCCTCAACCAAAGCGTCAAAATCATCTGTCTCAACAGTTGTTATATTAGTAAATTTCAATTCATTTGCAAAAGATTTAATATATTTACAAATATCAAAATCCCTCTTATAGTTAAATAAACTCTCATTACTTACTTCAGCTTTTATGCCATTCAATATGAGTTTAAAATAGTCAATGTCTAATTCATCATCAAAGCTTTTTAGCCTCTGCCAATTAGAAGTAATTTCGAATCTTCTTATGTCTTTTTCTGCTTGTTGAAACAAGATAGCTATTTCTATGCAATCTGTACTTAGGAATGACGGAAAATAGCATAGTCTTGAAAACATAACCTTCATTCTAAATCACCTCCAAAACATTTTGTATGTAATAATATATGACATCGCAAATGCTTTCTATGTTTTTTATTCTATAGCATATATATTGACCAAGCATTTCAACGTCTTCTTTATTAGTATACCACTCATTTGGTATATCATTTAATATTTCTTTTATGAAATTATCTGTTAATATTTGCCGAAACAATTCTGCTTCACGTCTAATTAGGTCTAAGCTAGTTTCTTTGGTCAAAATTAGCTTATACAATTCTTTGTTAGAATCCATCACCCTTTGTTCTTTATAATCATCTTTTTCCATAAGATTCTTAAAGTATTGACCGTTCCAGATAACTCCACCAAAAGAGTGAGAATGATCAATGATATAAAGTTTCTTTTCTTTAATGTTTATCAATTCATTTTGATTATATCTATCATTATTCACTATCAAATTATCAAAAATTACAATTTTAATATAATCACCAATGTTAGACAACCCATTGAATACCTGTCTGCTCTCTATAACTCTACTAATATTATTTATACGGAACGTATAGAAGCACTTCCCAAAATTACATTGGTCTATATCTTCAATGCTTTCATTGATAAATGTATTGTTGTCAACTAATCCAACACCATACCTTGGTATAGGCAATTTTAAAGCATCAGCCATTTTATAGCTTACGAGTTCATTAACCAGTGCCCTATTCCCCGCAACATTCTTATATAACTTGATTACTATTCTAGTATTATTTACTTCTCCATAATAAGGTATTGTTATTCCCGTGCCTACTTCTTCTTCGATTTTGTCAATATTTTGTATATCTCTTATGTATAGGGGGCAAGTATATGATTTTTTCTCGGATGTATCAGCACAATCGCAGTTCATAAACATAATCCTCCCAATTATATGCTTGTATTCAATAAAATACTCCTATATAATAGAGGTACAAGTAGAATACAATGTATTTTTGAAACCACTTCTCAGATTTGGCGGTCTGAAGTGGTTTCTTTTATTTACTTATATTGTAATAAATTAGCAATAATAATACAAGCTTTTCGACAAAAAATAAGGGCCACCCTCCGCAGAGAGCAGCCCTGAAAATTATCCTATATAATTCTTGTCTATGAAGCCTGTTACCTGTCCCTGCACCCCTACCCTGTCAGCCCTGTTGGTTATCCTATATCTACCGTTTATCAGGAGACCATCCCAGAGGTAATATGTGCCTGTCTTCCTACCTGCTGCCACACTTGACGAGACCGTAGAATAGAGAGGTACATCGTTTAGGCTTATCTGCTGGCCCTTGTATGGAACCTGAGGAGCTGGTGCTGGTATAGGCGCAGATGCAAGTTCCAAAAAGGTTACGGCTACCCAACTGTTTATCCCTTGTAATAGAGCCTCTACTGTTCCCCTGTTGGTCTGTATCTTTGTCACAGTGTATGGTTTGCCAATACAGGAGCCTGGAACAGCCTTTCCCCTAGCAGATGCAAGTCCTCCATATACGGCTCCAGCCTTTATCTTTACTGTGGAGCCTGCTACTATGCTACCTATTGGTACTGGAACTGGCTCAGGTACAGGCACTACGTCAGTCTTGTACTGTATGCCAAAGTATCTGCAAATTCCCTTCTCGTATGCAGTCGCACATGCCTGGCGATTGGCAATAAGCCATGCCGCATCCTCTGGATTGTCATGGAAGGCCATCTCTACCAGTACGGCGAAGGCGTTAGTGTATATTACTTCGCCAAGCTTAGCTGTCCTTCCATTTTTAACTCCCCTGTCGGCACTTGGGGTTATAACTTCAAACTCTTCATAGATGTACCTTGCCAGCATTTCTGAATTGCTTACCTTGCCCTCTATGATGTATGCATACACCTCTGCTCCTCTGCCTCCTCCAGCATTGGAGTGGATTGCCACGTGGATGTCAGGTTTCTTTGCATTGCTGTCTGCTATCATTTGGGAAAGACTCATGTCCGGCCTATTACGGTATACGGTTATGCCGTATTTCTCCCTCAAGGCCCTCTCCAGTATGTCGGTCACTGCATTAGAGTTCTGTTCCTCAGTTATTCCCCCTGCCACAAATCTGTTAGCCTCCTGTGTGCTGGGGCTTAAATATACCTTCTTAGCCATAATTATTCCTCCTCCTGTACTTCTGGAAGTCCTGCTATGCTTGTTAGCAGAGACAGTATGCCTGCCAAAGCGGATGCAGATGCAACCATAACCCAGTTTACATCCCCTAACACTGCGGACGTTCCAATAGTTGCAACCGCTGTCTGTGCTACAGTCTTTATTGCCCTTACCCCAGCTGCCTTAAACCATGTCTTAAATTTTACCTGCTTCATAATCCTATTCCTCCTATAATATATTTTTCTGTAGGGCATAAAAAAAGAAGGATACTATTCCTCCTAGCATAAGCCCTATAAACCATTTCATTGTTGTGTTAAGTGTCTCCAGCTGCTTAACCAAGTGTCGTATTTCGGTTTTTAACTCCACACCCTCCTGCTCCAGCTTATCCAACCGGTCCCCGTGGTTATCGAGTCTCTTCTGGTATGTGTCCAGCTTCTCATTAAGCCATTTATCCTCCATTTTGCCCATTCCTCCTAATTTTGACTATTCTTCTCCATCTACCTCTTCTGCCTCTGGCACTCCCTCCTTTTCTGCAGGTGCTACTGTAGCCTGCCTCATATCATTCATGAGCTGCTGCTTTGAAAGAACCTGTACCTGCTGATAATAGTCCTTTATTATTGGCTCTATTACTGCTGCAGGAAGTCCAGAATTGTTTACCGAATTTTCAATATTTTCTTTAAATTCGTTAATTCTGATTGTAAGCGTCTTTTCCATCATTTCCTCCATTTTCAGTAGCGCTTAATAACGCCCGTATTTGCTTTCTTGCGTACTCGCTAGCTTGTAATATCTCTGTATAGTCCTCAACAAGTGTTGTACCAAGGAATTGTGCTTCAATTATTTTATTTGATATATAGTCTGTCTGGATTAGAAATGTTTCCTATAGGAATTTTGGATTATCTATAAAAAAATCTTTATCTAATGAATATTTTTTTAATAAAACCTCTGAAATCGTTCACATTATCCCCCCCCCTATTTCCATCTTCCTTTAACGCTAACACTTACCCAAGCATCGCAATTGACGTTGGCATACATTACTAAATATAAAGAATCTTTTCGTACTCAAACATGTAATCACCTCTCTATAACCAGCTTGGATTTTCTGGAATCGCCCTTGTTTCTGTCACATCTAACCAAGCTTGCCTCCAAACAAGGACTTCTTCTTTCTGCTCATCTGTCAGTGTGTAAAACCAGCAGGCCCTATCGCATATTGCAAAACACTCTTGTTCGCGTAATTCCCTTAACTTATTAATTTTAATATTTTTCAAATCATGCTCTGTGTATAAGTGATAAACAAAGTTATCAGAATCATCCCTTTTTATATATCCTTTTTCCATGTCTAAGTCTTCAGCTATTATCTCTCCATCCTCATTATAAATAACCATTTCCCCTCCTAATCCGTAACCCATACTAATTGACCTCCTAATACAACGTTTTGTGCTACAGTACCATAAGTGGCATAAACTCTAACCATGTCAACTCTATTAATGGCTATGCTACCGATTAAAATAGCACCATAATCTCCTCTTAGCAAAAGAGGTGCTAGTGGTTGTTCATAGTCAGTAATACAGTTTACTGAAGGCCTGAAACCAACTGGTATATCAATATAGGCTGAAGCAGAACTTAAAGCAGTGCTTGAAGATGTATCATGCCGATAAATATTACAAATAACAGTTTTAGCAGTTTTGGTCAACCTACAAACCATGTTAGTTCCGCCTAAAGCAAATATTACAGAATATGCTGATGTACCCAATCCAAAATTGGTTAATGCCCCTGCCACTGTTTTTGCCTCTGTTCCACCACTGGTTATGGGCAATGCCACATCCATATTAACTACTTTATGAAAAGCAATATCATTCTTGCCCCAGTCCATTATAGGTTGTCCTTTTGGAACTGGAACCGTTATGGTCTGTGTTGTACCGAATCTGTCAGTAGCATACACTTGGAATGTAAAATCCTTTTGGTAATCAAACGTTCGCGGGTCTACACCTTCCTCGACACCAACCAGGGCTGAATATGTGTATGTGTTATTGTTGTTTTGTGTGGGCGAAAGTAGCTTCCAACCAGAATATGTGCTATCAGCCGCACCGGTCTCTTTCCACCTAAAAGCTACATTGAGAACGTTTGGTGAAGAGCCAAAGTTTCCCTTAAATGCGTTTCCCGTTACAGCCATGACAATTTTGCCATTCGTAGGCGTTTGC
>JAEZLD010000116.1 GCA_023415335.1 Bacillota bacterium | reverse complement strand
CCTTCGTCGTATATCAGCGCGCCTTGCCTATAGGGTGGTGGTGCTTACAGAAAGCAGCAGGAGGGCTTATCAAGAAATATTTAGAATCAGGGAAGAGAAGCTCAAGTGTATTTATAACTGGATTGAGCCTGAATGTCTTTCCTATGATTACAGCTATTCAGATGAGTCTAAATGTATTATATCTGTAGGAAGGTTTGCTCCTGAGAAGAAATTTGAAACAATCCCGGAGATTGCACAGCAGGTGTTTGAACTGTGTCCGGACTGGCAGTGGCATATATATGGGGATGGCGAATACATGGATAGGGTAAAGTCATCAATAGAAAAGGAAGGTCTTCAGGATAAGGTTATACTTATGGGACAGAGGAGCGATGTGGGCAGCCTATACAAGAACTATGCCTTTTATGTTATGACCTCCTGCAGGGAGGGGCTTCCCCTGGTGCTACTTGAGGCTAAGGCAAACCATATTCCTGTTATCAGCTATGACATAGAGACAGGGCCTGATGAAATAGTTACAGATGGAGTCAATGGGTATCTTGTGGAAAACCAGAATATACCTGTGATGGCAAGCAGGATTACTGATCTTATTAAGGATAAAGAGCTTCGCAGGGAGTTTTCATCACATGCTTATGATGATATTAATAAATTCAGCAAGCAGGAAATACTTCTGCAATGGAAGGAAGTGTTGAAATAGACAATGTGCAGGAAGAAAAATGATTATAAACGTAATGCTTACTTAATATATGCAGGGCTCATGGCAGTAGGTATAGGAACTTTTATATTTTGCAGCATAACTGATCAATATACTGGAATGCTATATGCCCTATGGGTTGTTTGGGTAGCAAACATGCTTTGGGGATGCATGTGCTTCAGAGAAAGGCTTTTATTTTTAATTTTTCATGTGGCCTATGCAACCTTTTTCATGGCAAGGCCTCTTATTGAGGTGCATAGAAATTACAAATGGTGGAATTATTTGGGGTATAGATTCTCGGTTGCAGATCTTAAGTTTGCACTAACTCTTTTGCTTATAGGTCTATGCGGTATGGCAATTGGAAGTTTTCTAGGACTTATAGGTACAAGGAGAAAAGGGGAACCCTTCTTCATACGCTTCCAGTATTCAAGAGAGAAAAGTAAGCCATACCATGAGGAATACGTGAGGTGTCTTGAAATAGTAGCCTTAGTGTTGGCATTGATTACCGGTGCGGCATATATATATTCCAACACCTATAGCTATATATGGAGCATTAATAACGGAGGATATACAGCCTCCTATGCTGGGGCAGGGCCATATGTACCATATTTTGTGCAGGTGGCATCAGCTATGTTTAAATATATAGTGATAGTATATCTTGTATGCCTTCCAAGCAAAAGTAAGGCATATGCAATGCTGAGCCTGTATGTACTTGCAGAAATTCCAAAGCTTCTTATGGGAAACAGGGGAGGCTTTGTATTAAGGGCAATATTTGCACTGGTATATTTCTGCATACGTGACTTTTCACAGGATAAGGAAAAGTGGATTGGAAAATTTGAGAGAAGAGTTATAATCATTGCAGCACCCGCTGGGATAGTTTTCCTAAGTATATATAACTATATACGCGACGGGCTTTCTCTCATGTCATATAATGTATTTATGATAATATCCGACTTCTTCTATAAGCAGGGGGTATCCTTCTGTACATTGTGTCTGGCCCATAAGGTAATGCCTAGGCTTAAAGCACAAAGGTATATAAACTTCTCACTGGGAGAGGTAATCGACTACTGGTCCCATGGAACCTTTGCCCAAAGGATTTTTGGAGCGACCCCACTTCCATCATCAAACAGTGTGGAAATGGCCACAATCAGTAACAACCTTGGGCACAGAATAAGCTATCTTATAGATAAGTATAAATATTTAAATGGCCACGGGTATGGCTCATCCTATCTGCTGGAGGGTTATGCAGACTGGGGCTATGTGGGGGCACTTATATTAAGTATAATATTGGGCATAGTATTAGTAAGAATGTTTTATCTGTTGGGCAAGAACCGTTTACTGGATGTGATTTTGCTTTACATGATAACAAATATGTTTTTTATACCAAGGGCTGAGTTTACAATGTTTATCAGCTTCTTAACTCAAATACAGTTCTGGCTAACTATGGCTGTATGCTTTGCTGGGGCAAGGATATTGCTGTGGATTATAAAAAGAGTTAAAATTAACTTATTGTAGGCTATTGATTATAATTGGATAAACAGGAACTGTTTGAAGTTAGAGGGTTGTGATTTATGAAACATGCTTTTTTAGTAATGACGCATAATAATTTCGAGATATTGCATAAAACACTGCTACTTTTGGATTCTAAGGATAATGATTTCTATATACATGTGGACAAGAAATCCGTGGGTTTCAATCAGGAGGATATAGTAAAGGGGATTAAGGAATCCAATATATACTTTGTGGAAAGTATGAATGTTATGTGGGGGGCATACAGCCAGATTGAATGTGAGCTGGTGCTCTTGGAAGCATCAGTAAAAGGGGGATACGACTACTACCATCTATTATCTGGTGTAGACATGCCCATAAAAACCTGCGGATATATTCATGATTTTTTTGAAGAGTATAGAGGCTACAATTTCCTTGTATTTCGTGAAAAACCAAGTGAGCATAAGGCCCTCCTTAACAGGATAAGGTATTATTATCCTAACCCTCAGGCATATGTAAAAAA
>JAEZLD010000109.1 GCA_023415335.1 Bacillota bacterium | reverse complement strand
AAAATACATGAAATGTACGGATGGTTGTTACAACTGAGCTTGTACATCATTTACCTTTTTACTTTTGAAGTCAAATCACAGCACCTACAAGCATTGCAGCTGGATTCAATTTCATTCCCAGGGCACTAATAATGAGGTCAGGAATAAACCGCTTTGATATTTGCGAAGCTACCAGAAAAGTTAGCACTATGAAAACTTATACCTAGAGAGTTGCTTATATTGGGATAAATTACTATTTATTATTTCTAAAATTATTTCCATTTTATTATATTTATTCCATATTTTGTATATTGATTACAATTAATTTTATACCACTAATTACAATATATGTAAATGATTTTTTACATTTTATAGTTGGATTTTATTTTGTAGCTATTGAGACCACCTGACAGATGACCATTGATTCAAAGGCTGTTTTGACACATTAGAGATGCTAGCCACAGGCCCATATTACTTATATTAAGTAAAAATTTTTAAAGGCAGAATTTACCTTTGCCATTGCTAACTGAATAAGACATGAGTGATTAATATATACACACGGAAATAATAGAAGAATGAATTAACACAAAGTTACACACTATTATTAAGCTACAATGTTTCCTAAAACATAAATAATAAGGGCTTCCAAGCAAAGAGGGTATCTATTGTAAATTATACGATACCAAAAGAGCCTGTAGAAATTTTGTGTAAACTGAAAAGTACTATAGCAAGGAGCAAAACTTTACAAATACAAATCAAGTCCTCGATGCTATGAAGTATATTGCTCAAAGGTGTATATAAGAAGACATTAGAGGTAGAAACTTCTTCGACCGCATAAATTTTTATAATAAAATGAGTGCCATAACAATTACTATGACACTCGACAAATAAACATCTATTTTTTCTTTTGTTGATGAATAATTAGCTGTGCAACAGCCCTGCCATTAGCACAGTTTAGTTCCGACACCCATCATACACTCCACCTTTCTTTTCTGTTTCCTTAATATACTATATGGTTATGTTAAGAACAATGTAGCAGTTATAGAAGTTGGTCTATTGAATATTAATTTTCCTGTGTCTGTATAGATTACTATGTCTGTACCTCGTACTATGCCATTCTTCATCTATCTTTTAGCCTATTTTAGGGGGCTTTTTTCACTCTGCTTTTGCCCAAATTTTAGCTTCGTTTTTATTTCAAAACTAAACCATGCTGTATTCAAACTCTACTTTTTACCCTCTGAACCACATTTCGTCATCATTATTATTGTCTACACATGGGTTGAGACAATAGGTTGAATGTCCCAGGTGCGAGGGAATAAATCACACCCTTTTCGAGGTTCTTGGATACATTTCCTTTATTTTCGGGAATGCAAACGAATAACAAACTGAAATTTAAGTATCAATTCTTTCAAGTTTATGTATATTTTTATTTCTATACACTAAATCTTCTCTTGCACCAAAACCCATGTTTTCCCAGAATCCATTTCCGATTTCATTCTTTTCAAATGTCACCAATGCAACCTTATTTATACCCTCTTTTTCTAATGCACTCATTGCATAATCAACAAGTGTCTTTCCTATATTCTGTCCTCTATAATCGGGTAAGACTGCTGTATGATGAATATACCCTCTTCTTCCATCGTGCCCTGCCATAATAGCTCCTATAATTTTTTCGTTTTCAGCAGCCACAAAACTTGTGGAAGGGTTTCGCTCTAAATACTTTTTAATCCCTTTTTCACTATCATCTGTTGAATTAAGCCCCATTCCTTGAGTATTAATCCATAGGTCATATACTCCGCCATAATCTTCAATAGTCATTACTCTAATAGTAATCATCTTTATCTCCTCGACTCTTTCTAGTTTATTAAATTAGAATTTGTAGACCTGACAATAGTATTATGGTCTCAACTTAGACCTGAGACAAGAGAACTACCGTCTCCACATGGATAGTCTGGGGAAACATATCTACCGGCTGTATTTCCCATACCCTATAGCCGTTTTTAGTCAACTGCCTCAGGTCCCTTTCCAGTGTTACAGGATTGCAGGATATGTAGACCACCTTTTCAGGCTTCAGTTTTACCAAAGACGATAAAAACTTTTCATCGCTTCCGCTTCTGGGAGGGTCCATGATTACTGCATCTACTCTCTGGTTCTGCCTTGAGAGGTTCTCCATGAAATGCCCTGCATCCTCATTATAAAAGTAAGCATTGGTTATTTTATTTCTTTTAGCATTCTTTATGGCATCCCTGACTGCATCCTTATTAAGCTCTACTCCATATACACTCTTTACCCTAAAGCTAGCAATAAGCCCTATGGTGCCAGTTCCGCAGTAAGCGTCCAGTATGGTCTCGGTGCCCTTAAAGCCTGCCATATCTATGGCCTTAGTGTAAAGCACCTCTGTCTGCTGGGGATTTATCTGGTAGAAGGACTTGGGGGATATCTGGAAGGTGCAGCCACACAGCACATCCTCTATGAAACCCTTTCCATAAAGCACCTTCTCCTGGTTTCCCAGCACTACGCTTGTTTTTCTGTTATTAATATTCATAACAACAGTTGTTATTTCCGGATGGGCCTTCAAAAGCATTGACATAAAGCTGCCGCGTCCAGGAAATATCTGGGATGAGGTTACTAGAACCACCATGACCTGACCTGTAGCAAAGCCTGTTTTTATAAGTATATGTCTCATAAAGCCCTGGTTCCTGTCCTCATCATAGGGTCTTATCTTCAGCTTTTTCATTATATCCTTTATGGTTGCAACTATTGCATCAGCCCTGTCATCCTGTATCATACATTTATCTATGGGAATTACATTATGGGTATACTCCTCATATATTCCTGATACAACTCCATTCCTGCTATCAGAAGATAAGGTTGAATGGACCTTGTTCCTGTAGTTATATGGCTCCTTCATTGATATGATAGGGTTTACCTTTCCATATCTCCCAAGAAGCTTCTCAACTGTCTTCTGCTTGAACCAGGCCTGCCCTTCGGAGGTCAGATGCTGCAGCTGACAGCCTCCACATTTATAATAATAAGGGCACGCTGCCTCACCCCTGTATTTGGATTTTTCCCGAACCTCCACAACTACAGGGCTAATGTATCCTTTTACTCTCTTAAGCTCTATTTCTGCTTTTTCTCCTTCTATAAGGCCGGGTACATGAAGTTCCTTTCCCTGGAGCCTTACAAGTCCCTTTCCTTCTGTATCCATTCCCGTGCAGGTAACTGCTATTGTTTCTTTTTTCATCTTTTCACCATCTTCTGATTTTGCTTTCCAAATAATTATACCATGCTTTTATCATAAAGCCATGCAGATACCTGAAGCACTGCTTATGTTTTAAAGGGTTAACTCACTAGAATTTGCACTTCACCTAAGATAATCTCCACCTTCATACATAACACCAGCATAGATCTCACAATTAAATAATCAGGGCTCTATTAAATCGTCTCAGCCAATTTCAGAATCTCTGATTGTGAGATTAAATATACATTACCAATAATGTCAATTTGGCTTTCTCTTACACGCACAGCGCCATCTTTTTCAGCCGCCACATATATATCCATTTTTTCTGATAAAGTGAAGCGTTCCTTAACTAGCTCGATGTTATCATGATCGAAATGCGCTTCAAAAGAAAAGTGATTAAGAGCCATACCTTCATAAACCTTACTTCCATCCACGTAAGCTTCTGACATGTTCATTCCACCAGCACTTGTTCCCATTACAACCCCATTACTCTTATTAATCAAATTCAGTAATTCATATTTTGTCAAAAGTTGCATTTGATACTGTGGATATCCACCACATAAAAAAATTACAGAGGCTTCTTGAATTAATCGCTGTGCCTCTTCTTTCTGCGTGTTATGATCAATTAAGTGATACTCATCAAAAATAATGTTAGCCTGATCAAACCATACCCTTTCAAAAACATCTTCCATATTAGCTTGCTCATCTTTATCATCAGATGGCTCAGCACTTATAAAAACAAGTGATTTTCTGTCTATTATATCCTCATGCAGCACATTGGCCAATTTCTCAGAAAAGCCCTTATCATAATACCAATCCATATAATAGTAAGTTTTCATTTGTTATACCTCCATATGATATATCTATAGTCTTACACTATACTCATAAGCATCAACATAATCCCCAGTGGCTTCAAATTATTCCATTGTTGCCATTATCCCTACAAATTTTTATTTGTTGCTCTAATTTCATTCAAGATATCATCTTTAAATTATCTATAATTTTCTCTAAATTTTTTTTCACAGATAAAGTTCCATCCAGTACAACAACAGGACAACTAAGTTTCTTTGCACTTTCTTCAACAGATTTTGGATTACGATTTTCCACTACCTTTCGGAATTCCATTTGTTGTGTAAACATATCTCCACCAGCAAGAACTCGGGTTCCGAACCGTTTTTCTTCTCTCGCCTGAATCCTCCTCAATCGTTCTTCATGTGGTGTTTGAACCCAAAAGGCAATAGCAATGTGTGAAAGAATTTCATCACTCTAATTCATTGTAACACCAGATAAAATAAATTTAGGATGAACCTCTATATCTTCAATAATTGCAGTTTGCACTTCGTACTTTGTTCTAGGATTAGAATAAGGCAGTTCACCTACTTCCCCAGTATTAATAACACTATTATTTTCCAAAACCCACTTACGTGATTCCCTTTGTTCGGGAAAATAGTAATCCTCCACATCCATCTCAAAATAGCCTATTTGTTTTGCTAAAGCATGAGTAAGAGTTGACTTTCCGCCTCCATTTAGCCCGAAAATAGCAATTCCTTGAATCATACTTTACACCTCATTAAATTAAGAGTTATCGCTTTATATTACAAAATCTAGAATAACACCATTTTTTACACAACTAATAATATTTAGTGCCTCTCCCTTTTCTCTTTTAACACCCTTAGACGTATTCATCCAATTATCACGGTTTGTATTATCCTCATCAGCAGGACACGGAATTATATCTATATGTACTAGGAATAAATATTTAGCATTTGCTAAACTTCGTCTCATATGATACGTTGCAGTTACCAATAACGCTCTGTTAACTTTATTTAACTAAATTGTACGCTGCAATTCTACCAATCCACAAAGAATACTCTCTATAGTATTTCGAGAGATTTTTTCTAAAATAATATCTCATATTTATTTTTCAATTTTACTGTATTATAGCGCTACAGGCTGTTTTCTCTCCACCCTGTATCCGTTTACGTTTAGGAATCTTAAATCCCTCTTTAGCATTACAGGGTTGCAAGTGAACCAGGCATGGTACTTAGATGCATGTACTTAAGCTGACAGACTCCGCATTTATAGTAATAAGGACAGGATACCTTAAAATGTGTTCATGCTATATATTACTTCCAGCCTTTAATACGAACCTCTGCACAGGATACCATGGGCCATCTGTATCAGTTTGCAGGCTTAAAAGCGCCCCTTCCTCAAATCCCAGCTTTTTATATAAGGCTCTTGGAGCCTGTCCCTTGAAGTCATCCTCCCTGAAGGTTTCTACAATCACATCCCTTTCAGGGTCAAGATTTTTAAGCATTTCCTTAACCATTCCCGATGCAATGCCCCTTCTTCTGTAGTCAGGGTGTACCGCCATACAGCAGAGCATATTGTACTTGGTAGAAAACAACAGCACCCCTACTACCATGTTTCCATCTACTGCACATATGGCACTTTTCCTGTTTATGTTTTTAATTACTGTTTCCCTGTATCCATCTAAAAGCTCCTGTGTTTCAAGACCTGGAAAGTTCCATCGGACTATTTCCACAAGGTTCATCCAGGAGGTCAGGTTATCCATATCAGCATATTTTATCTGGATACCATTTGTGTGGAATATCCTTGACCTATTCTGCTTGTTAATATCAAACAACATGTTTAGAAAGTAATAAGGTATCATCTCCCCACCTTCTACCATTTTAAGGAGCTGTTCCTTATCAGCCCACTTTACCTGCTGTACCTCCTCCTTCTGCAGCGAGAGCTCCTTTATATCCACATTTTCTTCTATAATATAATAATCATCAAAGCCCCTTTCAAAGTTAATAGTAAAGTGAGGCCTTACATCATTTAAGTCAATATCAAGACCTATCTCCTCCTTGGTTTCCCTCATGGCTGCCTGCTGGCTGCTTTCCCCTGAAAGGGCTGAGCCGGAGGCAGTAAGGTCCCACATATTTGGCCATCCATGCTTAAAGGGCTGGCGTTTCTGTATCAGCATCTCATTTCTATCATTGAATATACACACATGAACTACCATGTGGTACTCACCATTTTTCATAGGCTCACAACGCATATGCTTCTTCCCTGTAGGTATCCTGCTGGCATCGTATAAATCCCATATCTCATTTTGTTCTTTTAAATTACCCATATATGCTCCTTCCCATTTATGGATTGCGCCTTAACCTTTTATAATTATAGTTTTTATCTATAGGAACCTTAGGTTGTTTATTAGTTGGTTTTAACTGCCCTCAATTCAATTACTGTCACGTGCTCAAGTTCCAGTACTTCCCCAAGTTCATAGGATATCGGAGCATGAAATAGTGGCCCATCAACAACTGTTGTATGATATTCACCATTCTCTCCACAGGGGTCTATGCCGTATGCTTCCATATCATCTAAAAGCTTCTCATCAATTATTTTACCAAGAAAGGCAGCTGGAAGCTTTTCTGGATGAACGCATTTTATCAGGCTTTTGTATCCTGCTCCAATAACCTCTCGTATAAGTGCTTCACGGTTCTCATTCCATAATGGTATTATTGGAATCAACTCTGCCCTTCTGCATCTTTCCTCATTCCATATTTTATGTTCTGGTATATCAATATCCCCAAACACACATGCTTCTGCACCACGTTTTTTCCATTCTGAAAGAGCTTTTTCCATGGCTACATCATAATCCAGACCATCTGTATAATAACACTCCAGTGGAATTCCAAGGGCTTTTGAAATATTTGTGAGCAGCTCCTTGTCAGCACCATGAAACCATGAACGTTTTGCTATTGTGTTGTACATGACAATAAGTCCAATAGGTTCGTGGCCTTTCTGAACCATGCGGTGTAATGCTAAAATACAGTCTTTTCCCGCACTAAAGGCAACAACAAATTTCATTTTTGGTTTCCTCCCCTTATCCTTACATTTCTACTCAAATAGAATAGGGCAATAAATGGAATACAAAATTTCCCTTATAAAGTATATCACGAGTGAGAAGCATTTCATAACACATTTATTATCAATTTTATCCTAATAATGCAAGCCTTCCAAACGGCAGAAGCCACAATGTAAAGCTGTGATCAATCCTGAAGACCGTAGCTTTCTTTACACAAATATAGAACAGAGTTCCTACTGCCCCACCTATAACACCCACAACTATTGAGATGAGAACCCACTTAACAAATGTAGTTATAAACTTTAATGCAGCATTTGCTTTTTCTTTTATATTCTTCATCTGTTACTCTCCTATAAAAGCTAGTACATAGATAATATGTTAATTTTCTGCAATAATTTCATCAATTAAAATTATGCTCAAGTACATATACTCAAGTCAACGATAGTACCCATAAAAAAAGCAAACCTTCAGGCCTTTACATCTGAAGCTTTGCTCAAATTCTCCATACTATAAAAATACTACTGTACATTCCTACTTGTGGCTGTACACCTAAGTGGAGGTTTATATCTATGCAAAGTTGCTTTTTATTTCAGAAACTCCGGTTAATAAACAGTCGTTCCTACCGCAATTCCCTCCTCTTTATTATTCCTTCAAAATTCTATTACTCATATTGAGAATAATACAGCTGGCTGTAGAAGCCCTTTTGCGATAGCAGCTCATTATGAGTTCCCTGTTCAACTATGTTACCATCCTTAACAACCAGTATCCTGTCTGCATTGACAATTGTGGACAGCCTATGTGCAATTACAAAACAGGTCTTACCCTTCATAAGTTCCCTCATAGCCTTCTGTATCTGTATCTCAGTCCTTGTATCAACGTTTGAGGTTGCTTCGTCAAGTATAAGCATCTTGGCATCCAGGAGCATTGCTCTTGCAATTGTAAGCAGCTGCTTTTGTCCCTTAGATATGTTGGTGCCGTCATCTGTAAGCACCGTATCGTAGCCATCAGGAAGGTTCATGATATAGGAATGGAGCCTTGCAGCCTTTGCAACCTTTATTACATCCTCCTTGGTGGCATTCTCGTTTCCATAAGCTATGTTCTCATATATGGTTCCCTGGAACAGCCAGGTATCCTGAAGAACCATTGCATAGCTTTTTCTAAGGCTGTCACGGGTTATGGTAGTTATCTCATTGTTGTCCACATATATGGCTCCACTGTCTACATCATAGAACCTCATAAGGAGATTAATAAGTGTGGTTTTTCCTGCTCCCGTAGGTCCTACTATGGCAGTAAGGCTTCCTGGCTGGGCATCCAGGTTAAGGTCATGAAGCACCATCTTATCCTTGCTATATCCAAAGGAAACGTCCTTTGCCTCCACATGGCCATATACCTCCTGAAACACACGGGCCTTTTCCGAATCAGGCTCCTCAGGTGCCACATCCATAAGCCTGAATATTCTCTCTGCAGCCGCCATGGCTGATTGGAATTCACTCATTATGTTGGCAGCCTCGTTTATAGGACCGGAGAACTTTCTGGAGTAAAGCACAAAGGAGGATATATTGCCTAAGGTCATGTTACCGTACAGATAGCTTATGGCTCCGAATATGCTTATAAGGGTCAGAGAAAGGTTGTTCATAAAGTTTACCGACGGACCTACCATGGCTCCATAATAATCAGCCTTATAATATGCATCAACTGCTTCCATATTCTTCTTTTTAAACTTTTCTATTGTGTTCTCCTCCTGGGAATAAGCCTTTAATGTTTTCTGTCCGGAGATTATCTCCTCCACCATTCCGTTAAGCTCCCCGAGTTTTTTGGACCTTTTCCTGAACATTGGCCTTGTAACCTCTGTAATTTTCTTAGTCATTATAATAGATATAGGCACTGTTACCACAAACACCAAGGTAAGCTTTGGTGATATGGCCATCATCATTGCAAATGAGCCTATAACTGTTATAAGGCTGGCACACATGGCTACAAGATCTGATGACAGAGAGGTATTAACCGTATCTATATCGTAGGATATCCTGCTTATTATGTCTCCTGTAGCGTTGGTATCAAAGAAGCCCACAGGAAGAGTCATCAGGTTATCAAACAGGTTTTTTCTTAATGTATAGGCAATCTTTCTGCTCACCTCCAGCATTATCTGGGCAAGTATGTAGGCCAGACATGAGGAAAGCAGATAAAGTGCTGCCATCCATGCACAGTAATAAAACACCCTTCCAAAGTCCACATGCCCGGTGCCCAGCTTTATGCTGTCCACTGCATAGCCTGAAAGCATTGGAGCTACCAGTGCAAGAAGGTTGCTCCCAATGGAAAGTACAATTGCTGCTATTATTCTTTTCTTATCCATAAACAGATAGGACATAAGTCTTTTTAGTGTACTCTTCTTATTCATTATATTCCTCCCCCATCTGCGACTGGCTTATTTCTCTGTATATGCTACAGTTTTCTATTAGTTCCTTATGATTTCCATAGCCCACAATCCTTCCTTCATCCAGTACCATAATATGGTCTGCATACATGATGGAGCTCACTCTTTGTGCAATCATTATGGTTGAGGTTTCCGGGAAGTTGTTCCTCAGCTCCTTTCTGAGAGCCGCATCAGTCTTGTAATCCAGGGCACTGGAGGAATCATCCAATATAAGTATCTCAGGGCTACCTGCAAGGGCTCTTGCAATAAGTACCCTCTGCTTCTGTCCTCCGCTTAAGTTTGCGCCCTTAATAGCAAGCACTGACTGGAAGCCCTCTGGCTTTTCCTGTATGAAGCTTAAAGCTTTGGCATAGGAGGCAGCCTCCATTATTTCGTCCTCCTCCATTTCCCTGCCAAAGCGTATATTTTCAAAAATAGTATCTGCACTTATAAAATCGTTCTGGAATACTACCCCGAACTTTTGCATAAGCTCCTTTCTTTCAATTGATCTAACATCCTGTCCATTTATCCTTATGGCACCAGAGTCCACATCATAAAATCTCATTAAAAGCTGTACCAGGGTAGATTTTCCGGAGCCTGTTGCCCCAATTATTCCAAGGGTTTCCCCTCTCTTCAGAACAAAGCTTACATCCTGGAGATCATAACCCTTCTTATTATATGAAAAGCTTACATGGTCAAATTCTATACTATACTGTGGATTTTTCTCTTCAAAGGGAACTACCTTCATCTCAGGCTCCATATCCAGTATCTCGTTAATCCTCTTGGCAGATGCACTGGCCTTGGAGTATATTATGAACATCCTTGATATAAATATAAGTGCGTTGATTATAAGGGTTACATATGTAAGGAAGGCAATTATCTTTCCTGGCTCAGTGGCACCCTGGTTAACTCTCCAGGCACCTGTAATTATTACAAGCACAATACCTAAGTTCAAGAACAGGTTCATGGCAGGATTAAGTATAGACATTGTTTTGCCAGCACTTTTCTCCTGGTCGACTACACTAAGGTTATATTTATCAAACTTGTTCTTCTCATACTCTGTTTTGGATAAAGCCTTTATAACCCTTATGCCAGCAATATCCTCCCTGACTATACGAACAAAGCTGTCTGATTTCTTCTGAAGTAATGTATATTTGGGAATACCCTTTTTATAGGCATGTACCAGTACAATTACAATGAATGGCATAACACTTACCATAGCAAGAGTGAGCACCGGGTCTAAGGACAGGGTAATAGCTATTCCTCCTATGAGCATTATAGGAGCCCTTACCCCCAGCCTCTGCATCATACCTAGCATCTGGTGCACATTGTAAGTATCGGAGGTTGCCCTCTGTATCAGAGATGGCATAGTTACCTCATCCATCTGTTTATTGGAAAGGTAAATCATGCTGGAGAACAAATCGTTTCTGATTCTTTCTGTAGCGTTTCTTGATACCATTGAGGCCATACGGTTGGCAATTATATTGAATACCAGGGCGCACACAGAACATAGAAGCATTACTCCACCCCAAAGGGTTATAAGCTTAACGCTTTTAAGAGGTATAACATCATCAATTATGTAAGAGAGAATCCAAGGGAGTAACAGCTCTACAATGGTGCCTATAAGCTTTATAATAAGTCCTATAATCATTCTGAAAACATAAGGCTTAAGATATGAGAATATCTTCTTCACTTTTTTCCACCCTCCTGAGTATAATTGAAATAAAAGCATGCGAAATTAAACTGCTGATAAACCAAAGCATATCAGCAGCATTTTATATACACTTTATTTAAATGTACAACAGCTATATATTCATTATACCAAATGTTAACAGAATGTTCCATATATAACAATAAATTAATGAGCCACAGCAAACTGCATTTTATTTTGCTGTGGCCGTTTAATTATTTATTCATCTGCCATATGTAGAAATTAAGAACAGAGGCAAAGCTCACCCAAAGTACGTATGGAAGCATAAGTATGCCTGCTCTTTTATCAATCCTCCAAAACCTTACTGTGGTTGCAATAATTAGTCCAAGCAATCCTAAAATCCAGAAGAAGGCTGTTGCCCTGAGGTTGAATGCGAAGAAAATAGCTGACCACATAAAGTTAAAGAAAAGCTGGGCACCATAGTCAAACAATGCCTTCTGTACATCTGCCCTTCCAGGGCCTTTTTCATATACCAGATATTCTGCAATGCCCATCAGCAGGAAAAGTATTATCCACACCACCGGAAAAACCCATCCCGGAGGACTGAAGGAAGGAAGCTTAAGACACATGTAGTCCTCCATGGCATCCTTTGTAAAGAAGGCTGCCAATGCTCCCACACCCTCCGAAATAGCTATGCTGCCTATAAGCTCCAGAACCTTTTTTGTTTCGGAGCCCTTGTTGATATTTCCCATGTAACACCCCGTTTTAATAATAGAGCCTTGTAAGGCCCATCAGATATTTATTACTACGTGTGCAAAGCGGGTTTTATTCTTATTATTTTACAACCACACCTAAAAGCTTTGAAAGCTCAACTGCCTGGTATTCATTAATGATTGCACCCTTAAGCTCCCAGAAGTTGTCAGATACAATTATGCCGTTTATTTCACACTGGGTAAAATCTATCCCCCTTAGTACGGTCTTAAAAAAGCTGGTTCCATTAAAGGATGAGTCATTAAACTCTACCTGTTTAAAGGAACACTCATTAAACATACAGTCCCTTAAATCACTTTTTTGTACAAGAAGTCTGTCAAAGGTGGCGCCTCCGAATTCTGCATACCTGAAGTTGCAATCTATAATAGCCAGATTGGTGAGGCTTCCATCCACAAGCTTTGCACCGACTCCCTTTGTATTGTTAAACTCACACCTGTTAAAATATGCATCTGTAAAGTCGCTGTTTGATAGCTCGCAGCTTTTGAAAACCACATCTGTAAAGCTTGCTTTATAAAAACTGCAGCCTGTAAGATGGCAATTTTCAAATACTACATGCTCAAAGGAAAGCTTGGAGAAATCCTCTTCTGACAAGTTTACTCCTTTTATATGCTTGAAATTTATATTCTCGTCCCCACCCCAGGCCTCTTCTGCAAGTCCAATCAGGTCCTGTGACTCCTTTAGCTCGTCTATTAAAATTGGTTTAATAAGCTTCATGATGTTTCCTCCTTGTGTTTCCCTAATTTTCTTTATCAGCCTAAACGCTATACATATAGCATATCAAACCATATGTAATCCTTTTTTCATTAAGGTATTTTTCTTTTTTAGACTAGCCCTTTCAAGCCAACCATATATTAATATCATATCACAAATAAAAGCAGTCAATATTTTATATATAATATCTTGTTTTCATCATTATATACTGGGGCATTTTTCAGCATGAGCTTTGGAACAGCTTATGTAGGAAGAAAAGTCTTTAGGATGTTGACACCCTTCCCATAATATTATAAAAGCTCAGAAGTATTCCTTGTAAATGAAGCCATGGCAGTATGTGCCATGGCTTCACAAAAATTGTTATTTCTTAGCTTTTGTATCAACTACCTCTTTAAGAATAGCCTCGAAGGAATCATAGGTCATTGCTCCTAAGTCCTCTCCGGAACGGTGTCGTATTGAGATAGTGTTGTTTTCCATGTCCTTATCGCCCAGGATAACCATATAAGGAACTTTTTCGTTCTGAGCATTGCGTATTTTGTAGCGTAGTGTATTAGAGCTATAATCCGCTTCAGTACGGAAACCCTTTGAGCGCAGCTTCCTGCATATATCAGACGCATAATCGTTTGCACGGTCTGTAATTGGCAGTATGCGCACCTGCTCCGGAGCCATCCATGTAGGAAGAGCGCCGGCAAAGTTTTCTATAAGGTAAGCTAGTGTCCTCTCATAACAGCCAAGGCTTGTGCGGTGTATTATATATGGCAGCTTCTTTTGTCCATCAGCATCAGTGTAATACATACCAAAGCGCTGTGCCAGCAGCATATCTATCTGTATGGTTACAAGGGTATCCTCCTTGCCATAAACGTTTCTGTACTGTATATCCAGTTTAGGTCCATAGAATGCAGCCTCATCTATTCCTACCTCATATTTAACGTTCAGATCATCCAGTATTCTGGCCATGATATCCTGTGCGGCTTCCCACTGATCTGGGGTACCTTCATACTTATTGTTCGGATTAGCTGGATCCCATTGTGAAAATCTGAAGGTACACTTATCCAAAAGTCCAACAGTATCCAGGAAATACTTAGCCAGCTCAAGACATCCTTTAAACTCCTCCTCTAGCTGTTCAGGGCGGAGCACAAGATGTCCCTCAGAAATTGTAAACTGGCGCACACGAACAAGTCCATGCATCTCTCCTGAGCTTTCGTTACGGAACAGGGTTGAAGTCTCTCCAAGACGCATAGGTAGGTCATTGTAAGAACGTGCACGATTAAGGTAAACCTGGTACTGGAATGGACATGTCATTGGACGAAGTGCAAAGCACTCCTTCGTCTCATCATCAGGATCGCCTAGAACAAACATGCCATCAAGGTAATGATCCCAGTGTCCTGAAATCTTGTATAGCTCTCTCTTAGCCATGAGTGGAGTCTTCGTAAGAAGATATCCTCTCTCCTGTTCTACATCCTCAACCCACCGCTGTAGCAGCTGGATAACCCTTGCTCCTTTTGGAAGCAGTATTGGAAGTCCCTGTCCAATGACGTCTACAGTAGTAAAGTATTCCAAAGTGCGTCCAAGCTTGTTGTGGTCACGCCTTTTAGCTTCTTCCCTAGCCTCCAGGTATTCGTCCAGCTGCTCCTTTTTTGGATAGGCAATTCCATAAATACGCTGAAGCATTTTATTATGCTCATCACCTCTCCAGTAAGCTCCTGATGAAGATATGAGTTTTATTGCATTTCCCTTAATGCGGCCTGTGGAATCTAAATGTGGGCCTGCACATAGGTCAACAAACTCGCCTTGCTTATAGAAGGATATAGGAACATCATCAGATAGCCCATTGATTAACTCAACCTTGTAAGGCTCATCCTTCATAAGCTCCAGTGCCTCCTCCCGAGGCAGCTCAAAGCGTTCCAGCTTTAGCTTTTCCTTGCATATTTTCTTCATCTCATCCTCAATTTGAGTCAGTATCTCTGGTGTAAAGTTGAAGGAAGCATCTAAATCATAGTAGAAGCCCTCTTCAATGGAAGGCCCAATGGCCAGCTTTACTTCAGGAAACAGACGTTTAACTGCCTGGGCCATAATATGAGAGCAGGTATGCCAGTAGGTCTGCCTGTACTCTTTGTTTTCAAAGGTAAATTCTTCGTTCATTCGATTCTCCTCCTTATTATTGGGGGCAGGCATAAATAAATCCCACCCCTGAATGATATCAGGGGTGGGATATTGTTCTATTCCACGGTTCCACCCTGTTTGCAGCTGAAAAACAGCTCTGCCACTTTAATTGCTGTAACGGGCCTACCCGTCTGGTTTAATACATCAATTAATGGTTCACCAGAGGCTCGGAGGTGGTTTATATCTGGAGAGTGCAGACGGTTCACAGCTTATCCCGCCCTCTCTGAAGCACAACCAGCCAGAATTTTTTCCTCGTCATAGCTTTATTATAATTAAATTACCCTATAACAAATATTTTGTCAAGATGCTTTTACTAACCTTAGCTAAATAAAAACCAAGAACTTTTCTGTTTAAAAGGACGCTACAATATGGAGCGCCCTTTAATTATACTTCAGGTAGACTGCCATTTATTATGTGGTCACTCTCCAATTGAAGAATAATAGCTTATATTATTTGCTGTAATCGTAAACACCCTTCTTGGTCTTTCTTCCAAGCCAGCCAGCCCTTACGTACTTTCTCATAAGGCTGTTGGCTCTGTACTTGGAGTCTCCGGTTTCCTTATAAAGAACGTCCATTATTGCAAGGCATACATCAAGTCCAACCAGGTCTCCTAAAGCCAGGGGTCCCATTGGGTGGTTTGCACCAAGCATCATGGCCTTGTCTATGTCCTCTGGGCTTGCAATACCCTCTGCCATTATTCCAAAGGCCTCATTTATCATTGGTATAAGTATCCTGTTTACTACAAATCCAGGTGCCTCTGCAACCTCAACCGGTTCCTTACCAATTGCTACTGCCACCTCCTTAACCTTGTCAAAGGTATCCTGTGAGGTAGCCATTCCCTTTATAACCTCAATAAGCTTCATTACTGGAGCAGGATTGAAGAAGTGCATTCCTATAACCTTATCTGGTCTATTTGTTGCTGCTGCAACCTCAGTTATGGAAAGTGATGAGGTATTGGATGCAAGTATTGTATCCTCCTTGCATATCTTATCAAGCTCACTGAATATCTGCTTCTTTATATCCATGTTCTCTATTGCTGCCTCTATTACCAGGTCGCAGTCCTCAGCCATGGTCATATCAGTAGTTCCGGAGATTCTTGAAAGTATGTCCTCCTTATCCTCTTCAGTCATCTTGCCTTTTGAAACCAGTTTAGTTAATCCCTTGTTTATTCCTTCAAGCCCTCTGTCTACGAACTCATCCTTTATATCCCTTATTATTACCTCATAGCCTTTCTGTGCAAAGGTTTGTGCAATGCCTGAACCCATAGTTCCGGCTCCTAATACAAATATCTTTTCCATACTCTTCCTCCTATATAAACTTATTGATTTTCTTTCATAGCCTTAAGCTGCTTAACAACCTCCGGTAAAATCTTATGTAAATCTCCAACGATTCCAACATCTGCAACCTTCATAATTGGTGCGCTTTCATCCTTGTTGATTGCTATTATATAGTCTGAATCCTGCATTCCTGCAAGATGTTGTATAGCTCCTGATATTCCACAGGCAATGTACACATTTGGCCTTACTGTTTTTCCTGTCTGTCCAACCTGATAGTCCTTCTCTCTCCAGCCACTGTCTACTGCAGCCCTGGATGCTCCAACGACTCCTCCAAGCACTTCTGCAAGTTCCTGCAGCTCGGAGAAATTTTCCTGGCAGCCAACACCTCTTCCTCCTGATACAATGAAGTTAGCCAACTGTAAATCAGCCACTTCCTTATGCTCCTTGTGCACCTCAATTACCTCAGTTCTTATATCCTCAGACTTTAAATCCACCTCTACGTGTTTAACTGTTCCTTTATGCCCATTAAGTCTAGCCTTTTCGAACACCCCGGGCCTTACTGTTGCCATCTGTGGCCTATGGTTCTGGCATTCAATCGTAGCCATGATGTTCCCTCCGAATGCAGGTCTTGTTGCCATAAGGAACTTGGTTTCGCTGTCTACATCAAGTCCTGTGCAGTCAGCTGTAAGTCCTGTACCAAGCCTTGCTGCAGTCCTCGGTCCTAAGTCCCTACCAATAAAGGAAGCCCCTATAAAAAGCACCTCAGGCTTATACTCATTAACAAGTTCACACATTACCTTTGTATAGGCATCGGTGGTATAATGTGCAAGCAGTGGATGCTCAGCAACTATAACCTCATCTGCTCCATGCTCAATAAGGGTATCTGTAAGTCCTGATACCTTGTTTCCTAAAAGGACAGCCGTAAGCTTGACTCCGATTTTCTCGGAAATTTCCCTGCCCTTTCCTAAAAGCTCCAGGGATACCTTCTGAAGGTTCCCATCTCTCTGTTCAGCGAAAACCCATACGCCTTTATAATCAGCTATATTCATCATTCTTACCTCCCTTATCCTAGATATAGTGCTTTTCTTTAAGTTTTTTAAGCAGATAGCTTGCCGCTTCCTGAACAGGAAGGTTAACAACTTCTCCCTGACCCTTTGCTTCCTTGGTCATTGACTTCATAACCTTTGTAGGTGAACCTGAAAGTCCCATCTCTGACTTGTCTATATCTACATCAGCTGAGGTCATTATCTTTATATCATCATCTGAGGATGCAAATATATTCCTAGCATCCATATACCTTGGAACGTTTAATTCCTTTATTGCAGTAAGAACAACCGGCATCTTTACCTTTATTATTTCATACCCGTCCTCTAATGCCCTGTTAACAAGAAGGTAGTCTCCGTCAACCTTAACATCCTGTACATAGGTAACCTGTGGTATTCCAAGATGCTCTGCCAGCTCTGGTGCAACCTGTGCAGTATCTCCATCTATTGCCTGTCTTCCAGCAAGTATTATATCATATTTTCCCAGGGCATTAATTGCTCCAGCCAGTGTCTTTGAGGTAGCCAGGGTATCTGCTCCACCAAAGGCTCTGTCTGTTAAAAGAACAGCCTCATCAGCTCCCATGGCAAGTGCTTCCCTTAATGCATTCTTGGCCTGTGGAGGTCCCATGCTCACCACTGTAACGTGGGCTCCACAGTTCTCCTTAAGAACCAATGCCTGCTCCAGAGCATTCTTATCCTCAGGGTTTATTATTGATGGAACTCCTTCCCTGATAAGGGTATTGGTCTTTGGATCTATTTTTACAATTGTTGTATCTGGTACCTGCTTAATGCAAACTATAACATTCATGTTCTTCCCTCCTACTTTAAGACGCTGCCAGAGATAACCATCTGCTGAACCTGGGAGGTTCCTTCATAAATCTCAGTTATCTTAGCATCCCTCATCATTCTTTCAACCGGGTAATCCTTTGTGAAGCCATATCCGCCAAACAGCTGTACAGCCTTTGTGGTTACATCCATAGCAGTTCTTGCTGCATGGAGCTTAGCCCTTGCTGCCTCAACCGTATATGGAAGCCCATTCTGCTTATTCCATGCTGCCTTATATACCAGATACCTTGCTGATTCTATGGCAACGTCCATGTCTGCTATCATCCACTGGAGTCCCTGGAATGCTGCCAGAGGCCTTCCAAACTGCTTTCTTTCCTTCATGTACTTTGTTGCCTCAGCCAGTGCGCCCTCAGCTATTCCAAGTGCCTGTGCTGCTATTCCTATTCTTCCCCCGTCAAGGGTATGCATGGCTATCTTAAAGCCCTTTCCTTCCTGACCAAGAAGGTTTTCCTTAGGTACTATGCAGTTTTGCATAATAAGCTCTGCTGTTGAGGATGCTCTTATTCCCATTTTGTTCTCTATTTTGCCTATTGAGAAGCCTGGGAATTCCTTTTCTACTATGAAAGCGCTTATGCCCTTGTTTCCTTTTGAACGGTCTGTCATGGCAAATACTACAAAGGTATCTGCAACTCCTCCGTTAGTTATGAATATCTTTGAACCATTAAGTACATAGTGGTCTCCCTCAAGGCGGGCTATTGTCTGCTGTCCTGCTGAGTCAGTTCCGGCATTAGGCTCTGTAAGTGCAAAGGCCCCCAGCTTCTTACCTTCTGCCAGTGGTCTTAAATACTTTTCCTTCTGTTCAGAAGTTCCAAAATCGTTTATTGCTCCAGCCCCCAGTGATACATGTGCTGAAAGGATAACGCCTGTGGTAGCACACACCTTTGAGAGCTCTTCAACTGTTAAGATATATGATAGGTAGTCTCCTCCTGCACCCCCGTACTCCTTTGAAAATGGTATCCCCATGAGTCCATATCTGGCCATTTTTTTAACGTTATCCATTGGAAATTCTTCAGTTTCATCTATCTCAGCTGCAATAGGTGAAACCTCGTTTTCTGCAAATTCCTTTACCATCTGCTGCATGAGCTGCTGTTCCTTTGTTAAACCAAATTCCATTATTTCCACCCCCTATAATACTTGTACTTATCTATTCTTAAAGCTCTTTTCCCCTCTTTTTTCCACAAATGCTGTCATGCCTTCAACCTGGTCCTCTGTTGCAAAGCATTCTCCGAACACCTCTGGCTCATATGCAATTGCAGTGTCTATATCCATCTGCATTCCTCTGTTTATAGCTGCCTTGCTGAGCTTTACTGCTATTGGTGCATTCTTTGCAATCATCTCTGCCATTGATTTTGCCTCATTCATAAGCTCCTCAGGTGCCACAACCTTGTTTACCAGGCCTATTCTCAGGGCCTCATCGGCCTTTACTATTCTGCCAGTATAAATCATTTCTTTTGCCATTCCAAGGCCTACAATCCTTGCAAGTCTCTGTGTGCCACCAAAGCCAGGAGTTATTCCAAGGCCAACCTCTGGCTGTCCAAACTTTGCCTTTTCTGATGCAATTCTTATATCGCATGCAAGAGAGAGCTCACAGCCTCCACCGAGTGCAAAGCCACTAACTGCCGCTATTACAGGCTTTTCAAGGGCTTCAAGTCTTCTGAACACCCTGTTTCCAAGGCTTGAGAAGCTTCTTGCCTGAACTGTGGATAAGTCCTTCATTTCCGTTATATCTGCTCCAGCAACAAATGCCTTTTCTCCTGCTCCAGTAACTATGACTGCATATATGCTGTCATCACCTTCAAGTTCATCGATGGCAGAGTTTAAATCAACCAGCGTTTCGCTGTTGAGCGCATTAAGTGCCTTGGGCCTATTGATTGTAACTATTGCCACATTGCCTTCCTTTTCAAAAAGCACATTTTTTAGTTCCATAGCTTACCCTCCTCATATATTAAGCCGCATATGATGCGGCTTTTTTACTAATCTCTTTCAACAACAAGGGCTGTTCCCATTCCGCCACCAATACAAAGCGTTGCAAGACCCTTTTTAGCATCTCTCTTCTGCATCTCATAAAGCAAGGTTACAAGTATTCTCGCCCCTGATGCTCCTACAGGATGTCCAAGTGCTATGGCACCGCCGTTTACGTTGACCTTTTCCATATTAAATTTCAAATCCTTTGCAACTGCAACGCTCTGAGCTGCAAAGGCTTCGTTAGCCTCTATAAGGTCCAGATCCTCTACTGTAAGATTTACTTTTTCAAGGGCGGCCTTTGTAGCATAGAATGGACCATACCCCATTATGGATGGATCGAGTCCCTTTGAGCCATAGGATATTATCCTGGCAAGAGGCTTTACTCCAAGCTCCTTAGCCTTATCTGCACTCATTATAACCAGAGCTGCTGCTCCATCATTTACTCCTGAGGCGTTTCCTGCCGTGACAGTTCCATCCTTCTTGAATGCAGGCTTTAGTCTGGAAAGTGCCGTCATGTTTGTGCCAAATCTGGGAAATTCATCAGTATCAAATACTATTGGGTCACCCTTTCTCTGAGGAATGACCACTGGAACTATTTCGTCCTTAAACCTTCCGGATTTTATAGCGGCCTCTGCCTTGTTCTGTGAATGAACCGCAAACTCATCCTGCTCTTCTCTGGTTATATTCCACTGTTCTGCTATGTTCTCGGCAGTAATTCCCATATGGGTTCCGCTGAAGGCATCTGTTAGTGCATCGTGTACCATGGCGTCAACCATCTTTCCGTCACCCATTCTCTGCCCCCATCTTGCTCCTTCTAGCACATATGGTCCTTGTGACATGTTCTCTGTACCACCTGCAACAACAACATCATCATCACCAAGCATTATTAATTGTGCTGCCAGAGATACTGCCCTCAGTCCCGAACCACAAACCATATTTATAGTTAATGCCGGCTTTTCAACTGGTATTCCAGCCTTTACTGCTGACTGTCTGGCAACATTCTGACCTAATCCTGCCTGTATAACATTTCCCATGTAAACCTCATCTACATTTTCAGGATTAATTCCTGCCCTGTTTATGGCTTCCTTTATAACCAAGGCTCCCAAATCTACTGCTGATACATTCTTCAAGCTTCCTCCGAAATTTCCTACCGCTGTCCTGACAGCGCTTGCAATAACTACCTCTCTCATAAAGCACCTCCAAAATTTAGGTTTGTAGCAAAGCTACTTAAAATTTTCTATCTGCCAAATATAATCGCAGGTGGAAACAAATACCCTCAGCCTATTAATCCATTTACTCTTGATATTATTTTAACAATTCAGTTGATAAATTTAAATATAAATAAAGAATGTTATTATATATCTATCAATATAGCAATGCCACATAATGTCGTTTTTACTTAATTCTGCAAAATATGCTACTACTATTTTGTAGAATAAATAAAAATCTTTTGAGAGGTATTCACTAATTGTAATAGTTGCAAGCATAAAACTGTGGCCTTGTATTAATAAATTTTGTAGTATTTTTAACATCAACTATTTTAATATATATTATTACTATAATGAAATATTACTGATAATCCCTGAATGCAACATGATTTCTTGAAATATATAGCTTATCTATAAATTTTTTATCAAGCTCTGTGAACCTGTGATTCTCAGGATATATAAGTATATCCTTATACTTTTCACAATATCCACTGCATTTTCTCTGAATAAGCCCATGCTTGTCTAAAATGTCTGCTGTAATGGGAGACCCCCACATGTATGAGTCATGAACCCTTGATATTATGTTATACTGACTTCCTCTTTCATATATATATATCTTTTTGCTGCCACAGGAATTCTCCAGTGCCTTCCTAGCTTCATTTACATTATGATATGGAATGCAGTTGTCCCCACGGACTACCTCAACATAGTCTATAATGTCTTCATATTTTAAATCCTTTACCTTTGCCAATGGGTGCTCCTTTGACATAATTGCCAGGTATTCAAATTCCCATATCAGCTCTGAATCCAGCTTTTTTTCCTTAAGATAGTCTAAAAAATATCCTTCACAAGTTGACTTGTATCTTATAACTGCCAGATTAAAGTTATTCTCTGTAAGGTTTTTAATTGCCTGCAAGGCATTTGTTACCTGTACATTTACGCTAATTCCCTTGCTTCTATCCAATTCATCAATAAACATGGTTACACCATCAGCAATATAGGTTTCTCCAGGAATGGATATACTAAAGCTTTGGACTTTGGGATTGTTCTCTACATTAAGCCCCTCTATCATTTCCAGCTGCGACAGTATGTTTCTTGCATATACAAGAAACTCCGAGCCTTTTTCCGTAGGAACAACCCCCTTTGAGGTTCTCATAAATATGGATATTCCCAAGGAATCCTCAAGCTCCTTTATAGCCTTGCTTATATTAGGCTGTGCCATGTAAAGGTTATTTGCCGCCTGTGTGATGGAACCTGTAGACGCCACCTCTATGGCATACTTCAAATATAATGTGTTCACTTGATAACCCCCCATAAGCCTGTACATGTATTCATAAATATTTTGTAATTTGCTTTAAGTTATTAGCAAATAAACTTCTATCATCATATATATTATAATTCACAAGCCTCCATATAACAATATATATAGCCATTCTTTCCTATTTATTAAAATTACATGCTCCATAATTTCATCTCTTATAAGCATCCTATAATTCTTTAATTCATACAAAATATAAGCAGGGTACTTTCATTTGTACCCTGCTAAAGAAACTTTTTCAGCTGTTGGAAGTTATTCTCCTCAGTTTCAATAAGCTTATTCATTAATGAATTAATATCCTTGTCAGTATCCTTGTATTTTTTCAATGCCCTTGTTGCTTGAATTATTCCCATGGTGCTTCCGTTAATCATCATCTCTGCTATATGGGAGGAGCTTTTATCCATAAGTGTTTTCATATTTATCATCATATAGGCACTGATTTCTGCCACAGTACCAACACCTTTTTCCTCAAGCCCCAAATCCTTTATAATACCTACTGCTCTATTATTAATGCTCCTGTATTCTTCCATCTGAGATTGCAGATGCTTTTTAAAGTTCTCATCATCAGAAATTTTAAGGAGCTGTTCTATAGTGTTTACACCCATCTGTGAATTCTGATATATGTAGTTAAGCATTTCTTTATTAGAGTTCAATACATTTCTCTCCCTTCCTGTATTTTCATGATACTTTTACTATTTGATATACTTATTTTCCAATTCTTTAAGAATTCCTATATATCTATCCTGAACATGATCTTTAGCGCTCTCTGATTCATAGGCTTTGCATTCCTCATCTATTTTTCTTAGTGTTTCCTCAGGCAGCTGCCTTACAGCATAGGTGTATGCTGCATTGTTTTCTTTTTCAATATGTTTTTCAAGAAGATGTGTATAGGAAATTGCATTTGCAATCACATCAACCTTAGCCTCATTATCTCCAGACTTAACTCTGCTCAAGGAATCCTCAAGATCTCTTACATACATCCTCCCCAAATCATGCTCCACAAGCATTCCATGTTTCACCAGTTTCACCGCTGTATCTCCTCCTTCCTCAACCATCCTGGTAAACAAAAGCTTCTCCTCCTTGTTATGATGGTGCTTATCAGCGTATTCCCTTATGAAACCAATTATCTGACCAAAGTCGTCATAGTTTATATCCCTGCCATTCATTATTTGCATACATGCCCTTCTGACAACCTTAAGCATTCTTGTTATGTATTCATGCTCTCTGACCATTAGGTCTATTCCTTCCACACTGCGCCACCTCTTTTCATATGGTTTAATTAATGTGAATTTTACCTAACTATTATTTGCTACTATACCTTTTATAATTCTATACTTATGAAAACAATATGGTTTGCTTTTCCTGAGACCCAAAGAACCCTGGTGCCTAAGTACCAGGGTTTTCTGTAAGGTATTTAATTAACCATTCTCTTCATAATCAACTGATTGCTTCACCCCAGTAGTTTGTTCCCCCATCTGCTGTTCAGCCATTTTTCTGCCGGGGAATGCAATAACGGCTAACCTGTTATTGCTGTTTTGTCACAGGTCTGACCATCAAATGCACCATTAGTGATTATGGCAGTTATGTTCTCTTTTGGATTACTGTGGAACAGCAAGATGGCTTTCTATTATACTCCTATTTATGCCTTGCAAGCTTATTGATTGTCCTTATATGCTGGAAGGTTTTATTCTCCCCACACTCTGACAGCATCCTTAGCCACTCTTCTAGAAGGTCTGCTGTAGCAGGATGCATCTTTTCTCTACCATGTCCCTTGATGAAATAATCCAGTGGAAATGAATCATCATATCTGTCTTTATTATATATTTTGCTGGCAGCCACCCTATCACAAAACATTTCTGCTACATACCTAACAGGCATCTCTACTGGTTCGTAGAGCTTTGTTCTAGGGTTTAAATCCCTCCAATACTCAAAGTGATGGCGGTTGCGGCCCTTGTGATGGAGCCATGCTGCAGAATATCCGTAAATCTCCCTTTCCTTTTCATTAGGACTGCGGTTTCCCTGATAGAACGTGGCTCCGGGTATGAATTCAGTAAGGCTGTATTTTGAAAGGTCATGGGTAAGACCCTGAAACGTTATTCCAGCCCTGATGCAGTTAACCATAACCTTATGTCTATGTTTTGTTATTGTAGAAAAATGTTTTATTGCCTTAAGCATTTGTATCCCCCTGTTGATTGTATACTTTTAATATATTATAGTCTTACTAAAACACTTTCTCAAGCAAGCATAACAGCCATAAGTGTTTCTGATCCAAATTGAAGATTCCATTCAAGCCCATATCTCACCCAAAAAAGTCATGCTGCCCATGGGCAGCATGACAGAAATTATATATTACTTATTTCTAGATAGTGAATTTATTTGTTTCGTTCTGTAGGCTCTTTGCTATATTTTCCATACTTCCAGCAGATTCTGCAACCTCTTCAGTGCTTGCAAGCATTTCTTCAGAGGATGCTGAAATTTCTTCTGAAGATGCTGATATTTCCTCAGCTACTGCAGTAATACTTTCCACACTAGATACAATATCGTCCTTTGCCTTAATGGTTCTTTGAATAGATTCATATGTTTCTTCAATCATAGGCCCTACCTTTTCTAGTGCATTAAGCATCTCATTAAAGGCACTTCCTGTGTTAGCAGCAGTATCTGACTGCTGGTCTACCATTTTCGTTATACTATTGGATGTATTAAGAACATCATTTGCTCCATTTATAATTGTAGAAATTACCTTCTTTGCATCCTCAGTAGCATTCTTCGTCTGGTCAGCAAGCTTCCTTACCTGTTCTGATACAACAGCAAAGCCCTTCCCTGCTTCTCCTGCCCTTGCTGCTTCAATTGCAGCATTTAATGCCAACAGGTTTGTCTGGTTAGAGATGTCACTTATTACATTTGTTATATTGTTAACCTCTTTAATCCTTATATTAAGACTTCTAATACTCTCAGCCTGCTTAAGCAAAGCTCCCTTTAAGCTTTCTATAGACTCTAAGAGAGAATTTATCTGTGCTTCACCTACACTTGCTTTGCCTTCTGTGAATGAATTGCTTTCCTTCACTCCGCTAACCTTATTGTGTATCTTGTCTAATTCATCAGATAGCCTGGAAACATTCTCAGAGACCTGCACAAGGTCGCTTGCCTGCTGTTCTGCACCCTTTGCTACTTCCTGTATGGCATTGGTTACCTCTGTAGCTGTCATGGCCATTTGCTTTGCATTAGTATTAAGATTTTCAGCCATGCTGCTTGATTCTGATGAGTTGCCCTGTATGGCTTTAATTGAATTTTTCAGTGAATCACTCATGGCAATGAAGCTTTCTGCTAACTTTCCAATCACATCACCACTGTACGCCTTAACCTTTATCTCCTTTGTAAGATCCCCTGCTGCAACATCTCCTGCCGCTTCAGAAAGCTTATTAAGAGGCTTAATTACGCCGGATGCAACCATATACATTAGTACGGATATTATAACAAAGGTTACTGCCATTAATATAAGCATATTCAGCATCATGTCTCTTACTACTTTATTAACTTCATTTAATGATGAAGCAACCTGAACGGCATCTGTACCTATATCAGTTTTTACAGGTACGGTTACTTCATATACCTGTTGATTCCTATAGTTGGTTGACCTTGCCACATTTTCTCCACTGCCTATAACCTGCCTTATGGTTTCACTGCTTGATGTTGTATTAACAAGTCCCTCATTACTATGTCCACATATATTCATTGCTGTATCAACATATTCCACATATACCAAACCATTATTCTCTGCCACACTACTTATTACATACTGTATGTCTGTTTTTTCAAGAGCTTTCTGATAGTCGTTGGCAAGTACTCCTACCTGAACAACCTTTCTTCCATTAGTTATATAGCCATACTGGTAATAGCCATTACTGCTCTGCTTTATATCCTCCACAAGAAAATCAGTCTCTCCATTTATAACCTTCCAAATCTTACTGTCTTTTGGATGTACATATCCAACATTACCCTCTTGGTTTGAATATAGGACAGTTCCTGATAAATCAATTATATTAACTTCTTGTATATTCAGGTTTGCGGCCATAGTAGCTAACTGTTGATTTGATACTGTTCCATCATAACCGATAACCTGGGTGGCAGCAGTTTTAATTTTTTCTTTCATCTGCTGATTCATGTATGAATTAAATTCATTATTGCTTTGTAATATATCCTTTATATAGGTTGCCTGTGTTTCTGCATTATCCTTAACCATATTTATCATTTCATTTCTTGACTGAAATATTGATATAAGACCAGTACTACATATCGCAATCAGTACACATACCAGCGGAATAACCCGAAGCTTAAACCCAATAGTTTTTGTTATTCCTGCCAGCCTGATGTTGCGCTTTTGCCTCAGTTTTGTGGCTTGCTTTGTGTTTTTCTTCTGTACTTTCTTTCTCATTATTATCCCTCTCCAATTAAAAATTTGAAGCCTGAAGTTGACGCCGGAACCCAGTGCTATATCTGCAGTGTTGTATATTTAACTTATACTCTTATTTTTATTATCGAATCAGGAAATAATTTCTTAATAATGTGTCATACTGATTTATCCGAATTTTTTGGGTTCATTTTGTGCATATACCATAATTAAAGTTTAGAACGCGACATACTCTTGTTTTTTCGATTGCCATCTGAATCATCTCATTTTTATCCGAAACACATGACTCTAACAGAATTGATGTGACTAATCATATCTTTTATTAATGTCTGGAGCAACAAAAGGGTCCCTACAGGGGTCCCTTTTGACAAGTATCTTGTATTTACTTATACAGCTCTACCAGCTTAAGCAGATGTTCATAGCGATCTCTTACAGCTTTCTCAGAATCTGCAAACAGCTTTTCTGCTCTCTCTGGGAATGCAATGTTCAGGCGGCTGTAACGAGTTTCATTGTTCAGGAAGGCCTGGTATGAACCATCTCCTGGCTTTGAAGTCAGAGTGAATGGGTTCTTGCCCTGTGCCTTAAGTGCTGGGTTAAAGGAGAACAGGTTCCAGTATCCAGAAGCAACAGCCTTCTTCATTTCATCCTGGCAATGGTTCATTCCACCCTTTACACCATGGAGCTCGCATGGAGCATATCCGATAATAAGGGATGGTCCATTATAAGCTTCAGCCTCAGTAAGAGCCTTTACGGTTTGGGCTGGGTTTGCACCAAGTGCAATCTGTGCTACATATACATAGCCATAGCTCATTGCTATTTCAGCAAGGCTCTTCTTGCTTATTTCCTTACCAGAAACAGCAAACTGGCAAACCTCACCGATGTTAGAGGCCTTTGAGGCCTGTCCACCAGTATTTGAATACATCTCTGTATCGAATACCATTATATTAACATTTTCTCCGGATGCAATTACATGGTCAAGTCCACCATATCCGATGTCATATGCCCATCCATCTCCTCCGAATATCCATACTAACTTCTTTGCAAGATACTGCTTCTTCTCAAGTACTTCCTTTGAAAGCTCACACCCTTCAGCAGCAGCCTTTTCAAGCTCTGTTATAAGTGAATCCGTAGCAGCCCGGTTCTCCTTAGTGCTGTCCTTAGTCTCCATGAACTTAGCAATAGCAGCCTTCATCTTATCTGATGGCTTGTCAGATGCAGCTATCTTTTCAAGTCTTGCAATTGCATGCTCACGGAGAACCTTCTGTCCAAGATGAATTCCAAGGCCATGCTCGGCGTTGTCTTCAAACAGAGAGTTAGCCCATGCCGGACCTTTCTTGGAATCCTTATTTACAGTATATGGTGATGTTGCAGCAGGTCCGCCCCAGATGGAGGAGCATCCTGTTGCATTGGATATATACATCTGCTCACCAAACAGCTGAGTTATAAGTCGTGCATAGGAGGTTTCTGCACAGCCTGCACAGCTGCCTGAGAATTCAAGCAGTGGCTGGTTGAACTGTGACCCCTTAACTGTAGTTTCAGCAGGTGCACTTGGCTTCCTGCCAACGTTTGCAACCAGGTAATCAAAAACAGGCTGCATATCGCTCTGTGATTCCTGTGGAACCATCTCTATTGCCTTTACAGGACATACAGTTACGCACTCCCCACATCCCATACAGTCAAGTGGAGATACGCTCATAGTAAACTTATATTCGCCGGCCTTTGGCTTAGTATCAGCAAGCTTAATGTTGGCCGGAGCAGCTTTAACCTCTTCCTCACTTAGCATGAATGGACGGATTGTTGCATGTGAGCATACAAATGCACAATTATTACACTGTACACATTTTGAAGCATCCCACTGTGGTACTGAAACTGCAACTCCACGCTTCTCGTATGCCGAAGCACCTGTCTCAAACTGTCCATCAACGCAATCTGCAAAGGCTGATACTGGAAGGCTGTCACCATCCATACGGCCTATTGGGTCAAGAAGCTTCTTTACCATCTTAACTGTCTCTGGACGTCCCTTAAGCTCTGGAGCTGCTACGTCAGCTGCTGGATTTGACCAGGAAGCTGGAACCTCCACCTTATGAATGGCATCCAGTCCTGCATCTATTGCCCTATAGTTCATCTCTACAACTGCGTCACCTTTCTTGCTGTAGGATTTCTTTGCAGCTTCCTTCATGAAATTAACAGCATCATCTATTGCCATAACATTCGCCAGCTTGAAGAATGCAGACTGGAGTATTGTATTGGTACGCTTGCCCATACCAATTTCAATAGCCTTGTCTATAGCGTTTATTGTATAAAGCTGAATTTTGTTATCAGCAATGTATTTCTTGGCTTCAGCATTCAGCTTGTCATCAAGCTCCTCATCTGACCACTGGCAGTTGATCATGAATATTCCGCCTGGCTTAACATCCTGAACCATCTTATAGCCCTTAACTACATAAGATGGGTTATGGCATGCTACAAAGTCTGCCTGGTTAATGTAATATGGACTCTTTATTGGCTTGTCACCAAATCTCAGATGAGATATGGTAACACCACCTGTCTTCTTGGATTCATACTGGAAGTAGGATTGTATGTACTTGTCAGTATGACCGACTATAATTTTCGTTGAGTTCTTGTTTGCTCCAACTGTACCATCTCCACCAAGACCCCAGAACTTACATTCAACAGTTCCTGGAGCTGAAGTTATTGGAGCAGGCTTAACCTCTGGAAGGCTAAGGCTTGTAACATCGTCCACTATGCCTATTGTGAAACGTGGCTTTGGAGCATCCTTAAGAAGCTCTGTGTAAATTGCAAATACAGATGATGGTGGAGTATCCTTTGAACCGAGTCCATAACGTCCGCCGGTTACTACTAAATCGTTGAGTCGTGCTTCACGAAGAGTTGTCACAACATCAAGATATAAAGGTTCTCCAAGTGAACCTGGCTCCTTAGTTCTATCAAGTACAGCTATCTTCTTTGCAGTCTTAGGAAGAACCTTAAGAAGTGCACTGGATACCCATGGACGATAAAGGCGTACCTTTATAAGTCCAACCTTTTCTCCCTTTGCTAATAAGTAATCAATAACCTCTTCCTCAACATCGCAGATTGATCCCATGGCGATTATCACACGGTCAGCATCTACTGCTCTGTAATAATTAAACAAATCATAATTTGTGCCAAGCTTCTCATTTACCTTTGCCATGTACTTCTCTACTACTGCTGGAAGGGCATCATATGTTGGATTGCAGGCCTCACGATGCTGGAAGAATACATCTCCGTTTTCATGTGAGCCACGCATTGCAGGATTTTCAGGATTAAGTGCATGATTGCGGAATGCCTTGACAGCATCCATATTACACATTTCCTTAAGATCTGCATAGTCCCATATGTATTGCTTTTTCTTTTGCATATTATATGTAAATGTTTTAACTATTAATTTTTTAGCTTGTTAACTAGTAGAATTATATAAAGGGAGTCTCCTCCAAATATGCATAGAAGAGACTCCTTTTAAACCACTATGACCTATATCTTGTAATTATCAATAGCTGATGACAGCTGGTAAGATATTTCCTTTTCCTGCCGGGATATATCTGCAACTTGACCTACTGCATCTTCCACCTGGCTTACTATCATCATGATCTTATTTCCATTATCTGCATTACTCTGAGCGGATTCAGTTATACTTTCAACAGCTAAACTAACCTCCCTCATTGTTCCATCCAGATTAAGTGCCATTTCATGAATTGTTGCTGACATATCTTCAATGTTTTCTGCATCATTCTGATACTGCTTACCAACGTCAGCATACTTATTGTAGTCAGGCTGTACAGTCCCTGTCAAAAATTGCAGCATATTATTAGATTCCCCTAAAAGCTTTTCAAAAGCTTCCTTTACGCCGCTAACTGTTGACTGTATTTCAGATACTGTATTGGATGTTTTCTGAGACAGCTTGGATATTTCTGACGCAACTACCGCAAAACCCTTGCCCTGCTCACCAGCCCTCGCTGCCTCAATTGATGCATTTAATGCAAGCAGTCCTACCTGCCCGGCTATATCGGATATAACATCGGCAAGATTGCCTATATTTGCAACAATCTTTGTATTCTCCATGCTATGTGCAAGACTTTCCCGAAACGCTCCTGCCAGCTGCTGCACATTTTCATTTGCAGCTATACTTTCTCTCTTAATACTTTCAGCTCTTTCCTTTATCATGTCTGCCAGCTGCTTACCTCCACTGGCTTTAGATTGCAGATGCTCAACTGAGGCCCTTACTTCCTCAATTGAAGCGTTAACCTGCTCTGTAGCAGCACTTTCCTGCATGGTATCACTGTTAATCTGTGACATGTGTGCCTTAACCTTTTCAAAGCTCTCAGACAATGAATCAACAGCATTTGCAAGCTTCTCACTTCCACTGTTCATTGTTTTAACATGTCCTTTAATAATACCAATTACAGATTTATTTTTCGCACACATGACATTCATACCATTACTTAGGTCCTCCAGCTCATCCGCAGTTGTTATATTAAGCGGTTCAACTGTGAAGTCCCCATATGATAATGCATTTGCAAATTCCTGCGCTTTCCTTATAGGTACAACTACATTTTTTGCAATAATACCCGATATTATAATCATTATTATAATAATAGCCAATGCTATGCCAATAAAATAATACCCCAGAATCTGTGTAGAATAAAATATTTCTCTTTCAGGTGCATAGGCAACAATTTTCCATCCAGTAGACTCATTAGTCTGCTGGATTGCTTTATTATCCACCATATTTATTTTTATACTATCAGGCATGCTTTCCTTTGCAAGGGCATTTGAAAGCTCTGATGAGTACTCATCAATCTTCACTCCAGCAAGTGAAGCATCATTAGCACCTATTATGTAACCTAATTTATCAACCACTATTATCTTTCCGGTGCTAAAGAGGCTTGTTTCCTCTAGCATGCTAATAACAGAATTCAGGAACACATCCGCTCCAAGTACACTTCTATTATCTGCCAGCTTTACTCCATAGGTTACACAAAGGTCTTTTGTTGCATCATCTATGTATACATCTGTAGTAGTTACCTGACTTGAGCTTAGGAATATCTTATACCAGTCCCTTGTTGTTGGGTCAAATGTAGTGTCCGAATCATATTTCTCCTGATATTTAGGGTATAATAGTCGTTTATCTTCACTTGCATAATATATGCCGTTAGGAATATCACCGGAAATCCCAATGGTCTGAGAAAGGAACATAAGTCTATCCTCATCGGATTTTAACTGGTTCATATGTTCAGCTGTCTGAAGAATCTGGTTTTTCTGTCCCTGGTCCCATAAGTCCAGCTTAACAGAGGTTGAGTTAATGGTGTTTTCTAATATATCAACAGAATTTTTGTATGTTGTCTTATATACAATAGCAAAGGCTAATGCAAATCCAATTATCATAATCGACCCTATGTTTACGCAAATACGCAGCATAGTCTTTGTTCGCAGCTTCATCTTTACGGTCAAATCAATCTCCCCTTTTTATAATATTAAACACAATATTTATGATAGTCATATGGGTATAATGAATTCATGGTTAAATGCTATTAATATGTTCATGCAAAAAGTGCATAGGTATCACTAGGTAACATTATTGAATCCCCCCTCTCATAATGTATCGTTGAATTTGTAGAAACAAAATCTGCACTAGCAAAACACCAATGGTCCATAATAATATTCTAGTAACGCACTTTCTCCATAATTTTCATATTTGTAAACTCTTTCGATATTCTATATATCGACATCCAACAATGTTTATTAACCACCTTCAGATTTTTTTATTTATACTATAATTTTAGTGATAAATTATACATTGCCATAACCTCAGTTTTACAATTTATGCCTTTTCGTCATTATTAAAGCTGCCTTTCATATATGATACTACCCATTTTTTAACCT